>CAZXHL010000104.1:0-9703 GCA_964640545.1 uncultured Bacteriovorax sp. | reverse complement strand
TATGTTCCCCGCGAGGGCGGCCAAGTGTAAAGACTATGGTTTGCTCGTCGTATAGTAAGTTGGCTGGATATCCGGGTTGGGCCAAGACGTAGCTTGAATGGCTAGAGCGACTTAGAGTTTGACGTGAGTTAGACGAAAAAGAAGGTCTCGCGTTCACTCGTCTTCCATTTTTAACAATGGTCACATCACCATCGATGTTATTTGATTGGCGTTGATCTCCACCGATCTTTCGTAACTCGACTCTGAAGTTTGTTGAAGCACTCCGCTTCGCGAAGGGGCGGGTGCTGGTGGATGGGTTGTTTGCGGCATCCCAATTCGGCTCCAACCCTGAGGATGTGCAGCCGGAGAGGATCGCAATGAATAGATAGATTTTCCAAAGATTCATTTGTCCTCCATAATAGTCCAGAAAGGCTAAAGTCTTAAACAGAAATGGCACATTTTTCAGAATAGGGCTATCTCCTATCTTATGACGAATTTTGATTTGGAACAATTTTACCGAGTGGTTGACGGAATGGAGTCCGAAGCCTTTTCGAAGTTTTTTGCTGATGATGGTGAAATGGTTTTTGCCAACGCCAGTCCCATGAAGGGGCGAAATGCCATCGCGCAGCTGGCTCAATCTATCTACGAGCAGATAGATAAGATCGCTCATGACGTGCTCAATGCTCATCAGGTTGAAAACAAGATCTACTGTGAGGGAAGGGTTCATTACCTGAAGAAGTCAGGTGCGGAAGTATCTCTGGGCTTTATGACTCTCATGGACTTAGATCCGGAAGGTTTGCTGTCGAGCTATCGGGTGTATATAGATCCCACACCGTTTTTTCAGGCGTAGGATAGCGATGAAAACCATAGATTTCGAAAATTTTTCAGGCTTCAAGAAATCTGCTCTTGCCAGAACATTTCGTCTTATCTCTGGCGCGAGGTCGGTGCATTTTCTGAGTCAGTATACCATTGCCAGTTTGCTCTTGGGGCGAAGGCCTAGCAAAGAGATCCGTGAGAAAATGCCTTCTCCTCAGGCGATAGTAGAAGACTTGCGCGAGCTTCTAAGGCTTGATGCTGATCAGATGGCCGAGGGAGTTTACTCTTCAAAGCAATTTAAGCGATTCAATGTAGGGGACGACCTTAAGGCGACTGGATTGGCTTTTTTGGATTTATTTTCAGTAAAGTCTAGAGAGCAAAAAGGTGATGTCGTCGTTGATAGCCGAGCAAAAGGCCTCGATCTTCCTAAATATTATTCCCAAGCTTTTCATTATCAAAGTGAAGGTTGGCTTAGTGAAAAGTCGGCTGAGATCTATGATTACCAAGTGGAGACACTTTTCGGGGGTGGGGCGGCAGCGATGAGGCGGCAAGCCCTGATCCCGCTCATGGCTAGCGTAGCCGGTGGTGGGCGAGTTAGGATTCTAGATCTTGCGGCTGGCACCGGACTTTTCGCTAGAGAGATCAAAGACAATCTTCCCGACTCTCATTTAACAGTTTGTGATTTGAGTCCGTATTATTTGAAAAAAGCTCGAAAGAATTTGAGCGACTACACGGGTGTGGATTTTGTGGAGGCCAATGCGGAGTCTCTTCCCTTTCCTGCTGAGACTTTCGACGCTATAGTTTGCGTGTATCTTTTCCATGAATTGCCTCAAAGGGTTCGATCTATTGTTTCTGAAGAAATAAGGCGAGTGCTCAAACCTGGAGGCTCTCTGATCTTTGTGGATTCCATTCAGAAAGGTGATCAGCCAGATTTTGATGCTTCTCTAAAAAATTTTCCTGCCCATTATCACGAGCCATACTACATCAATTATATTGAACAGGATTTGGCCGAAGTCTTTGTGCCTGAAAGATGGGAGCGGCGCTATAGCAAGCGGGCTTTTCTTTCCAAGATCGTGCAATTTAAGAAGATCTTGGCCATGCCTTCTCTGGAAAAACTCTGATCTAGGAATAGCGATGTGTCCCGTTGCCTTGTGATTTAATATGTTAAGGCGGCTTTTACTATTCGGCAGCTATTGGATATCATGTAGATTCTAATGCGACCAAATAAGCTGCCAAGAATTAAGGATCTGAGCCATAGATGAATAAAAGACTAGTGGTTTATTTTTTTGGGGTGGCGATCGCCTTTGCTGGGATGATGCTCGTTATGCGATATTCACTTGAGGGGCCATTCAATAAAATTTTGGTCCTGAATCGCATGAAAATCCATAAAGACAACGACGATTGTGTAGATCTCCGCAGGCGGATCGCCGCTAGTTCGGTTGAAGATCCTGTCCCAAACCTATTGTTTTATGCTGATACTTTAGAGGAACCTTCTCAGCTGACGCCTCTAATTGGGAAGCTCATCGAAGATGACATTATCGATAGAGATGATCTTTTTTTTGTGGACCTATCTTATTATGATAAAGAGAAAATGATTGAATGCGTGGAGCTCTTGAGAGAGTTGACTACTAAGACTCAAGTTCCCGTCATCGTCAACCCAAAAGATAGTCGTAGAATTGAAGGATTGCCAAGCACCTGGACTCAAGAAAAGATTTTAAGTTTTATAAAAAGTAGGTGACGCCGAACATTCCTCGCAGGGATAATCCCCCAACACTTACTGTTGTGAAGCCGAATCCATATGTTGATCCAAGGCTAATGTCGAGACCGAGTGATTGACTGATTTGGTAGATGAGCCCGCCAGTAATGCCCAGTTGAAATAGGGCACTTGTTGTGTCAAGCGAGCTTGTCGCGCCTAATACAAGAACGTGTGCGATGCCCGCGTCCCATCCCACATAGTAGCGCATTCCAACACCACTTTTGTAGTCGACTCCAAATTCTTGGGCAGAAAAATTGATGGCAGGGCCTCCGAGGTAATAGCGATTGCCATAGCCAATATAGGTGTAGTTGTTCTTAGCTTCGCTGAGATCGTAAGCATTGACTAACTTTACGATTTCAGATTTTGCTGAGGAGAAAAAAAATTCCATTTCTGCTTCCATAGTGGGAATCACGGTGAAACCTACGGACCTAGGTCCGCTGTACATGCCTTTTAGCATGCCAGTCTTGAAGTAGATCTGTTTCGGAACGGCGAAGCTGTTCGAAGTCCAGAGAAAGAGTAGGGCAACAGCAAGTGATTTGAGTTGGAGCATTAAGCAGCCTCTTTGTTCTCGCCAGCTTCATATTCTGAAACAAGTCGATCGATCCAGGTGGCAAGAATCTGTTGAGATTCCTTCTCGAGTTTTTTGTTCTTTTTGAGCTGGGTACGAACGGTTTTTAAGAACTTTGACCAATGAATATCCGCGTCATCTTTTGTCGCTTCTAGTCGGGATTCATTCTGCGTGATGTTGCTCATTTCGAGATCGAGTACGTCGCGTGCCTGTGAGCCAGGTTCCCCCATGGAAGCTAATAGCTTCTGAGACAGGGTCTCTTCTACGGTGACGCAAACAGCGGCTTGAGTTTTGGTATCCATAGCTTTGAGAATCTCTTTGAGTGATTCGGGTGAAAGCTCTCCGATCAATTCCGAGGGAAAGTATTCCTGAGATGTTGATTTGAGAGATTTCCAGTTCTGACCTTCTGCCAAAAGTTGGAACAATAACTTTTCACGTTCGGCGCTAGCCTGCGCGATGAGGTCAGGGATGCTTCGGGTGAAGATCGGGCCTTGAATCTTCATTCGGCTTACTTCCTCAGAGACTGCGGATCTTACGGCATCGAGGACGCTATCAATTTGAGAAACATCAAAATTACTAGCAAGCCGGATGATCTCGTCAGCATTTTCTCCTCGAAGGTTGAGAACTGTTTCTGAAACCACCGAAGGGGGACATAGATTGAAAAGAGCAGGGGCAATTTCTGCGTTCTTATTGACCAGATTCTGTAGTTCTTCAGGTCCGAGTTCTTCGAGGTCTTGCTCAAGCGTTTTTCCGAGCTTTGATTCGACGAAAAGTATGCTGCGAGCAAGAGCTTTTTCTAAGTAGAGCTCACCGGCTACAGAGTGATCAATTGTCGGTGCGGTTTCTAAGACGCGGTTCCACTTCTCTTTTGCCCGTTGATCTATTTTGCTCATGAGTTCAGTGAGTTCTTCAGGGCTCGCACTCTGTGCGATGAATGTTAGGGCGGAAGCCGCGGCTCCATCTCTTGAGTCTAGGGACTCAAGAAGAATTTTAATAGCTGCTGCTTCATTGCTTTTGTATAGATCTTTGAAGCGACTAAGGCCCACGAGTTCACGTTGTGGGCGTTCCATGGCTGAGGCGCCAACACTTGCACCGCTACCTGATCCACCAGCTGCGCCACCCGCAGAACCGCCGCCTAGGCCTGCTTCTCCGGAAGTGCCGCTACCAGCAGACGCTCCTCCGGCACTAGCACCATCGCCCGATCCACCACTAAGTGCCCCAGACGCAGCCTCGGAAAGCGTGCCGAATCCATCGGATGCTTTTTGCATAGAATCAGAAACACTTTGAGCGACTCCTAAAAGTTCTTGGGCAATTTTATTAAATTTTGAAAAAAAGATGATGACGCCTATCAAGGCAAAAATACCCAGTAGGATGACAGACACGATCTGACCTGCAGGTCCTGCCCATTCCTTGAGTTGTTCAATGAGTGAGGGAGGAGTTTTTTCAGGAATGATTTTGCCTTTTTCAGTCGTAAGTTTTGGATTGAGATTCTTGAAGGAAGCGATTTGACGGTTGACGATTTGTTCCGCGAGTTTTACGCCGTCATCACTTAAGCTCTCATCTATAAAGAGTGTGATATCAATAGAGGCAATGCTTTGGAAAAGATCTGCAATCTTTGCCGACGGCATTGCTAGAGGAGTGCTCGCAGGCGAGCGTCCAGTTCCAGGAGAATCGAAGTATTCCTGTGCTTGTATGGATTGCAGTGTGAGAAGATCGAGGAACTCTTCAGCTCCCATTCCCTCAATCTCACCGATGTTTGGAATCTGAATGGTCATGGAGGTTTTGGCTGAATTTTGAGCGGATGCTGGAGCACGAATTGGGGATTTCTCCTCAGCTGGAGGAGTGGTATCTGCAGCGAAGCTTTCTTGGGCGACCGAAGAAAGAGTAATGGAGGTAGAAACTTGAAAGCTTTCTGGAGCGAAGCTCAGTGAAAGTCTGGTCGCAATGGCTTTGTTGAGTTTTTCTTCTAACTGAACTTTCTGCCAGCCGATGGACTCGTTCTGAGCCATGGCGAAAGTGGAAGCCGCTGCAATCAATGTAAAGAGTAGGTTTTTTAGCCGATTCATGGCTTGCCTCCTAAATTTTTCTCAAGGAGATCAATCATACGCTTGGTATCAACGTTTTTGGGATTGATTTTAAAAGCCTGTTTATAGGCATCTAGAGACTCTTTTCGTTTGCTTTGTACGAAGAGTGATCCACCCTCAAGCTCGTACACCGCCGCAATATTTGGGGATTTTTCTTTTATTTTTTTGATGATCTCTTCAGCTTCTTTGTATTGCTTATTGCGAATGTGTTTCTGGGCTGTAAAGAGAGAGCCCACAACCTCATTAGCGATGTCTTGATTGAAAAAACCTGGTATCTCTTCGAGATCGACGCTGATGCTGACGTCTGTGCCGAGCATATCAGTGAGCAAAACTCTGGTTTTGGTGTAGCCATCTTTTGTGAGTTCTACCCATATAGGACCAGAGCCACCTAACTCGCCAGCTAGTTCGTCTAGATTCAAAGTTTGGGGAGTTACTCCGACATTTTTTTGCGAGCCTGATCCTAAAGGTTTTAAGAAGACGTTAGCGCCTTCTGGTTGGGAGGTGAGCTGAACTGTCGTAGAACCGCAAGCGCTCAATACAAAGACAGACAACACCAGAAATGGTACAGAGATTCTCATACATAAGAAAATTCGGTCTTTATTGCTGAAATCTTTAAGACTTTATGAAGATATGAAGAATTTTGTAGGTAACGCGGTGCCTTTCAAAGATTTCTTCTGGAGGAAGCGTCGTGACCTAGTGATTGCGTCAATTTTCTGACTGGAGTTTCAAGTGGACTATTTTCTTTGGCAGGGATCAGCGCGGCCATCATCTAAGCGAGGCATCAACGAAGTCTCTACGAAGGATTTGAGGTTTGCCGGATAAGCGTCTTGTCCAAGAATGTCACCCAAGATCTTTTTAGTTTCTGGGTGTTTCATTTCTACGAGCTGCGTGAGAGCTACTTGGACAACACTACCTTGCCCAGGCTCCTTGAGCGCCTCTTGAACAAAATTAATACGATTTTCGGGGCAGAGTCTGTTTAAATTGCTCAATAAGTTCCCCCTGACTCGATTGTCTTTGGTTTCGGAAAAGAGTTTCCACGCGATTTTTTTCAATTCCGGATTTTGTGAACTGGCAAGAGCTTTGACCACGAGATCATAAACCGCTTTGAATTCAGACGGGGATTTTAGCATTTTCACGAGCTGTTTTTGGACTTCAATATCATTGGGGTAGAGTGAAATGACAAATCCAATTTGCGCTCGGTTGTTGGGGGCTTCTAGCCAGGTGTCGACGACGATTGATCTTACTTTTGCTAAATCATTCCCGGCAGCTGTTTTTTGTAGGGGGCGTACCAGGTCAAGACGTTCGCTATCAGACGGGGACAGTGCTTGGAAGCGTTGAAGCAGCGTTTCGAATCGTGCAGGACTTCTCTTGTAGCTCAGCCCTGTGTAGGCCTCTTTGCGGACATCTAGGTTTGGATGCCCAGAGAGGTTTTTCAAAGTATCGAGAGCCACAACATCATCAAAAAACCCGATGCCTCTAGCGATACCACGCAGAATGAGTGGATCATCGCCGGGACTGGCTAGTAGCGGCTTGATGGCCTCTGGGAACTTTTCTTCGCGTTGCTGACCAAGGCGGACTAAGGCGTTGTAGGTGCGAGAAGGGGAGGCCTTTTTCTGTTCAAAGATGATTTTTCTATCCTCGGCAAGGAGTTCATTCAGAGACTTTCCACGTGGATCCTCGATGGTGGGAAGCTTGGTGTCGCGTGGTTGCAGGGCAAACCAGAGCACCCCACCAAAGATGGCGAATGATACAACGACTTTTAGAATGTTTGCGCTTCGTTTGGTCATCCTAGTATCTTAGCGGATGCTTCTTTACGGAGCGAGTCTCGAGCCTGAAATGTTGAAGGTCTCTGTCACTCCGCGGCCAGCATTAATGGTGACCTGCAGGCTAAAGTTCTCAGTGGTTGACCCAGCATCATCAGTATTGTCGTTCAATGTGACAGTAAACGAACATCGGGTTTGAGCCATATCTCCCCCAAAGCCCATTTGAGCTTTGAGCTGAGAGCCGTCACAGAAAGTGGTGACATCCCAATCGAAACCTAGACCGTCGGCATTGCTGCCAGAGCTATTGGCTCCATTGTCCGTAACGGTAACAGACAGGTTCTCCGTTCTGAGGCATCCGGTGTTTTCAATCACGAAAGTCTTGACGACATCATCTGAGTTGTCGGAACCATAGTTTTCCATTTCCGCTTTACTTGGGTTGGCTCCATTTAATGGGTCGCTGCTGAGGGTGTCGTTGTAAGCAATATTGGAAACGGCATTTGAGTAGTTGATAGGCAGGGTCGCCGTCACGTTCTGCGAAAGGTCTGTTGTTTGCACTTCGATGGAGTCAGCAGTTTGACAAGTAGATCCGCCGCTTCCAGAGGTGTAGGTCGGACTTCGTGTTGTGGCTGCTCCAATGCTTCCGCCTGCCGTCGCAGAAATCAGAGAAACGGTGAAGTTCGTTTTTCCGCCTGCAATCGATAGGGTTTGTCGGTCGCCGCTACCTGCTCTGAGCAAAGTAGGAGAGTCTCCCTGGTCGTGAGTAGCGGTATCAAGACTCACTACCACATTTGGATATATCGTAACGCCTACAGAACTAGAACTTGTTAATCCAGAGCTGGGTCCAGTCCCAAAGACACAAGCATGTAGATCGTCGGTTCCGCCGGTGGAATCCATGTTAAAGCTGAGATCTTGGAAGCTAGCCTGGCCATTCGAAAGTGAAATGCTTTGGCCTCCGAGGTTAGAGCCCGCGACCAAAGAACCACAGAACGGGTTGTTGTGAAGTTGTACTTCAACTGTCGGAGCTGTTCCAGACAAGATCGGGTTGCCGAAAATATCTTGCACCTCAGCCACGAGAGGAGTCGCAAAAAAGTTTGACGAGTCGGTAGCATGTTGAGCCGTATCTCCGGAGACCAGGACAATCTTGTTGGGGGCTGCGTGAGTGCCAGATGCAGTGAAGGTCACGGAGCTGCCGCTAATTACTGAAACCTCAAGGCTGTGTGCATTTGTATCTGCGAGTTCACCAAGAGTCCATTGGACTTCGACTTCACCATTAGCATTTGTTGATCCGACAAGTCCTGAACTTGAGCCGGCGGTGCCAGACGTCGCGGCAGGTGTGATGCTACCACTTGGATCACTTACGCCGACTGCAACAAAATCGGAATTGTTGATTCCGGGAACAGGGTTAGCAAATTCGTCTAGAATTCTGATTATTGGAAGCGTTGCAGGCTCTGCTCCGACGATGCCAGTCGATGGGCCACTAACACTCCCTAGAGTATAAAGATTCCCATTGAGTGATGGCTGAATGGTCACAGTGCCAGAGTCGCCAGTTGCGCCACCTTGAGTCGCTCTCACGACTTTCATACCGGCCTTTTTGAAGGTAACAGTAGCTAGTCCGGTACCAGAGTCGGAAAGGACCCCGTTATCTGAAGGGTCAAATACAATAGTGGTGCCGCTGAAGACTGGCGGGTAAGTGCCGTCAGGACTAGGCACACTAAGAGTCACTGTTCCACCATAGTTAAGCACCGTATTGTTCTCATCATCTTGAACTTCAAGTCGAGTAATCTTTCGAGCTTCGCCAGCGTTACTAGTGTATTGGTCTAGTTCAACCAGGAAGTGATCGGCAGCACCTGCTGTTGAAGAGGCTGTGAAAGTGACAGAGCCATCACCACTACTGCCTGGGAAGTCGCCTCCGCCATCAGCGCCTACGACGAGCGTGTTATTGGTAGTGCCGGCAGTTTTACCGAGTTTCCAAGCGTCGAGCTGGGCAATCGCAGTCGTGCCGTCTGTTGTGACATCTGTGCTGATCACAGTCGCAGGATCCACACTACATCCGCTCGTCACACAGCCGCCACCAGCCGTGACCCTAAACTCTACAGGAAGGCCCGTAGCTAAGTTGCCGTGACGGTCGCGAGCACGAACTTGAAGGAGCGTGCCAACTTCAGACTTCACTGTTGCCAATTGTGTCGGGTTATTGCCTTGAACAATTTCGAGGTAGTCAATGACGTCGTGGTCAGCTGTGATCGTCCATGTCGCATTCGCACTTGGGCTGAGGGTTTCAGTGAGTTCTTGTGTGCCTACACCCGTGCCTAGAGTCCAGGTGATATTGGCTTGACCGTTGGCTCCTGTGTTTCCTGCAAAAATCGCAGAGCCACCCGAGTTAGGATCTAGAACGCCATTATTAGAATAGCCCTGAACAGGGTTGCCATAAGTGTCTCGTACTTCTACGACAGCGGTAACGATGTTGCCTACAACAGCACTCGCAGGAGAAGAAATCGCGGCCATTTTTGCAGCTGCCGCGTGACCAATGTCGAAGCCGGCAACGGTAGAGTCAGCGCCATCAAGTAAGATATTGGCAGTCCCGTCGATACCCAGAGCGGTTACGACAACTTTTGCAGTTGCGGCTGAGCCCACGGTGAAGGATCGGAATGTGACCGTTCCAAGACCTGTTGCCACACCGCTGCTCCAATTGCCAGAGTTAATCGTATTATCCGCATCGCTGAATTCAGCCCCTAAGTTC
>CAZXHL010000103.1:0-9795 GCA_964640545.1 uncultured Bacteriovorax sp. | reverse complement strand
ATTTTGTATAGGGAGGGTGTCTAGAGAGGTCCAGAGTGTGCTGACAATAAGGCACAAAGTGATATATGTGGAAATTAACATTTGGATGTATATCTAAACCATGAATGGCAAACTCGCCACCTGCAGGCTTTTCTTGCCTTTTTGACTTGGATATTAAAACATTTTGGGGCTATGATTTGTGTAATATGGCAGCGACGACAAAAGAATTTGAAAGAGCGCTTGCAAGACTCAAACAAGCTTTGGCGCAGCCTAAAGATGAATTTGTTCGGGACTCCGTGATTCAGAGATTTGAGTTTACTGTTGAACTCGCTTGGAAAAGTGCAAAGAAGGTTTTGGGCCTGAGTGCGACAGCTCCCAAGGTGGTTGTGCGAGATCTCGCGCAGCAGGGCCTTATTGATGATCCGAATGTATGGTTCAAGCTGATTGATGCTAGAAACCTTTCCTCTCACTCCTACAATGAGCAGGTCGCAGAAGAAATCTACGACATAGCGAGAGAAGCTGTTGTTGTATTTGATTCGTTATTTGAGCGGTTGCAGTCGTTATGAGTTCGAATAAATTCGGCTTGAGAGAGGAAAACTGGGAGGTCTTAAGGCTTTTGGCGATTGATCCTCTAAAAAAAGCCGATGCAAAAGTTTGGGTTTTTGGGTCTCGAGCTCGAGGAGATTCACAAAAGTTTTCTGATTTGGACTTGCTATATGAGTTTAGGGAATCTGCACCGATAGCTTTGATTGGAACTATCGAAGAGTCCTTGGAGAATTCCAACCTGCCGATTAAAGTCGACCTCGTCAATCGCCGTGACCTCGCAGAATCTTATCGTGATCAAATTGAAAAAGAAAAAGTCGAATTGTAGCACCTGGGGTGATTGCTCCTTTGTGACCATCGTCCTACGCGAAACTAACTTTTTCGTTGTAGCTGCTGCTGGCAATCTCGCACAATTAGCCACAATAGCGGCAGCGTCGTCCATAGGGCGCGCCCGTCTGTAGGCACGCTAAACATCGTGTTGTGCATCACCGGAATGATGGCAACAGAAGCTAATAGGGGCCAGGCAGCTCGGTCCAGTCGAAGACGATTCTGCCAGAGCCAGTAAAAACTCAACGGCCACAACAGCCCCCATAGCCTCGGGTCGACGAGATGAGCTAAGCTCGCGCCCAGTGAGGAGAGTCTTACGCCCATAGCGACGAAAAGGCTCGCGTCTTTCAGAGGTCCTTGAATGCCAAGCAAGTAGCCGAGCGATGAGCTAGCTGCTAGCAGCAAGAGCCACCAGGGCAGCGGTCGCTTGTGCAAAAGCTGATAGCCAGCAAGTAACATCGCCATCTGAAACCAAGCCTCCGCATTGACGAAAGGAATCGCGATGACGGCGAGGCAAGATAGCCACAGCCATTGGCGGTCGAGCGACAAAAGCAGAAGTAGTAAGCCCGCTATGAGCCAAAGGTCGGTGTACAATTGAAAAGCAAACACAGCTCCGATAGGTGCAAGTGCGAACGCAGCCCATGTCCACCTTGAAGCACATTTGTTTTCTGCTGCGCTCGTGGCCTGACTAGCATCAGCACTGCGTGTCTTCCAGAACAGCCACATCACTCCAGCTAGCAAAAAAACCTGAAACATCTGTAGCCACAGTGGGTGAACTTGGTCGATGGTCTTCATGAATGAGGCATAGATAAAAGGAATCAGATTCGGGTAGTGCTGGTCTTCGCTGTTGCCAATGGACTTCACTAGTTTGGGGTCGAAGGCGGAGGCTAGCAAAACATCGTAGCCGTTTAGCAACAAACTTTTCTTTTCAAGAAAATATACCGTCGCAGCTCTCGCGTACCAAACATTTTTGGCATCTTGGCCTATGTCAGGAGTTTTGAAATAGTAAGCGCCCCAGGGCATATTCTTCGGAAGCGCGCAGCTTTGTTGTCGTAGTTTGTGTTGGATTTCCGAGAGTTCTTTGAAGGGCGTACTTTCCTTCGCGCTAAGGCAGGCGATGCCGCCGATGTTTTCTAGATAAGGTTGGGCTTGGACAATCGCTCTTGTGTAACTTTTCCCGCAGCTATCTTCACTCAAAACCGTGCTCGTTTCTCTGAGCACGCAAGCCTCGCGGTTCCATTCCATGGAGAAATGGCTCATTTGAGGAGTGACTAAAGAGTATAGAAATTGAGCGCCGGCCAGAGCCGTCGAAAAGATCCAAAGATGGCGGAATGTAAAATATCGTTTCAGACCCATGATCGGTAATTTTACACGACGAAACGCAGGCGTGCCAGATACAGGTATCCGATACCTGTATCTGGCACCTGCGGTCGCACTCGCGGTCCGTGCTCGCGGTCCGCACGGCTGCGATGACCGGCGATGGCACCAAATTTGCGATGGCACACGCGTATGGCCATTCAAGGAAACTCAAAAAATAATCTACATACATTTGTATTTACAAATGTCATACAGTGGAGTAGCCTGTGAAGATACAATGTAGATCCATCGCGGCTGAGGGGTTTGATTGGGATGATGGGAACCTGCTTAAGGCGCAAAAGCATGGTTTGAGTCTTAAGCAGATTGAAAAATTCTTTCAGCAAGAGTTGCTTATCGTTCCAGACTATAAAAACTCTGATGTTGAAGATCGATATGTGGCTTTTTCGGCGGAGGTGACGGGGCGGGCCATGATCGCCATTTTTACAATGAGGGAGCTTCGAGGAGCTACTTTGATCCGAGTCATCTCTGCTCGCTACATGCACAAGAAGGAAATTCTGATCTATGAAAAAATCAAAGAAAACATCTAAAGCTAAGAACATTGTTCAAAAGCAGGGTGATTCACTCGATCACGACATGTCAGACTTTATTCAGGGCGCCTCAGGTTGGAAGCGCATTCGATTTGAGTTTATGCCTAAGAATAAAACTGTCACTATCCGCATGAGCGAGGAACTGCTAACGGCGCTAAAGAAAAAAGCTCAAGCCAGTGGAATCGATTACCAAAAATTTATTCGCCTTAAGCTAGAGCAGATTATCGATGATGATGCGGCTTAGGTATCCGATACCTGTATCTGGCACCTAACTAACTCTTAAATCTCGAGTTTCTGACAAACTTTCGCGGGATCAGGCTTGTTGAAGACGGTCTCCGCAATTTCGGGACTGTGCTTTCTCGCTGTTTCGACAAGCTTGGCGCATTCTTCGAGGCTGGCTCTTCCAAGTGCTTTTCTTTTGGAATAACTCACAAGTGTTTCATCACGCCCTTGTTTATCGAGGAGCGTTTCAGCTTTTTCATAACAAGACACGATCCCATGTAGGACGAGGCGCTCGTCATCAGGTCTTGGTTCACAAGTGCTTCGAGCGTTGTAGACCCCTTTGTAGACGCCAGGCTCTAGATCCGAATAATGCGAAGTAAACACCACGCCTTCAAGAAGTGGGTTGCCGTTATTTCTTTGGTCCCGAATTTCTTGGAGCCCAACTCCCGGGCCGATGAGGCCATAAAAAGATTCAAACCCCACAGACTTGCAGTCCATCACATGTTTGCGTTTGTAGTAAGTCATGACAGCTAAGTTTCCAGGGAAAGTCTGTTGTTTGAGGCTAAGCATTTCCTCGGGAAGGTAGATGTCTTTTTTAAGTTCAGCAGGTTCTCCGCCCCAGGCGTACATGCGTAGAATATCTTTTTGTTGAACGAGGGCGGCTTTTTCATCGGAGCTATAGCGCTCACAACGCATCTTCGCCCACTCGAGTGCGAATTCCGCAACTTCCTTTTCAGAAATCGCGCCGTTACTTGGAAGACCTTTTTTCTGAAGCTCTTTTTGAACATAGGCTGCATCAAAAGTCAGTGCGGTGTGCTTGTTGTTGGTGTAGGGCGTTTTGAGTTTGACTGGACTTTGCTTCACGAATCGGACGTCCTTCGCGGGTGCCGCGAGCGTGTGTCCGTCTTGTGCGTGGGATGTGTGGGAGTAGCCAAAGAAGCAAGTGATGCTGAGGCAAGTGATACTGAAGCAAAGCGCGAAGTGTGATTTTTGGGTCAATTTATACATATCCATATAGCTTCAATATGCGTGCCAGGAATACACGATTTATGGCCATAGAATTCAGTCACTTGCGAGGCAGCTCTAGGGCCTAAGTGCCGAATATTTAGACAGTGCTTGGTTTAAATTACAGACAGTTTATCTGTACGTCCGAGAACAAAGCAGGCTCCCTCAAGTGCGCAGGGGGCTTGATGCTAGCTGATCTTTGAGGAGGGCTATGGGAACTTGGCCAGCCAGCACACGTTCTCCCTCTTGATGGCAGACCCAAAATAAATCATTATTTTTAGGGGGACTCACTCCAAAGACTTTTTTAATCTCAGGAAAGGCGTTGATGTTTGGTGGGCGGCGAGGTGAAACCTTGGCCTCGATAAAAATTCTGTCCGTAGGGGATCGTTCCACCACGAAATCAATCTCCTCTCCATCGCGGGAACGCCAGTGAAATAGGCGCCAGCCGTGTTGCTCGTTGATGTTGGCCTTCCAAATTTCACAGAAAACAAGATTTTCAAATAATGGGCCTTGTTGCGGCGACGTCAAAATGGGTTCAGCCCCCGTCCATCCCTGCAGTCTACAGGCGAGTCCTGTGTCTAAGAAGTACACCTTAGAAGATTTAATCAATCGGCTACTTAGATTTGATGAGTAGGGCTCTAGCAATGCAATGATGTGCATGGTTTCTAAAACAGAAACCCAATCTTTGATCGTCTTTGAGTCGACTCCCGCCTCACGCCCCAAATGACCCAGGTCAAGAATTTGTCCCACCCGGCCAGCGAGTAGTCTTAAAAACTTTAAGAATTCACGGCGCTTTTGGATTCCGGCAGCTAGTACAATATCTTTTTCAATATAGGAATTGATGTAGTCATCCAAAAATTTCTTTGGATCCACAACGTCTTTCGCGTGAAGCTCCGGCCATCCCCCCATGTAAAGAATGTCTTGTATTTGGCAATCCTTTGCTGCCAATATTTCAGACACACTTAGTGTGTTCATGTCAAAGAAGCTCGCTCGTCCAGCCAAACTCTCTTTGATATTTTTATCCATTAAAATTTGGTTGGAGCCCGATAGCCGAAGAATAGTTTGCGATTGTTTGTGTTCCCTTTTGTAGAGATCAACTTTGCGTTTCAGAGAGGGAAAAAGTCTTGGGGCGTATTGGGCCTCATCGATAAACAATTTGTCGGAGCCGAATTGTTTTAAGAATAACTCGGGATCAGATTCCGCTAGCTCCCTGAGTCCTGGATCGTCGAGAGAGACCTCTTTGAACGAGTCATCCAAGTTCAGAATCAGGCTCGATTTGCCACATTGACGAGGACCGCGAAGCACTTGAATGGGATCTTGGTTTTTTTTTAAAATATGAGAAATATCTCTTTTTATCCACATATTTGGCAATTATGGACTATCATTCCTTTTTTGTCAAAACACTGTTTTCTAGTTAAATTTACCATGAGCCCGGAGCACTACATCACTGAAGCCTCATCCCCTGCCATTGCCAACTCCTTTGACAGGGACTGAGCAATTTTCGTCATTTAGCTCATTGGCCGTGCTCTAAGCTGCTAATATCACGAAGCGAATGCGCGCCAACACATTGGAGTGGCAATTGCAGTTCTCAACGTAGGTATATATGCGTAATTTTCGAAGCACAGAATTTTTGAAGCCGTTGAAGCAGCTCAAGGCCACGATGCTTTTGCTTCTTGCTTTGCTTTTTGCGACGCTTGTCCAGCCGACTCATGCAGCCCCTGGCCGCTTAGGCGCGGCCGAAGATTCCTGTGCAGCTAGCCTTAAGGACTTGGTCCTCGCAGGCACTGATCGCAGTAGCTTTAACCACTTCAAGTCCCGCATCAAAGTCAACTACTCCGCGAGCAATGAAGACTGGTTCAAAGAACACGTCCAAGACGCGTTCCGAAGGGCCGTTGACGAAAAACTCAACTGGCAGCTCTACCATGAAAATGGCCTCGCAGAAGGGGAGAGAATTATCTGGCTCCAGCAAGGCATGCTCAAAGAACTCAACGATAAGATGTGGGACATTGGCGGAACCGAGTATTACTTGATCCAGCTCGACACCGCCCTTGCGAAAGTTCTTGATGCCAACCCACACTACGGCCGCATCATTCATCGCAACTACAAGGACCGCGTTGTGATCACCTCACTATCCGCGAAAGATTTTCAAAGCTTGGTGATGTCGAAAGTCACCCAAGAGCTTGTTGTTGAAATTTCCAAACTCAGACAAACAGCTGGAAATGGGTGGGAGTGGACTCAATACATTCGTCATGGACTTAAGTTGGGCGAAGGACAATCTTTGGACGACGCTCACTTCGCTCTTCAATTAGGCAAACTCGGAAAATCCTTTGATGATTGGCGCGCGGAGACGGTGGATCTCAGAGCGAGATTGGATTTTTCATTATCGCAAAAAGGATTGACCTTAAGTGAAGCCCTCCGTCGCTCTCGTTACTACAAAGCTGACATCGATGCTTTCCGAAGCTGGATGCGCTCCAAGGGCTTCTCCTCGAAATTCGCGGACAGAGTGAAATACTACGCTCGTCTCACAAACATCGCAGACTTTCTTCCCACAGCCCCTTTGCTTAGTGATGCCGACTTTCAATATCTCCTGAGGGCCAAACGCGCTCTTGATGTTAACCAAGCTGAGATTTTGCATGACATCGCAAAATTCAAAACTCTCTTCCGTGACACTTGGGACTTCAGGCGCGCGACCTTCATTCGAGACCTTAGGGAAAGTCATGTTGTGCTTGCGACTGATATTTCTGGTCTCGGCGAAAAAGCTTTGCTCGCCAGAGATAAGTGGGTAGCGGGTGGCGCTACGAAATCTGGAATTGAAAGCGTTTACAACACCACAACAGACTTCCTCAACAATTACTACAAAGACCTTCATGACTCACTCGCTAGTATTGTGGGCGGAGCAGACAATGTGAAACTCTACGCGAGTGGTGATGACGCTCTTTGGGGACTTCCCCGGCTTACGCCTGAGCAGAAAGCAAAAGTTCATACCCTTCTTGAAGGGAAGAATGATCTCTATAGCCTTGTCACCAAGATCAAAAACCCTGGAGAAGCTGAATCGGTCGCTGAAGCGATATTTGAAGCTCGCGATAATTTATTTAAGTTGAAACCCGTCGTAAAAAAGAGTCAATTTGACGAATGATGGAAGATTTGGCTCCTATAGTTGTTGAAACACATCCTCCGGTTCTCGCTACAAGAGAGAGCCTCCGCCAGTTCGAAAACTCCCTCAAGAAAATTTCCGAAAGTGCTGCCATTAGTGTAGTGGATCGTCCCATGAATTCCTCGTCACTCTCATCCAGAGACTGGCTAGCGGAACTTTTTCAGTCAGGACTATGGAACGAAGAACTTGCACGAAGATTGATCCCTCATTTGAAAACTCGCGACTACACTCCCGAGGGAATCGACAGGGTCCTGAAGACTTGGTCAAAAGAGTATGGCATTTCAAAAGTTTTAATGATTAGCGGCGATGGCTATCAGTCAGGAAAAGATTTTGGAAGTTTGGAAGCGTTGTTTAGCATTCCAGATGATCTCAAATATAGTCTGAAGATCTTCACGGCGCTCGACCCTTACGCTAATGATATGGGTGAGGAGTGGAGCCGTGCCGAAAAGAAAATCGAACTAGGATCTGCGGGTTTTTTCACTCAGCCGATTTGGAATATCGATTATGCTCAGGTTTTCACATCTGCCATTGCGAAGAAGATGCCTGGAGTATTGTGCAGGCCCGGTGTGTTGATACCCTCCCGAGCCATGAAGTGGCCGAGATTCTGGGAGGAGGAGCTGCGCCGTGTGCCGGGGCTTGCTGGTGCTAGCGATGCCTTGGCCACAGAGCTAGTTCAGTTCTACAAAGCCCACAAAATTCCCTATTGGACAGCGGGTTGATTCCTCTGGTTGCTTAGTTCATCGTGAAGGACTAGTTTTAAGGTATGTTCCAAGCGATCAAAGATCTGATTCAGTTTATCAAGGACGTCGCTCAAGATGAGAAGATTCCGTCTCGCGACAAAAAAGTCCTCGCAGGACTTTTGGTCCTCATCGTTTCGCCTCTGGACTTTATTCCCGATTGGATTCCGATCATTGGTCAGCTGGATGATATTTTGATGATCGCACTTGTGCTTGATTATTTGTTCAACACGCTCGACGATGACGTCTTGCTTGGCCATTGGCCCTTCAACTTCAGCAGCTTTGCCAGGATTAGAAGAGCCGCGCGCATTATCGCCGCCTTAGCGCCAAAGTTTTTAAAACGACATCTATGGAAATATTCAGGATCCCCTTACAAGGGGATCCATGACAAATCTTAGTGCGTAGCTTCTGCGAGGCGCGCGCTTTGGTGCAGCGCCCGCTTTAGCGCAGTCCGCGTTTTACAGTCCCACTTCTAATTCTAACTTCGGCTTCTGTGGTCCGACGATGGAGAGCACTTGTGAGTGCGCTTTCTTCGGATTCAAATACTTTTTCACAACTCGCTGGATGTCTTCGACTTTGACTTTGGAGAGGTGTGATGAGAATTGAAAGTATTCTTCGAAACCCATTCCGTAGAGCTCGTCGAGCGCCATGCCCATCGACTGACTGCCCAGACTTTGCTGCGCGATCTCATGGTTTCCAGCTACAAAGTTGTAAGCTTTCTTCCATTCAGATTTGCTGACGCCTTCGCTTAAGAGTTTGTTGATCTCTTTGTTCATTCCGTCGATCGCGACAGGAACTTTCTCAGGTGAGGTGCCAATGTAGAAGGCGAAGTATCCTCCGTCGACCCCTTCGAGGTGAGTTGGTGCGACACTATAGCAAAGAGAAAGTTTGTCTCGTAACTCGATGAAGAGTCTACCGCCTTGCCCGGACAATACGGATGACAACGCGAGAAGCGGCCAACGATCCTTGCTCTTCATATTACAAGTCGGGAAGCCCCAGAACAAATGACTTTGCTCCTTGTCGAGCTTCTTGTAGGTGAATTGATTCTTCGCCTTGTGCTTAACAGGTTTGATTTTTGCCAATGTGCCGGTCTTCGGAAATTTCTTTGTTGCAATGTGCTGGTCGAGAAGCGCTTGCGCTTTCTCGGGGCTGATGTCTCCGGTGATGCACAAGACTTGCGGCTGACTCCTGAGTTTTTTATGATACGCTTTTGCGTCAGATGGCTTCAGGGCTTTCGTTGTCTGCAAATCACCTAGCGAGTTTCTGCCGTAAGCATGATTCGGGAACATCGCCGTGCTGAAGTCATCATTGAGACAAGCCCCAGGGTTCTGCTTTTGTGTTTTAATGTCTTGAAGCTGGTGCTTTCTGGCTTGTTCGAAAACTTTATCTTCAAAGGTGGGCGATTCAATTGAAGCGAGTAGCACTTCAAAAAGATTTTCAAAATCTTCCGTGAGACCGTCTAGCTGGAAACCGTAGCTGTTTCGTCCATGAAAACTCGATAAGCTTGCACCCGCAGAGTCGATGATGTCATTGATCTGTTCTCGTCCCAACGGGCGACCGCTAGGAAGTTTCGCCCCATCGCAGACCGTGCGTGCCCATAGCGATCCGAGTCCCGCCTTGTTGGCTGGCTCAAGTCTCTGTCCGCCAAGTCCCACCCATCTGAGTGAGAACAAAGGAATCTCGTGACTAGGGCGAAGCAAAACTTTCAATCCGTTGTAGTTCTGGGAATAAACGCCGTGACTTTCTTTTTTGAAGCTATGGGATTTGATTCCAGTTTTCGATTTTGCAGCGGTAGTTTTGGTGGCAGCGCCAGCCGTAGGAACTTTCGGAGCCTTTCCGGAGAACTTAGGCACTTTAACTTTTTCTGGAATAGCTCCCGTGCAAAGGAGGTGATCCCACTTCAAGTATTGATCGCGAGCTCTAT
>CAZXHL010000102.1:0-9968 GCA_964640545.1 uncultured Bacteriovorax sp. | reverse complement strand
TTAAACTGTGCGCGCTTAAGTGTTGCAAGGGCGCGGCCGACCCGGGGCTTTTCTAAGTCATTTTAAATATTTAGATTCAGTCGAAGACTATGGGGTGAATTGCTGGCGCCAGCCAGCAAGAGGGGAGTAGCACTCCCCTTGTCCTGAGTAATGAATCTAAATATTTAATATGACTTAGAAAGGCTACTAAACACGACCCTTACAACACTTAAGCGCGCACAGTTTAAGTTTATTAGTTCTTCTAATGAAAATATTGGGTAAAGACCTTAGAAAGCTCTTCCGGGTGATCCATCATCAAGAAATGCTTTGCCTCTGGAATTTCAACGTAGTTGCTTTCGCCAAATAGCCCTTTGGCATAGAACGACAATCCACCCAATGCGGGATCAGCCAGCCCCCAGACCGCCACTTTTGGCCCCATAAACTGACTGACATTGAGAGCAATTTGAGAATCAAGCGACTTTGAGCCTTCGAAGCTTCGTAGAATACTTGATAGTCGGCGTACGGCCCCACCCTTTCTCAGGTCATTAAATATTTGATCAAGCCAGAAATCATCAACTTCTTTTGAAAGTCCTATTTTTTTAATTTCCTTATGAAGCTTTGAACGTCCCATAAAAAGAGTCGCTATATCTCCCAAAAATCTGTGCTTCAGTGTGCTCATGGGAGCAATGGGCTTGAAGCTGCTCGTTTTCAAAATCGTATTCATGACCATCAATCCACTGACATTGGGCAGTGAACTCAAAAGGGGCAAAACCATCGGACCAGCGATATCATGAAGAGCTAAAATATAAGGTGCTTTCTCCTGTTGCAAAAACTTTTTAATGCAATCGCTTTGTCTCGGCCACTTTGTGGGGGGGGCCAAAGTAGACTGTCCTGTTCCCGGTAGATCAACCAAATCAACTCTTCGCCCTAACTTAGATAGCCGTATTGCAAAGTCTCTATAGATCCAAGAGCTCGCAGGAATCCCATTAATAGCAATGACCTTAGCCGGCGGTGCTGAGGACTTCTTAGATTCAACCCTAGAATCCGTCGCGGCAATTGTGCGAACAAACACTTGGCAATCATGTACATTTACGGGTTCAAAACGCTCATCAAAAATTTGTAACTTCGGATCGGAAGGAGCTTCAGCCCCGCCAGCCTTTACCTGGAAGGAAAGCAAAGCAATGACGCTCCCCACAACCCTTAAAAATAATCCACGTAGTAGCACGCCATCATTATAATTGATCCAAGCTAAATTAGCGAAAATTGCAGAATAAATCAGCTTGGATTTGAAGGGGGGCCAAGATAAGCTTAACTGATGACGTTGCCCATACAGGAAATTAAGAGATTGGCCAGACAATTCAAGGACGAGATCATTGAGATTCGCCGAGATATTCATCAACATCCTGAAATTGGTTTTGAAGTTCAACGTACCGCAAAAATCGCAGCCAATGCCTGCTTAAAGCTTGGACTCAAAGTCACCGAAGGTGTGGGCCGAACCGGAGTTGTTGCCGATTTAATCATTGACCCAAAAGCTAACACGATTGCCCTACGGGCTGACATGGACGCACTTCCCATGCAAGAAGAAGGAGATTGTGAATACAAATCGACAGTTCCTGGGGCAGCCCATATGTGCGGACATGATGCTCACACAGCCATGCTCATTGGCGCCGCAAAAATATTAACCTCCCTAAAAGATCAGCTTAAGTGCAATGTTCGATTTGTTTTTCAACCCAATGAAGAAAACTTTCCAGGAGGAGCTCCTGGAATGATAGAGGACGGAGTCTTAAAAGATGTCGGTATGATTTTTGGACTTCATGTTTGGCCAGAAATTGCATCCAAATCACTAGGCCTTTGCGTGGGTCCAGCCATGGCCAAACCTGACGAATTCAAAATTTATATTACTGGCAAAGGTGGACATGCAGCCGAACCTCACCTCGCGATAGACCCTATTATTGTTGGCGCTCAAATCATCACCCAACTTCAGAGTATTGTATCTAGGAACGTCAGCCCCTTCGATAATGCTGTTCTGTCATTTACAGAATTTCACTCTGGCAGCACCCACAACGTCATCCCAGAAAAAGCTTTTCTACACGGGACCATTCGAACATTCCGCCCGGAAGTACAGATTTACATGAGGGAAACTCTACAATCGCGAAGTCGTGCCATCGCCGAAAGCTTTGGAGCCAAACTTGAAATAGAATATATAGAAGGCTACCCAGTCACTTTTAACCACGACGATGCTTTAAGCGTTTCTCGGGAAGTAGCTCAAGAAATTTTCGGGAAGGATCAAGTTATCATGCCCGCATCTCCGACTATGGGCGGAGAAGACTTCGGTTATTACTCTCAAGAAATCCCAGCTTGTTTTGCTTTCCTAGGAATACGCAATGAAGAAAAAGGCATATGTAGAATGTGTCACGACCCCAGATTTGATGTCGATGAAGATTGCTTCGTCGAAGGCATGTCTTATCATGCTGGAGTCGCATTAAGCTTTAAATAGTGGCTTTGCTTTTTAATACACTATTCCCAGCTTTATGAACGCATTTTTCACAGCCGAGAAACTTCGATTTGACTTGTATGGAGTGTTAGTTTCTTCAAGTCAGCTACCGTATTTTCTGAGAACGATATCATTAGCTTGTCGACTCTCGAGCAATAGCGCGGAAATAGTTCTTCAAAAAAATTCTTACCTTTCTTTGTCAGCCTATAGCAAGGGCGTTTGAGCGATTTAGACTTGGGACATTCCATAACCAAATCATCCGCCATCATCCTCTTTAGAAAAGTCGAAATATTTGCCCGTGAAACAAGCATTTTTCGCGCCAAATCAACGGGCGCCATATATTCTTCCGTGTAGAGATAGAACATAATTTGAAAGCGAGAAATAGACAGGCCCTCTTTCGAAAGAGAGCACTCCAACCCATGATAGACCCCCTCAAAAGCTCGCATCAAAGAACGCCAATTTTGAATTTTGTCCTGTTTCAGAAGATCTAGTACTTTTTCAGATGCTTTAGTCATGATTCCAAACCAACATTTTGTCGCTTGTATTTGCAGAGTCCCTGATTCAATGATTAATTACAAAAATCAGAAGCTCTTATGCGAGCTCGGATCTTGCCACAACAAACGCTTAAATCCAAGCACTTTGTTAGCATATTAACAAATTTGCTGCATAAAGCAGGGAGCGGACCGTATGAATAAAAGCAATATCCATTCTTTTTATAGTCTTGATCACAATGTCATTCTCAACGAACTAGAAAAGGCCCTCGACTCACAAACTACGGGAGCACGATGCACCGGAAAGCTTATGGCTCTCAATAGTGTCGAGAACCGGGTATTAAGTTTTGATCTCGAAAATGGAGAAGAATACGTCGCCAAATTCTACCGCCCCGGAAGATGGAACATCGACCAACTCGCAGAAGAACATAGCTTCGTCTCAGCTCTCGTTGACTATGAAGTTCCAGTCGTAAGAGCGATCACACTCAGAGGCAGCAATACCGAGATTCCTAGTCTAGCAAAGACCGATCAAGGAATTTTCTTTTGTATTTATCCTAAAATGAGAGGACGACTTAAAGACGAACTTTCAGAAGCTGAACTTAAAATTCTAGCCCGCTTTCTAGCCCGCCTTCACATTATTGGGACACAACATCCTTTAAAGCATCGAAAAACTCTAGAGATTGATGCGTGGCTATGGGACTCCATCGACGACTTAGATAGGTCGGAGGAAGCGGACAACCCAATGGCTCAACGCTATCTTCAACTCGCCGATGACAATGCCATCATCATTGGTGCTGCGATTGAAGGCTTAGACAAAATCTCAATTCACGGGGACTGCCATGTTGGCAACGTCCTATGGAACGAACTGGGCCCATTTTTTACCGACTTCGACGATTGTATGACCGGCCCTCCAGTTCAGGATCTTTGGATGATTTTAAAGGATCGAGGTGAAGCCGGCGAAAAACAACGTGATTCATTTCTTGAAGCTTACGAGGAGATCAAACCTTTCGAGAGGGAATCTCTTGTAGCCATTGAAAGCCTGAGAGCACTAAGAATGCTTCACTACAATGCTTGGATAGCTAGGCGCTGGGACGACCCGTCCTTCAAAAGGCTTTTTCCACACTTTGGCAGCAGTGAGTGGTGGCGCGAGGAAATTCAGGCCCTTCACGAGTGTCTTGAATGCCTCAGTAGTTAGGGCTATGATGGCCCATCCATGTCACAGGCAGAACTAAGAATTAAAGATTTCCTCAAACAAACTCTAGAACTCACCAAGAATCACCTGGAGCTTGGTCAAGGCGGCCCCTTTGGCGCCATTGTCGTCCAAGGGGACAAAATTGTCGGACGCGGTTTCAATAAGGTCACCAGCTTAAATGATCCAACGGCACACGCCGAAGTGCAGGCCATTCGTGACGCATGCAAAACACTGTCGACATTTCAACTCTCAGGCTGCGAGATCTTCTCCACCTGTGAGCCCTGCCCGATGTGCCTAGGCGCCATCTACTGGGCACGCCCCAAAGCCCTCTATTTTGCCTCCTCTCGCCTTGATGCGGCCGATGCTGGCTTCGATGATGATTTTATCTACAAAGAGATCGTCCTTCCCCTGGACCAACGCTCTATTCCCACGGTGCACGTTGCCACAGAGGGCCACACTGATGTTTTTCAAGCGTGGAAACTCAACGAAGATCGCGTAGACTACTAAGACATGTCTTCAGAAAAAAATTCCTCAAGTCACCCCGATGTAGACCGCACCCCCGTAGCTAAAGATATTTGGTGCTACAGCACCAAGGAAAAAGCCTTCACCTGGCATGTCGTGGTCAATCACGATGCGAACGGCTACGTCGACAAAGTTCTTTGCAAAGTCTCGGGAGTCACACACAAATACAAAAGAGAAAAGAAAGCTGCTTCAGCCACGAAGAAAAAAGTTGTAAGGCGCACGGCAAACATTGCCAAGCAAGCTGAAACCTCTGCAACCCTTGAACAAGAATGGTTTGAAGGTGTAAAAAATTGGGGCGACAATGTGGTATCTGAATTTGATCCCAAAAAATGTCTTGAAGAAGGTGACGTTTTCACCCACAAAGTATTTGGCAAGGGCGTCGTTAAAAACAAAAGAGACAACAAAGTCGACGTGCTGTTTCGCTCAAGTATAAAAGTGCTACCAACAGCAAAGTCGCCCAGAAGTTAGGCCTTCTACTGTGCATCCACTGTAGATCTACTGTGCACGGTAAAAAGTAGAGGCTTTATTTTAAGTCAGAAGGACCGAATGGCGACTTCAATAGGTCTCCGAATTTTGTCGTCTTCTGAACGCCCGAAGTATTCCCTATATATACCAAGAAATCCTTATCGCAAAACTCCGCAAAAATCTGAAGGCACAATGCACACGGTGGCACCGCCGGATCACTGTTCGTTACTAGGACCAAATACTCTGGACTGATTTTTCCATGCTTTGCGACAGCGACCTGAAAAGCAGTCCTCTCTGCACAAACTGTCGCCCCGTAGCTGGCATTCTCAACGTTGCATCCCAATATAAAATCTTCTGACTCTTTTATTTTCAGTGCAGCACCGACATAAAACTTTGAATAAGGAGCATGAGCTCGTCGTTGAACTTCGCAGGCCAGTTTCCAGGCCTCAGTGATTTTCATCGCTGATTCTTTTGAATTGTCTGTCATCTTTCATCCTCTTGGTCTGCACCTTGGTCTGCATTGACTACAGTCCGCTTACTAGTCTCACCAGAATCATCGTCCCCTCCATCTACCGAAGACTGAGGATCTTTTGGAAACTCTGGTTTCTTCCATACTCCTTCACAAATCCATGCTGTATCACCCCGCATGATCACACTATCATTCTCCTCAATAGAAATAAAAAGTGTGCCACCCGGCATTTTCATTTTCAATTGGCGATCCACTAAACCTCGCTTAAAAGCACTGAAGGCTACCGCACAGGCGCTCGAGCCAGAAGCCTGAGTATATCCGGAGCCCCTCTCCCAGACCTCAAAGAAGATCGTATCTCTGGCTTCAACTTTTACAAACTGCACATTTGTTTTGCGCGGAAAGAGATAATGAGACTCAATCGCCTCTCCCCACTGTTTTATGTGATCGACATAATCAAATCCACCGAAAACACAACAATGAGGGTTCCCCACACTAACCCTCGTCATATCAAAACTAATTTCTTTCTCTCCCTCGGGAGTCAACACGGCAACTGACATTTCTTCTTCAACGGGGCCGAGGAGTTTGGCCTCCCCCATCTGAATTTCAATCGACATGTCTTTAAAGACCTTTGATTCCACTGGACCAGCCGGAGAGTATATCGTAAACGGATTCTCCTTAACGAGCTCCTTATCCCACAGGTAACGAGAAAATATCCGTAAGCCATTTCCACTTTTTTCAGCTTGGCTACCATCACTGTTAAAAATGATAAGCCGAGGTGGGTCGATTTCAGAGTCGTAAAATGGTCCCCACAATATCCCGTCTGAACCGAGCCCCCAATCAGGGGAACACCAAGTCTTTACCTCATTTTCCGCCCAATATGCCTTATGCTTGGGTTCAACGACGATATAAGAATTACCGAGGGCTTCTAACTTGGCAAAGGGAATACCTGACTGAGACATTCTATTATCCTACGCAGTGGTGAGACTTCGTCAATTCACCTGCTTTTCTATTCTTCTTTTTTAAGGTTAAATAACAATGTGAGTCTTCGATTTAAGATATTCCTGACATCACTTCTCTCTGCTCTCATCGTAGCGGGCGGCTCAATATGGCTCTTTTCAAACTCATGGGTCGATTTGGCTCGTAGCTACGGCCTTTTAGAGATCAAATCTCGACTCAATGCCCTAAGCGTCGGGACGACTGAGTTTAAGCCAGGAGAATGGGCCGTTACCTTCAACCTAAACTCAGATGCCACTGCAGCCAAAAACTTTACTTGGCATAAGAAGCCAAACAATTTCCCTGAAAATCAGCTCAACATCCTTCAAAAGGAAATCAGCGACAGCATTGCCAAAACAAACCTCAACGAAGGAAGCTTTGAATTCACCTCCCCAAAGACCTCCCTAGGAAAAATCCCCTTTTTTGTAGTTTTTCAAAACTCCAAAGCCCTCAATCAACCCAACCAAATTCTCGTAGCAGGCACGCAAGACCAATTAGCTCTAGAACGACTCTCTCCTCTTGCCGCGCCCTTTCTAATATTTGTTGTTGTGGCACTCTTGATTGCTGCCATCTTTAGTATTTTATTTTCCAACGTCCTCAACAAAGCCTATACAACTCTTGAGAGAACCTTAGAAGATATAACAGCGGGAAGACTAGATAAACTCAAACTTCCAGAGTCAAGCGATCTATCCGTTCAGAAAATTACGAGAGCGATCAAGAAATTGGTAGAAACACTAGATGCCAAAGAACAGCAAATTGGTGAAGTCCCAGCAATGGCTCATGAAGACCCAATGACAAAAATTCCAAACTTTAGGGCATTCAACGATTATGTAAAGCGCCAGATGCCCGAAATAAAGGCGTCAAAAGAACTTTGTACCGTGCTGGTCATTATAGATCTCGACTTCTTTAAGAAGGTCAATGACAACTATGGCCACCAAGTCGGAGATTTCGTTTTAATACACGCTGCAAGAGCCATCAAAAGTAGCGTACGCCATGAAAACCCCAACTCTGACCGAAGATTTGATTTTTGTGCCCGCTATGGTGGCGAAGAGTTTGTAGCAATCTTCAACGGAGTTCTCTTGGACCAAGCACATGTTGGACCACAAAGGATTCTACAAGCGATTCGCGACATGCCGCTAGATATTCCGGCGGAAATTAGTTCTACAAAAAAAGGATTTCGAATGAATGTCACTTGTTCCATGGGAATGGCCGTTTGGGACAACAGCCGCCACCAAGACAAAGACGCCTGGATAAAGGAAGCCGACGAAGCACTTTATGCCGCCAAAAAAGGAGGCCGTGCAAGGCTTATCAATCTCTTCCCAGAACAACAAGAGTGGCAGTAAATGAAGTCAATCAAGCACCTCGATGTCGTCATCATTACTTTGCTTTGCTTTGCTCCGTTACTTGGATTGCTTTTTTTCTCGGGAACAAAAGAAGCTCGCCCTCTCAACAAATCACAAGCATCTGTTACCTGTCTTAAGGGCCGATGCCTGCTTCTTCCACAGGAAAGCCTTTATTTTATTACCCTAACGCCCCTAACACCAACTTTAGCTTTTGAAGGTGACCAGGCCGTCACACTAGACAAAAATTCAGAAATCGAAATAACGTTTCCTGACCAATCAAAGCTGATCCAGAGAAACACCGCCCTTATAAAAATCCAAAAAGGCCGGGAATCGCTCCTGAGAAACATCAATAAAGACACAGAAAACTTCAACTCAAGTGATCCCTCTCAGAAAGAAAAAATACAAGAACACTCGATTATCTACGTGGGAGACCTTCCCTTAGAAGTTCTACAGCCTAAGCCAGGAACTGAGATCATATCCTCGACAAGACCAATGAACCTTAGAATCGTAATTAGAACGGGAACGAAACTTAGTGCCAGCACAAAAGATGAGTCCCTGGATATCGTCTGGCAGGTATATCAAGTTGATAATGCCACAGGGGAAACAAAGCTTAATCCTTTAAGTACCTTTAAGTTTGAAACAACTAGCGATGAAAGTATTAAGGAGGCGATAATTCAACTCACTGAAAACGGAAAGTACCTCTTTGCCCCAAAAAGTTTGGACCCACGAATTGGAGCGAACGGCTTTCAACTCTCACTTTCAACTGATTCTGAACTTTCTGAAAAAATCTCTGACCTAATAGACAATTATGACGATCGCAAAGATCAACCCATCGAAATTAGAAGCCAATAAATTAAGTTCTTATTAATCCGCAATATAAGCTTTCAAAGAAAATATGAAAAGTGTATAACTATAGCTAGCTCCTGGATGTAAGTTGAAAACACCACCCCGTCTTGATGCAAGTTATACAACTCTGCACAGATCCTCAAAAGCATCAGGCGAATCCATTCATCACCATTCGAATCTTTGGATCCTTTCACGAGGCCCAGACTTCAATGACTTCTTTAGGAGGCTCTATGACTTCATCCCCAACCTACAACTCAGCAATCAGAAGGCTCTCGCCTCTCTTTGCAATGATGTGGATGCTTTCCGCATGTGAGTTGCCTCGTGAAACAACTTCAAATGATCTAGAAGTCATTGAAGGAACAAAGCAAAGCGATAGCATCGAATTAATTGGTGAAGGCTGCTATCGTGAACACTACAAACAACCCGAGTCTGTGAGAACCGATAAACTCGACATCCTCTTCGTAGTCGATACCTCTGGCTCCCTGTCGAGTGAACGCATTCAGGTCGCCCATAGAATTGACAAGTTCATCAAAAAACTTCCTAGCAACGTTAACTACCGTATTTCCGTTCTTTTAAGCCACGGAAAGCGATCGCATTGGGCCGGAAACTTGTATTACAGGGGAATTTTAACTCCGACGGTATTTGATTCAAACAAGCACTCCTTGAACTGGATCAGATTGAACCTAAAATTTCGTATGACTTTGACCCCTATGGACTATTTTTCCGATGGCGGCGAAACAGCTTTTTATTCTTTGTACAAAGCTAGCTCGGGCCTCGATCTTGCAAAACACAAAAAAGAAGGCATGTTCCGCGACGATGCAGGACTTGCAGTCGTTTTCGTTTCTGACGAAAATGAAATCTGTGCGCAATACCCAGACAACGTCACTCCAACAGCTGACCACAACTTTTACAATGGTAGAACTCTTGAAGATATTGCCAAAGAAGAAAACTGCACGGTCACAGATAGCAATGGTGATGAGCAATGGTTAAGCCCCGAATTTATGCTCGACCATCTCAAGGCCCTAAAAGGAAACCAACCGGTTTCAGTTGGTGCCATCATCCACACCGACAAAAACCCTAACGCCTATCGCCCGGTTCCACTTCGACTTGGTCACAATTCAAAGAGTGGAAAGTCGCCCAAGAGCAGAAGACTCCACTCTAATGACGAAGATGA
>CAZXHL010000101.1:0-10049 GCA_964640545.1 uncultured Bacteriovorax sp. | reverse complement strand
CCGCGCAGACTTTTGATAAAGATATAAAGTCATTGAGCTGTTGTGCAAGTTAACTGCTTAAACAAAACAGTTAACAACTGCAGCCGTCATCAATGCGGCTAAATTGCCGCTTAGAAGGCTCAGCAAAGTTAGTGATGCCAACTCGACTCGTCTTTCTGGAATGATGGATGAGAGCCCTCCAACTATAATTCCAACACTTCCAAGATTTGCAAATCCACAAAGCGCATAGGTCAATATCAGATTTGAGTGCCCAGAAAGAGTTTCAGTATTTTTTGCTAGTTCCATGTAGGCGACGAATTCATTGAGTACGATTTTTGTACCCATGAGCCTTGCGGCAATAAGGGAGTCTTCCCAAGAAATTCCCGTCAGCCATAGCAAAGGACGTAGGACTGTACCCAAAATACCTTCCACTGAAAGCGTGGGCCTCAACAAAGATAGCCCTTCATTTACGAGATAGATCAAAGCAAAAAAGACTAAAATACTTCCAATAATTCCAAGAAGCATACTCATGCCTTCTTGAGTGCCTCTTGTAAGTGCGTCAAGCGTTCCAGAATAAGGGCTTTTTAAGGAGCTCGTTTGATTCTGATGCCTAATGTCGTCTTCGCCAGGAATTAAAACCCGAGCCAGTAAGAGCGCGGCTGGAACACTAATGATTGAGGCCAAAAGAAGATGTGTGAGCGGGTTGGGCATGACACTTTCAAGCACACTGGAATAGAGCACCATAACCGTGCCCGAAACTGTAGCCATGGAACAACTTATCAACGCAAAGAGATCGGCTCTGGACATCGTAGTCAAATACGTCCTTACAAGAATGGGTGCCTCAATAGTTCCAAAAAATACGGTAGCCGCACTCCCGAGGCTCAGATCACCACTAAGTCGTAAAAACTTCTGCAAGGCACGTCCGAGAAAATTCACAATGAGTGGGATAATTCTCCAATGAAACAAAACCGCAGACAGAGCGCTTACGACAACAATCAAAGGCAAAACTCTAAATACGATAATGAAGTTGTTTTCAGGAGCCGCTACTTCAAAGGGAGTCGCTCCTCCAGAAAGATACCCAAAGAGAAATTGAGAAGCTCTGTCTGTCACGCTCTGAATTAAAACAACCCCTTTATTTAAAAAAGACAAAGCTTCAGACACGAAAGGAAATTTTAAGAGCAGCGCCGCAACTATAATTTGTAATCCAAGACAAGCCGCCACAAATCGCCAAGATATTGCGCGACGATTTTTTGAAAAAGCAAATGCAATTCCAATAAAGACTAAGATTCCCAACAATGACTGGAGCACTTGTTAAACCTCCGTTCTGTCGCCCTTGATGTAGCGGACTACGTCGATGTAGTCGATAATAAGAGAAGCTGTATTTACCGCAAGAAGCGTGTAGATCCAGATCTTAAAATCACCGGCCGATTCATAATAACCGCTTTGCAACCTCGCAAAGAGCCAGAGACAAAGAGGTGTCCAAAAAAGCACATGTCCCAGCCCAAGTAGACGCACAAATCCGTGTCTCGCAAAAACAAAGGTCATCACCATAAACGAAGCCATAAGTGCTGCAAGGACGAGCTTAGCTTCGAGGGTCGTAAAATATAGAAACCCTACCGCCATGTTCACAAGTGCCATAACAATTACCCAAAGGTTCCAAGGAAACTTCATTGTAAATATTTTTTTCATGAGTTGTATTGCTGATTTCATTTTTGACTCCAATCTAAACCAATATCATTTTCACGAATAACTCCAGGGGCCGTATAGGTTCCAAAGAGTCTGTCCCAAAAAATAAAGACCGTTGCATAGTTGCTATTTTGAGAGCTTTTATCTCTCAAATGATGCATGTGATGAATGCGAGGAGTTACGAGAATTAAAGACAAAATCTGTTCGAATCGTTCTGGTAATCGCAAATTGGAATGTTGAAACAAATTAAGCGTTCCGTATATCAAGATAAACATACCGAGCTCTTGGACCCCAAACCCAAGCGACCATATCACAAAGGCTCTCAGCTGATATCCTAAAAAAACTTCAACGGGATGAAACCTGTAAGCAGCAAGAGGGTCCATGAATTCAGTTTTATGATGAAATTTGTGCAGCTTCCAAAGCAACCCGAAATTGTGATTGAGTCGATGCCACCAATATGAAAGCAGATCCAAACTAAGAACACACACCGTAACCCGAATCCAGAAAGATCCGAAGTAGGCTTGCTCAAAAGTTCTACTTTCAAAAAATTTAAATCTCTCCAAAAGAGCCACTTCAGTTAGAACAACTCCTGCAAAGAGTGCATGAAAGAGCAAGGTGCGCAAAGCAAGCTTTTTGGAAAAATTTCGAAGCGGGAAAACAAAACCCAACAGGCTGAGCCCCAGAGCCGCCAACAAAAGGACAATTTCACGAGTTCCTAGCATCAGCCTTTATTCTCCCTAAGGCTTTGAGAAGCTATGATAGCTCTTGCGACCACGGTAACAAGCAACACGCCCGTCCAAATCAAGGCGAGGGCCTTGATGTACTGAGGGAAGAGCAAACAAAGGCTGTAAAAAATTCCAGTTTCTCCACCCTCCGCAAGCCCAGCCGCCAAATTGAGTTTACGATTGCTGGGTTTACTCGTAGCGTATTGGAGACTACCGAGAGACAAAGCTCCCGAAATACAAAGCACATAAAGAGCCATAATCGTCATCCAGATGGAAGAATATTCGGGCCACCCCATCGCAAAAGCAAAAATCATGGCGCTATAGGCAAGCATGTCACAATTGATGTCTAAAAAGGCTCCAAACTTTGTTGAGCGATTAATGTGCCTTGCATAAATGCCATCGGTGCCATCAAAAAGTCTGCCTAACCACCAAATGACCAATCCAGCCATGAAGAATTGTTGGGACACTAGAGCGGCAGAGGCCAAACCCAAAACACAACCTAGAATCGTTATCGAGTTAGGGCTTAGCCGCAAAAAAACATAGAGCTTGAGGAGAGGTTGAACATATTTTGACAAAATATGGCGAAATCCGTTGTCGATCATCGGACAAGAACCTCCGTTGCCCCAATGTAGGGAAGGCTTTTTGAAATGAGTAGGGCAATTAAAAAAGCACATGGAAGAGTTAGAATCCAAGCTCCGAAAATTTTGCCTAGCTCATTCAACTGTAGTTTCCCTTCGGATTTTCCAGTGCCCGCAATGCTCCCCACAGAGGTGTGGGTTGTCGAGACAGGAACCCCCATCTTAGAGGCAAATACCACGAGAGAGCTTGTAACTAGATTGTTCCAGACGGAACTTTTTTCGTTCATTTGAGACACTTTAACACTCATTCGTTCTGCGATTTTGTGAGAGTGAAAAACACCCCCCAGAACCATAGCTATAGAGATCGCAACATAGCTCGTCACACTTAAACCACCCTGAGAGCTCAGAAGTAAAAGGCCCGCAATTTTTGGGGCATCATTCAAGCCGCGAGCAGCACACACCGCAAATGCACTTCCCAAATGAATAAGGTCGCGCCTAGGGAGTCTGAATATTTCGCCAAGATTTCTTTGTTGGCACGAAGATCGACTTGCGTAAGTAAGTGAGGGAATTGAAATCGCGGCAGAGGCGAAGGCTGAATTTGTAGAAGGCACAACCCTAGGGTCTATACACAGGCAAGAATCTTCGATGGGCTGCCCTACAAACGCTTCTCCTTTTGCTTTTTTAAACAGAAACCACCCCACACAAGCAATGGAAGCTGCGATGAGTGGGCTCAGCAAGAGCGGAAGAAAGAGTGTGGCAAGCTGAGATTTGAAACCATCTGCAAATCCAATAGAGAAGCCCACACCAGCTAACGACCCGACAAGAGCATGAGTTGTTGAAATCGGAAATCCTAGCTGAGTGGCTAGAGCCACAGTCCCCAATGCGGCGATGGCCACACTCAAAGGAAGGATGGGATTTGCCAAAAGAATTGGATCAATAAGTCCAGCTCCACTAAATTTTTTTGCAAGACCATGCACGAGAAGCATAGCCGCAAGGCAGCCAACAGCGGTGGAGAAGCTACTCCAAGTCAGGGCCTCCTTGTAGTTAAGGATACCTCCTCCAAAGAGTGTCGAGACGCCTTTAAAATTATCGTTGGCTCCGTTGACATAAGCCAACATCAGCACAGCTCCGAAAATTGCTATCTCCACGAATCCGGCTCCTCTCGCTCAAGGCGCTTCAGGTCGAGTACGGTATCAACGTCCCAATGCTCACTAAGAAAACGTTTTTCGATTTCTTGCGGAAGTGCCGCTAAAAAAGATTCCAAAGTCTTTGAAGAACTATAGGGAACTGAGGTCCAAACATCGTTAGGAATCAAATTGCGAGCGCCAAAAACATAGTATCCTCCATCAAGAGTGGGCCCCACAAGGGCACCCTCCTTATGGGTGGCAAGCCACGAAATTCCCTGCTGAATTTCTGAGGAAGGAAAGAGCGGAGAATCAGCTCCCATTAGCAAAACCCCATCGAATTTTTCGATCAAATCGGCATAGACCCTGTGCAAGCGATCACCGAGCTCTCCATCGCCCTGATAAATTTTTGACCATCCCTGCCACAAAGCTTGAGTCATTCCGTCTGCTTCGGCAACAGCCCAAAAGGGTTCAAGTTCGAGGGAACAATTTTTAACTAAGTCATCAATCTTGATCTGAACGGTTTTAACGCATTTGAGATATACCTCAAGAGCTTCTTCTTTTCCAATGTCTTTGGCCAAGCGTGTTTTAATGGGACTCAGTCCGGGGGTTTTGACAAAAACCGCAATCGCAAACCTCAACTTTTTCATCGGCTCTCCTCGCGCAAAAGCTCTTGTTTGGCCGTGAGAAAAAGATGTTTTGCAGTGACGCTAAACCAACCCGCTTTTTTGTATTTTCTGGCACTTGTTTGAATCCAAGCGTTGATAGGCTTTATCGAAAAGCCATTATTTTTCGCTTTTTGAACAAAGGCATGGTCTTCTCCTGATACAAAATGGCTTGGGAAAGCACCCAGCTTATGAAACGATTCACGTTTCACTAAAAAACCTTGATCACCAAACGGAAGTCCAAAATACTTCGATCTCAAATTGGCAAATCTTGCATTAAACCAACAAGCGGCGGGGCCATCAGATAAAAAGTGAAGCCAAAAATAGAACAAACTCTTGTCATTGGCCTCAAACGAATGCAGCAACTGGGAGAGTTTCAAGATAGAGCCTGTATAGAGTTTTGAATCGGCATGCAAAAACAACAACCATTCTCCCGTTGCTTTCTCTGAAGCAAAATTAAACTGGTGACTGCGCCCCAGCTGTGGCGACCAAATAAGTTGCGCTTTTTTGCCAAGGCTTTCAATTTTGTAATCGGCTCTAGGGGCAAGTGATAGAAGAATTTCCGAGGAGATATCATATAAATCCAGCTGAATTTCAAGAAAGTTCACCAACGAATCTAGCTGAGGTTCCTCACCCAACACGGGTATAATAATTGAAAGTTTTGGCCCCAAACTCATTTTATTGCCTCAAGACTTCGACGATCTCTCGGCTTTTTTCGCTCCATGAGCTTTCTGGAGTTAAGAGACTTTGAATGAGGGCATTTCGGCTGAGGCACTTTTCAATGTCACTCTCAGAATAGTTCTCGGATACTTTTTGGATAACACTCAAAACATCTTCCAAAGCCTCTGCATAGAGCGAGAATATTTTAGAAACTTCGACATGAAGACTAGGGTCATCCTGCCAGCTATCAAAATCGGTCACGACACCAAGCGAGGCATAGGCGATTTGTGCTTCTCTAGCCAAAAAACACTCGGGAGTATTGGTCATGCCGACGACATCTGCTCCAAGAGTGCGAAACATCAAACTTTCGGCGCGTGTTCCGAGTCGCGGCCCCTCAACGCAAACGTATGTTCCAAGCTCGTGAAGGTTTCGTTTTGCGAGCTTCAAGGCCCTAGCTTGCTCACAAATGATTCCATGAAGAATGCTGGATATAGGCTGAGCACTAGCGATATGTCCTACAAGTCCTTCACCAAAAAAAGTACTTTGCCTTTTGCCCTTGGTAAAATCAAGATATTGATCCACAGCGACAAGATCGCCAGGCTGAATATGCTCCCGAAGAGACCCCACAGCCGAAACGGAAAGAATGGCCTTAGTCCCTGCTTTTTTAAGCGCGAAGATATTGGCTCTATAGTTGACCTCACTTGGTAGAAGTCCATGCCCCGCCCCGTGTCGTGCTAAAAACAGCACTTCGCGCTGAGACAAGCTCGCCCTGAGTATCGGTCCCGATGGAGGTCCGAACGGAGTTTCAATGATCTCTTCAGCCAAGATCTCTGCATTGGAAAGTTTGTAAAGACCACTGCCACCTATGATCGCAAGCATCAGCAACAAGCTCCGCTAGCTGCTGATTGAGCCGCACCCCCATCGACAGGAGCACAGTCAAAAAGTCCGAAGTGCGTTGATTTGTCTCCGCTCACTTGAAAGTATTGTCCGTAGCGACTCTTGGACAGCATATCGGCGGTGTTACCACACACAAGCATAGGGCGATTTCTTTCGAAAACATGGTGATCATCCAATACAAATAACTCTTCTGAATGAGAAATACCGCCCCTATAGGTAGCCACCTGACCAAAGTCTTCGCAGCGATCTTCGAGATTCATTTTAAAGGCTCTTATCGTATTCGAAAGAAACTGTGTCTTCCCAATGCGGGCTTCAATTTCAGGATCGTTGATCGTGACTAGAGAACTCTTCACAACACGAAAATCAGGAACTCCGATCTGAAGCATGATCCTTCTAAAATCTTCGGTATAGAGGGCTCCACCGAGACACTCGCCCACAAGAACCGAATCTGCCTTAAAATTTTCAGGAAGCCTACGAGTCGAAAAAATGTCCGAAAAATATAGCTCTCCACCTGGCTTCAGCACTCTAAATATTTCACGGAACACTTGCTCTTTATTGGGAGAAAGATTGATAACGCAGTTTGAGACGACGACATCAAAGGAATTGTCGGGGATATCAAGATTTTTGAGGTCTTCGATATAGCCCCTCTTAAATTGAATACAAGAATCTTCAAGACCAAATTGCTTTATGTGAAATTCTCGATGTTTTTGGGCGACCGCGAGCTGTTCCTCGGTCATGTCCACCCCCAGCACCCTGCCCGAAGGGCCAGCCAAAGCAGCGATCAAAAAAGCATCGCGTCCACTTCCACTTCCCAAGTCGAGCACACTTTTTCCCTCTAAAGCATAGGGAATCGGCGAGCCACATCCGTAAAATTTTTCCAAAATCTCGTCATGAATGCGAGATAGTAGAGCTTTTTGGTAATGAGGAACAGCATCGGCCAAGCAACAGGCATTTGTTTTAAGATCGCTGGTGGTGCTCAAAATCTTGCCATAATATTCTTGAACGTCTTTTTGTGTGTTTGTTGAAAAGGTTTCCATTATAATCTCCTTATTTAAAGCAGGGCTCCTGTGCATGAGCTACCGCTACCCGCAGTGCACCCGTAGCAATGATTGGCCACGACAATATTCGAGTCGTTAAACTGCTCAAGTGACTCAATATCTGAAAGAGTTTTGGGAAGTTCTGAACTCATACCTATTTCAAGCATTTGATTGAAATCACAATCGTAGAGCTTACCGTCCCAAGATACCGAAAGAAGATTTCGGCACATGACTCCTTCCAAGGCAGATGAATTAAAGCTGTTCACCAAAAGCTCCATGTATTCTTGCAAACGATTGGAGCGCTGAAGGTCGACGAGAAACCGTTTGATGGGCATGTTGGTGATTGTAAAAAGGCTATTGAATGAAATCCCAAAATCTTCCCATAGCTCTTGCTTGTATTGAGCTTCGAGTTTCTTTTGCTCAGGAGGGAGACTCGGACCAAGAGGATTATAGACCAAATGAAGCTTAAGAGGAGATGATTCTTTTCCGTAGCCTAACTCATTGAGCATCTTTAAAGCATTGATGCTTTTGTCGAAGACGCCATTGCCTCGCTGCTTGTCGACGTTGTTTCTTGAGTAGCATGGCATCGATGCCACAACCTGTACCTGTTTTTCTGCCAAAAAGTTCGCCGTATCTTCTTGGCCTTTTTCAAACAAGACAGTTAAGTTACAACGATCAATAATCTCAATTCCTCGATCTCTTGCCAGTGTGACGAGATCTCGGAAATGCGGATTGAGCTCGGGAGCGCCGCCAGTTATGTCGATTGTCTGGAGGTCTCTAGAGTTAAGGATGACCTTCGAGAGATGAGCAAAGGTCGTGGCATCCATATTTTCTTTAGTTTTTGTGGGTCCCGCTTCAACATGGCAATGTCGACACGCCTGATTGCATAGTTTTCCAAGATTCACTTGAAGGGTTGTGACCCGCGAACGTGAAAGCTCCAAGTTTCGATCTCGAAGAAGTCTCGAAAAACTTAGAAGAGAGTTTTCAGTTTTAATGGATACTGAAACGTTTGTCATAATCCCTCAACCAAAACAAAGCAAAACAAGCCGCAAGCATGGGCCACGCTGCAAAAAACAAAAGGCTTTTCCATGGATCTAAATATTGTGGAAAGGAGGAAACCGTCGATACGAAATGAAAGCCCAAAACGAACCCGTAACTCCAAGTCTTTTTATAGCCCACTAAAAATGCCGCCAAAATCAACATTTCAATCCCTGCAAGCGCGTAAAGAAGCTGATGAGAAAATCCTTTTAAGAAATAAAAGTGTTCAAAAACTTTCAATGCATGATCTGGATTGACAAATTTATCAAGAGTCCACATGAACATTACAAGGAAAACCCCCAATCGAAGAAGTAGCAGCGATCGCTCTAGTTTCGTTTTAAATTCGTGTTCATAGTCCATAATAATTTAACTCCTTCTCCACGCATGAAACTTTTCTGCCCACCGCAAAAGAGCTTCTGGTTTGTTTTTTTGTTTCCATATTCCCGCCGCAAATTTGTTAGCCTCGGAATGTGTTGGATAAATATGAATGGTTCCAAGAATCTTATTGAATCCAATGCCGTGTTTCATCGCACTCACAAACTCGGTAATCATATCTCCCGCGTGGGAGCCGACAATGGTCGCACCTACGATCTTATCCGAGCCTTTCTGGACAAGTACTTTTACAAACCCCTCATCTTCTGAATCTGCAATAGCCCTATCTAAATCGTCAATACCATATTTCACAACATCCACATCTAGATTCTGCTCTTTTGCCTCAGCTTCATTAATGCCAACTCGCGCCACTTCAGGGTCAGTAAATGTGCACCAAGGAATAACTGTGTAATCGACCTTGAACTTAACAAAGGGCGCCAAAAGCGCATTCACCGAAGCATACCAAGCCTGATGAGCAGCCGTATGAGTAAACTGATAGGGGCCAGCTACATCTCCACAGACATAGATATTAGGATATTTTGTCCTCAGAAAAGGATCGTGAGAAATTGTGCCACGTTTTTCCATCTCAACGCCAAGAGTCTCAAGCCCAAACCCCTTGGAATTCGGTGTACGACCTAGAGCCAAAAGAGCAGCATCGAATTCAATTTCTCGGTCCCCTTTGGGACTCTCGCATTTTAGATGATTGACTCCGTCACGCTTAAAAAACTCAATTGCTTTGTGAGAAGTTAAGACTTCGATACCTTCGGACTTAAAGGATGCCTCCACAAAATCAGACACATCAGCATCCTCGCGCCCCATTAGGCGAGGCGCCATTTCCACCTGAATCACATGAGTTCCCAATCGTGCAAATGACTGAGCCAACTCACAACCAATAGGCCCTCCTCCCAGAACAAGAAGTCTCTTGGGCTGCTCTCTCAAAGCCCATATCGTATCGCTTGTGTAATACGTCACGGTATCCAGACCAGGAATGGGCGGAACCAAGGGACGAGCCCCCGTTGCTATAACGATATTCTTAGTTGTGACTTTTTTGTCACCCACACGGACCTCAAAAGGAGATTCAATGGTGGCGGATCCTTGAATACAATCAACCCCCAGCGAGCCATATCTTTCAACCGAATCGTGGGGCTCAATCTTTTTAATGACTGAGGAAACTCTTTCCATGACTTCAGAGAAATTGACTTTAAAATCATTTCCCCCAAGGCCGTATCGCGGAAGATGGCGTGTTTGATGGGCGATCTTCGCACTTTTGATGAGGGCCTTACTCGGA
>CAZXHL010000100.1:0-10116 GCA_964640545.1 uncultured Bacteriovorax sp. | reverse complement strand
TACATTCTGACGGCACTATACGGATCTTTTAAAAATGGTAGCGTAGAGTCGCTTTGGCGTAGATGCCAGAGAGGCTTTTGCGTTTGATTTGTGCGATCGTCGCATCGAAGTCTGTTTGAGACAAAAACATCATGCGATATCCGAGTGCGATTCCGATGTTGGTATCATCAAGCCAAGCCATGCTGATGCCGAAAGCTGCATGCGCAAGTGCTGCGGCTGACTGATCTCGCACTGTCGGTTGGTTGAGGTTCGTAGACTTGAGTTCCATGTTATAGAAGCCAATCCCAAGACCCGCTTCCACTTCTGGCGCCCAAACACCTTTGGCCCATTGCCATTTAGCGACGCCTTCAATGGGGAACATTTTCATTTTGGCTGTTTGGAATTCGGTAGAGCTTGATCCATTTCGCAAGCGGGACTCGTAAGTTTCATAGGCAGTAGATACTCCAAGGTCGAGATGTTCTGAAAATCGGTAGAACACTTCCACTCCGAAAGCTCCAGAAATCTGGTAGCGATAGTCAGAACTAGTAGATGAGATCGTGGCGTTGAAGGGGCGGGCACTAGGAATGACAGAATAAATCTGTGCACCGATGGAAAGGCGATCTCGAAATTTGAGGACGCTGTTTTCTGATATGTCTTCTTCGGTCGTAATGAATTTGGGTGCAGCCATGGCATCTCGGCCCATCACAAGACTCAGCAAGCCTGAGAAGAAGAAGCCATAAGTGCAATATTTACGAAAATTTACCCACGCCATGTCTATTATTATGCTGACAGCTGTCCAATTTGTCGACAATAGGGCCTGTAAGAAATCCAGCACTTAGTCAAAATAGTCCTTGGCCCGTCTATTGCACCTTATAAAGGGCATAAAAGGCAGGTATAGACGATGAATCGAGTTGTAAAAGCACAAAAGTTGAAGCTGGCCCTGGTGGTTGAGTCTGGACTAAGTCTTGGGGATATCTTTCCCCTATGTGAAAAACGTCAGGTCATTGGCCGGCGAATGGATGCTGCGATCCCTGTTGAGGACTCAAAGGTCTCTCGCGACCATGCCATTGTGGATTACCGCAATGGATTTTTCTATTTAGTAGATTTGGGTTCTACCAACGGAACCTTTGTTAATGGACGTAAGGTTCAACATGCGATTCGATTGAATCTTGGGGATCATCTTCGGTTTGGATCATCAAGTTTTAAGGTTGAGCTTATGAAAAAAGTTCAAGAGTCTACTCCCAAGCGTTGGCATGAGGCTACGAATGTCGACCTAAGAGTTTTTGATCATTCCCCTCAGGCATCGCTACAAATGGGCGCCTCATCAAAAATCAATCCCGACCGTTTAGAAGCCGGCGAAGATCTTTCGATTATGGATTCTGATAGTGGTGAAATTAATATTTCGAGCACGCCATCCGCTAGACTCGGAAAAGCTCTAAGCAATTCCATCCCGCGCTGGTTGTACTTGGTGGATAGAGACCGTGCCGCTTCACCGAGTAAGCAACAGGGACTGATGCTGATGATTCTCATCTGCTCTTTACTTGTTTTATCTGCAATCTTCGTGGGCTTTGATGCTACGGCATCACGATAACTGTGCTACAGCCTCTAGATGATTTACTTCGATCGTCTGCGACGATTTCTTTGGTATTCATTCACATACTTGTCGTGAGTCTTGTAGTCTTTTGAGAAGACATGAGTACCATCATTCCTAGATACAAAAAATAAATAATCTGTAGAAGCCGGATCTACCGTTGCTTGGACTGCGGACTTGCCAGGATTGGCGATAGGACCCGCCGGAAGGCCCTTCATCTTGTAAGTATTGTAGGGAGATGGGGTGAGAAGGTGAACCTTTTTGAGGTTCCCGTCAAAGTTGGGCATCAAGCCGTAGATCGTGGTGGGGTCGGCCTGCATGCGCATCCCCTTGTTAAGGCGATTCCAATAGACTGAGGCAATAGTGGGTTGTTCGTCGAAGTTGCCGCTTTCTTTCTCTACAATGCTGGCTAGTGTAATCAGTCTATGGCGGCCTTCCGGAGTGTTGCCCCAAGGGTGTTTAGCTAGCGTTGGAGCGATGTTCTCCTCAAAAAGTTCTAGCATCTTATCGATGATTTTTTCAGGTGAGGTGTATTTGTGGAAGGTGTAAGTCTCCGGGTAGAGGAAACCTTCCAACGTCGCTTCAACGCCTTCAGCCTTCGGCTCGGGGACTCCCATTCTTTTTAATCGATGAGGAGCTCGAATCCATTTTTGAAAAATGGCCGGATCAACGTTCAGTGGTTCCTCGGCAAAAATGTTTTGAATATCCCAAATGTTAATGCCTTCTCGTATGACGATCTTGTATCCCAGAGGAGTGCCGCTTAAGATTTGCTCGAGTATTTCAGAGGCAGAATTTTCGCTGACATTAATTTCAAATTCTCCAACATGTAATCTAGAGGCCGCATCGCTTAGGCGAGTCCAAATCTTGAAGGGAATTTCGGGGATGACGATGTCCTTTATTGTGAGTTCTTCTCTTAGGGCATTGAGGCTCATTCCTGGTTTGACGTCGACTTTGAGTGACGATGAAGCGCCGTTATACGCTGTTTTAAGATGGAACTGCCAAGCACCAAAAGCAATGGTGGTAATGGCAATGAAAACGATGGGCAATATAGTGAATAATACTTTTTTCATGATTGGACCTTATTTAGAAACTCTTCTTTTAATTTTATGAGTGTGGGGTCTTCAAAGAAACTCGTGATCAAGGCGCATGCGACGAGTGAGTCTTCATTGTCAGCACCTTTTTGTTCCCATGATGTGTTTTGTTCAGGAACTAATGCGACTGGAATGCTAAGCAAGTCCTCTAGTTTTCGGGCAAATCGTTTTGCATTTATACTTGAAGGCGTCTCTTCTCCTTGGGGGCCTCGAGGGTCTCCAAGGATTAAAAGAGCAGGCTCTTCTTGCTGAATCAAAATCATCAAAGTACTTTTGTCGTCCGAAGTGAGGCTCCAGATCTGGCCAGCAGGAGCCCTCTGCCAAGTGGACCGAGGACTGACTACAATTCCTTTTATGTCAGCCTTTGCGAGACCTACTTTTTTGAGTCCCCAATCAAGAGCTAGAATTCCGTCAGACACAAAGACTCACTTTTTACTCACACCAATTTACAGGTTTAAGATTTAAAGTAGTTAAACAATCCAAGTCGACTGAGATCGTTAAAGAATACAACTGCGATCAAACCCATGAGGACCAAAAATCCAGCTGTTGTCCAATATTCTACAATCCTTAGACTTAGCGGTTTTCGTCTTACGGCTTCAACGGCAAACAAGAGCAGGTGACCACCGTCGAGCACGGGAATCGGGAGTAGATTGAGAATGAAAAGGTTGAGCGAGATGAAAGCCATCATTCTAACGAAAGCTTCCCAGCCTTGTTTCACGCTGTCTCCAGCGATCTTTCCAATGAGGATTGGTCCACCCAAAGTCTTGTGAGAAATTTTTCCTGTCGCTAGGTAATAGAAAGATTGGGCCATGGAAACTGTGAGATCCACACTCTTATCCCAACCCAATTGAATCGCATGTCCAAAGCTATCTGCTTTGAGTTTGTAGGTCATGGGAGGGGCGGGAAGGGCGAGGAATGCTGCTCCGATCTGGAACTGTTGTTTTTCTGTTTCAGTTACAGGGTCCGTCGTTGAAACTTTTTCTGGCTGCACGCTAGCTGACATGCTTTCTCCACCGCGGAGCCAAGAAATTTCAATACTGTTTCCAGCGCTTGCTAGTTCTTGTAGGCGGCTTTTGAAGCTTTGAAAGCTCTGGATGTTGGCGCCGTTAAGCTGGCGAATTTCGTCTCCTTTGGCGAGACCGAGTTTGGCTGCAGGTGTGCCGTCCATGACTTGAATCACAACGAGTTCTGAGGAGCTGAAACCTGCATCGGAAATTGAAGATGGCATTTTGTCATCAGCGCGAGTCCAGGCCATTGTGTAACTTTCAGTGACTGGTTGCTGTGTTTCTGCAGACTCTTCGCCTTCACTAATTTGCGTAGATTGGCCTCTAAGAATGATTTGTCCTTCCGTCGCGTTGGGTGCTTGTTCCGCGATATACGACCAAAGATTTTGTAGTTCTGAGAATGTTCTTACGTTGAAAGACTGAGTGAAAGATCCAATTTGAGTCTCAATGCTTTCTATCCAAAAACCGTCGGGAATTTGCCTGTTGGCAGCCCAAGAATTCGCGGCCACTTGAACGAGTGGGGCTCTACCTTGTTCTTCGACGCCCGGTAAGATACCTTGTTCTTTGAATACACCCAGGTTTGGGTCTCTTGCCATTCCTGTGATGGGTGAGATTTTGAATTGCATATTCTCTGCATCTTTGGTCCATGAGCTTTCACGTTTGATGTTAAGCGTGAGTTCTTGTCCGACATTTGCAGTGATGGCTTTGCCGAGATCGCTTTGCTCTAGCACGCGAATATTTTGTCCGTTGACGTCTAAGCTCTCCACCCAGTCGCCACTGCGAAGTCCTTGTTGGTAACTAATAGAACCTTCAAGAACGCGGTTCAATACGGGGGCTTGGCTTGGAGCACCGGAACTGTAGAGAACAACAAAAAGAATCACCGTCAAGGCTGCGTTGAAAAGAGGGCCTGCAAGAACGACTGCTGTTCTTTGCAAAAGAGATTTATGTCTAAAGGAACGATGTTCCATTTCCTTCGGCACTTCTTCGCGCGGGTCTTGGCCCGTGAGTTTCACGTAGCCACCGAGAGGAATTAGGCTAAGGGCGTACTCTGTTTCGCCATGCTTAAATTTGATGATCTTGGTGCCCATTCCAATGGAGAAAGTCTCCACACGCACGCCGACAGCTTTCGCTAAAAGAAAGTGTCCGAGCTCGTGAATGAAAATGAGAATACCTAGGAGAAGAACGAATCCAAATATATAGGTCATCCAGGTAATTTAAGACAGTTTTGCCCCTAAATCCCTCTTAAATTCCTTAATTTGTGCACTCTGACGCGCTATGTGATGGCTTCGAACGATACAGAAAGAGGATACAGACAAAAGACTACAGGCAAAAGACTACAGAGATCAGAATAGAAAATAAATGATCGGGAAGACAAAGACTAGTGCATCGGTGCGGTCTAAAAGTCCACCATGACCAGGTAGCAATGTTCCTGAATCTTTCATTCCTGAATCTCGTTTGATCATGCTTTCCAGTAGATCACCAAGCATTCCCAATGGAGAGGCGAGAAAGCCTAGCAGTAGGGTGGAACTAATTGGCATCTGCCTGGTGGCTGGCGATAATTTCCAGGCACCCCAAACCACAAGCGCACCTAGTATCGTTCCTAGTAGAGAGAAGTATGCCCCCTGCACTGTTTTCCCCGGAGAAAGCTGAGGCCATAATTTTTGTTTGCCAAAGCGCTTTCCGCCAAAATACGCGGCAGCATCACCAAAGGCAACGGATGTGATTCCCATGAAAAGGAGCTGCTGGCCGTGAGGCTTCATGGCGATAGGGCCGACAAATCCAAAAAGTAGAAAGATATAGAGAGTCCCGAGGACAAAACGCTGAATGAGAAACCAAGCTCTCTCGGGAGTTTCGTCAGTTGGTTTGACCCAGCCCCAAACTCCCAAAAGTCGCTCGAGAGCTAATACTGAGAATGAGCCGAATAAAGAAAGGTAGAACCAAAAATAAGAGTTTGGCCCCTGAAAAAAACTCAAGGTAAAGGCCGATAACACCCACGCAAATCCTGCTAGGTAGAATGATGATTTGTCCTTGATGGTGGTGAGGCGGGCGAATTCTCGCCAACCAATAAGTCCACATATAAGGGCGAAGAGGAAGATAAAAATAGGATTTAGGAAAAGAAGGACGAATCCTACAACGGTCGCAGCAAGTAGGGCGTAAATCCAGCGGGTGCGAAGTTCTTTTGTCATTTATAGGCTTTCATCGGTATTTCCAAAGCGACGTTTGCGTTTGGAAAATTGTTTAAGTGTGTCTCCGAGCATGGCAGGGGTAAAGTCCGGCCACGGAGTATCTAGGATCATGATTTCTGAGTAAGCAAGCTGCCACAATAGGAAATTGGAAATTCTAGATTCGCCACTAGTTCGGATCACGACATCCGGATCAGGCATGCCAGCAGTATAGAGATGATTAGAAAAATATTCGTCGTCGATATCGGAGAGTTGGATCTTACCATCGGCATAGTCACGGCAGCTTTGTTGAACGGCTCTGAGAATCTCAGCTCTGCCGCCATAGCTAATACAAAAATTGAGGATCATTCCAGTGTTCTGGCTGGTGACTCCAATGGAGTTGTTTAATATATCCAGAATCTCTTTAGGGATTCGGTGAGTTTGTCCTAGGGCGTTGAGTTTGATGTTGTTGTCGATGAGCTCTTGAGTTTCTTGGACAAGATAGTCCCTCAGAAGCTTCATGAGCATTTCAATCTCAGCAGCCGGTCTGCCCCAATTTTCAGTCGAGAAGCAATACAGCGTAAGAATTTTAACACCTAAACGGTCAGCTTCACGAATGATGTCTTTGACGGTTGCCGTGCCTTGGGCGTGTCCCAAGCTGCGATTCCAGCCTTTGGAGGTGGCCCAACGACCGTTGCCATCCATAATAATGGCAACGTGCTTGGGCACCTTGTTGCGTTCGATTTTTACGACATTCTCTGCATCGATTTCAGGTTGTGAAAATGTCTTTGAAGCTTCAACAGCTGGATTGATAGTTTCCATTAGACTGTCATTACGTCCTTGATTTTCGCTTCGACCAATTTGTCCACTTCGGCCACAAAAGTATCTGTGATCTTTTGGACAGTGTCTTGGAGGCGCTTTGAGTCGTCTTCAGAAAGCTCTTTAGATTTTTCTTTGCTTTTGATTTCCTCGTTCACATCACGGCGAATGTTTCTGACGGCGATTTTTGTGTCTTCCCCATACTTCTTCACCGTTTTGGCGATGTCTTTACGACGATCTTCCGTGAGAGGAGGCACGTTAAGGCGAATGACTTTTCCGTCAACGTTGGGGTTGAGGCCAATGTTGGCGGCGATGATCGCTTTTTCAATTAGGGGGATGGCCCCCTGGTCCCAACTAGCAATCTGAACGGTTTTGGGATCCGGGATGGAGACTTGGGCCATTTGACTGATCGGGGTAGGCGTTCCGTAATAATCTACTTTAATGTTTTCAACGAGCGCAGGAGTAGCGCGTCCAGTTCTGACTCGGGACAACTCACTTTTTAAGTTCTCCACAGTTTTTTCCATTTTTGGTTTGGTTGTAACTTCGACTTCCATGTTCTGCTCCTAGAAATTGACTAAATTTTATAACCGAGATCAATTTTTCGCACTGACCTCGATTGTCTAATGCTAATTTAAAACAAGGCTGCAAGCGATCAAACGCTAACAATGGTTCCTACTTTTTCACCTTTAACGAGTCTTGCGAGAGCGCCTTTTTCTTGCAGATTCATCACGACGATGGGCAATTTGTTGTCCATGCACAAGCTAGTCGCTGTGCTGTCCATGACTCCGAGGCCCTTGTTGAGGACGTCGATGTAGCTCAAACGCTCATATTTTTTCGCATCCGGATATTTCTTCGGATCTTTGTCGTAAATGAAATCTACTTTAGTCGCTTTCACCAAAACATCAGCTTCTACTTCCATCGCTCTAAGAGCTGCGGCAGTGTCTGTTGAGAAGTAAGGGTTGCCAGTTCCACTGGCAAAAATCACAACTCTACCTTTTTCGAGGTGCCTTACGGCACGTCTACGGATGTAGGGCTCGACTACTTTTTCCATGGGGATGGCGCTCTGTACACGGGTGTCAATGTCGTTGCGCTCCAAGGCGTCTTGGAGGGCTAGGGCGTTGATTGTTGTGGCCAGCATTCCCATGTGGTCGCCTGTTGTGCGATCCATTCCAGAAGCAGAACCTTGAATACCTCTAAAAATGTTTCCACCTCCGACAACAATCGCAACATCAACACCAAGACTTTTCAAGGATTGAATTTCGTTGGCAATGAACTGCAGAGTGTCGGCGTCGAGTCCAAACTCCCGGGTGCCCGCAAGAGCCTCCCCGGAAAGTTTGATCAAAATCTTTGAATATTTCAGGTCCGATTTGTTGCCCGGGGAGATAGGTGACATTAAGACGTCTTAGCCTCCGATTGTTGCCGCTACTTCAGCAGCAAAATCTTCTTGTTTCTTCTCAATGCCTTCACCGAGTTCGAAACGAGCAAAGCGACGAACCGTTACTTTGTCTCCGAAAGATTTTGAAGCGTCTGCAAGCAACTGACTGATTTTAACGTCTGGATTTTTAACGAATCCTTGGTTGATGAGGCAATGCTCTTCGCAATACTTGCGAACTTTACCTTCAGCGATTTTTCCAAGGAATTCTTCTTTTTTGCCTGCTTGGCGAGCTTGGTCCTTTGCGATCTCAACTTCTTTGTCGAGAACGCTTTGTGGAACGTCAGCATCGACAAGGTAGGAAGGCTTCTGAGCTGCGATGTGAAGGCAGAGGTCGCGAGCCAAGTCAGCAAGTTCAGGCTTCGCAGCCGTCGCTTCAGACTCACAACCAAGTTCAGCGATCACTCCAATTTGTCCACCTGCGTGAACGTAAGAAGCTACAGCGCCAGCACCTTGAAGGCCAAATCTTTCGAAACGGCGAACTTTGATGTTCTCACCAATTTTTGAAATCAATGCGGTAACTGTGTCACCAACAGTTGTTCCTGGAGAACTGATGAAGTCTTGCTTAGCAAGCTCATCAATATTTGTTGGAGCTTTTGCCGTAATTTGCTCAGCAACGTTGGAAAGGAAACCCGTGAAGTCTTCGTTCTTTGCAACGAAGTCAGTTTCACAGTTCACTTCTACGACAGTTGCAATTTTACCGTCACTAGAAACCAATGCTGTAACCAAACCTTCAGCCGCAATACGGCCAGCTTTCTTTGCTGCAGATGCCATTCCTTTTTTGCGAAGGAAGTCTACTGCTTGTTCCATGTCACCGTTGACTTCTGTAAGAGCTTTCTTGCAATCCATCATTCCGGCGCCTGTTTTTTTGCGTAATTCATTTACTGCTGCTGCTGTAATTGCCATTTTCAATCTCCTATATACTTTTCAATAAAAACTTTTATGTAATTATTCTGCAGTTTCTTTTTTGATAGAGCGTTTCACTTCTACGGCAACTTTACGACCTTCGCGGTCAGTTGTTGTAGATTTTGCGCCTTGAGGAAGGTCAGTTGAAGCTTCAGCTGCAATGATTTCTTCGATTTCAGAAGGTTCGTCTTCTTTCTTGTCAGAAACAGCACGCATTTTCTCTTCATAGATTTTCTTGCCATCAAGGTAAGCTTCAGCAACGGCAGTTGCGAAAAGTTTGATGGATTTAACCGCGTCGTCATTTCCGGGGATCACGTAGTTGATCGGGTCTGGGTCACAGTTTGTGTCAGTGATAGCAACGATAGGAACCTTGAGACATTCTGCTTCTGCAACAGCGATGTGCTCTTTGCTTGGGTCGATAACGAAGATCGCTCCTGGAGGATCTTTCAGGTCACGTACGCCACCAAGGTTGCGCATGAGTCTTTCGTATTCTTTTTCCATAGCAGCACGCTCTTTTTTAGGCATGTCGTCTACAAGACCCGTGTCTTTTTTCTGTTGGATCTTATCAAGGCTGACGAGGCAGCTTTGGATCGTTTGGAAGTTAGTGAGAGTTCCACCAAGCCAGCGGTTGATCACGTAAGGGCAGCCAGCGCGTTCCGCTTCGGAGCGAACCACTTCTTGAGCTTGTGGTTTTGTTCCGACGAACAAAACTTTTTTACCTTGGGCAGCGACTTGAGTGATGAAGGTCAAGGCGTCTTTCGCCAAGCCAACAGTTTTTTGAAGGTCGATGATGTAGATCCCGTTACGAGAGCCGAAGATGTATGGCTTCATTTTTGGGTTCCAACGGCTAGTTTGGTGGCCAAAGTGAACACCGGCCTCGAGAAGGTCTTTCATGGTTACAGTTGCGGGCATATTTATTTCTCCTAAGTCCAGTTGAGCCTCCGCCGAATTCCTACAGAGGGTTAGGCATCGAGCAAAAGCGAGATGACCATTAGCCCTCCGACTGGACTGTTTTATTAGATTCCGACGTGTGTATTTCCATAGGGGCCTTGTGGTCCGTCTGGATTGGCTGCGACACTATAAGAAAAGATCGATGAGTCCAGCAAAAAAGTGAGTAATTTGAGGATGATCG
>CAZXHL010000099.1:0-10137 GCA_964640545.1 uncultured Bacteriovorax sp. | reverse complement strand
AAGCTGACGGAGGAGTGAGTGTTTCGACAAGTTCATCCAGGGCTAAAGCCTATGGACTTGAGGACTATCCGGAGACGATTACCGCGACTCCAGTGGGCAATAGTAATCAGGTTCGTATCGATGTGCAGTTTTCTGATCGTTCTGAGAGTTTTATGGCTCCGGCTGATCAGATTACTTTCTCGCAAGACCCTAGAGACTCTTTAACGGGGGTGATCTCCACAGTGTCGCGCTATTACAAAAACGAACAGGCGGCCATTAGAGCTAAAAGACTTAAAAATTTAGAGGCCTTGAAGAAGGAAATAGAATTGATGGACCCAAGTGACTCTATTGGTATGTCTGAGCGGTCTCGTGCCATTGAGGATCTTTTAGACTTCGAACTTTACCCTGTTGATTAGTAATTTCGACCACTAGACTCGCTGCGTAAAAATAATTCTTCACACAACCTTAATAAACTGTTCAAGTTTTAGACGGCCCGCACCGATTGGTTTTCTAAGCGCATGTGATTGCGTTCCGAGTATTCAAGGCGAGATAGGATTTCTCAACTTGATTCCATACGAGGAACATAACGCAAAAGCATGAGTGAAACATTTAAATCGGCCAGACAGTAAGTTTGGCCAAGAAGGTTAGGAGGACCGGTATGGGATTGAGAATCAATACCAATGTGGCGTCTATAAACGCCCAGCGGAACTTACGCAGTACGAATCACGACATGCGTAAGGCAATGGAACGGTTGAGTTCGGGAAGTAGGATCAATCGCGCAGGCGATGATGCTGCAGGACTCGCCATCAGTGAAAACTTAAAAGCACAAATTAGAGGGTTTAACATGGCCATCCGAAATTCGGAGGATGGAATCTCGCTCGTGCAAGTTGCTGAAGGTGGACTCAACGAAACAAGTAATATTTTAGCAAGACTTAGAGAATTGGGTATTCAGGCAGCGTCTGACACCATTGGTGAGGCAGAGCGCGGATTTCTGGATGTCGAGTATCAAAGTCTATTGAGTGAGATCGAACGGATCTCGCAAGCGACAGAATTCAACAACACCAAATTATTGAACGGAAATGAAGATCCCGACAATCCCAAGCAGTTTGATTTGCAGATTGGCATTCGAAACATTCCAGGCGTTGACCGGATTGTTTTTGATGCCTCGAAAGCAGATGCGACCGTTGAAGGGTTGGGGCTCAAAGGTCTGGCTCTAGGTTCCAAGGTGAATGCTCAGCAGTCACTCGCGCAAATTGACCAAGCGATTCAAAGAGTCGCCGCAGTTCGTGCGGACTTTGGTGCCTTGCAGAACCGGCTCCAATCGACGATCAACAACCTTGGTGTGAGTGTAGAGAACTTGAGTTCAGCGAACTCTAGGGTTCGAGACGCGGACATGGCGACAGAAACCGCTGAGATGACGAGAAACAATATCATGCTTAATGCAGGTATCTCGGTTCTTGGGCAGGCCAATTCGTCAAACCAAATGGCATTGAAGTTACTACAGTAGGAGTTCCCGGTTACAGTTGAAACATTGATGACGGGTTAAGGACAAGGATGTCACACCAGAAATCATTATTGTAATACGCGAAGACGCGGCTACGCTCCAAATGAGCTGAGCCAAAATAGTTAGTTAATTCTGAGTAAACGGTAAACGTTGTAGCTTAGGATCTCTGGGGGGTGGGCCGCCATCTGGGCGGCCCCATTTTTTCTCTACCCCAACGATATCCAGCCTTTCAGGCTGCCTAGATCAGTCTAAAAAATCCCCTTATTTTTCAGGTATTTCCACGTTGACACGACGAGTCATAAAGCGTACAATGCTGGCCTTATGAGGTTCTTGTTGGTTTTTGCTGCGCTGTCATTCTGGTCTGAAGCTAGTTTTGCCCAGTCCCAAACCATGATGCAGTTCCTGAATTGGGAAGCTGAGCACAACGTTGGTAGCTATGTGCAAGGTGTGAATTTCAAACAAGAGGAGCTCCCCATTCGATACCTTGAGATCAACCTCGAGGATGATGGCCTTTATAAACTCGATAGTTTTCGGGATTGGATCTATGGCGCTGAGAAGGGTCCCCACGGAATCACGATTGATTTCGCGAACTACTTGCCCGAAGACATTCGTGACTTTTTTATCTTTCAAAAAAACGGAAAGAAATTTCTGCGTTGGCCGATTCATCCCATGGATCAGAGTTTCTACCGGGGAATTATGGACTATTTGGTGGAGCGTAAAGTGGAACATCGTTTGGTCGATGTCTCCGAGACTCAGCTTCGTGGTTACAGAACCTCTTCCAAAAGTACCATCCTAAAGATCCCAGGCACGAATCGCACGTTCTCATTCAAAACGGGTACAAACGATGTCGGACAACGTGAAGGCTTCCCCCGTCCAAACCCTTCAAGGTGGGCCCATTTTAATAGGGCTCTGAGTGACTACTTTTACTCGCAGAAGGACCGACTTAAGACTCTTGACGTGGCATGGGAAGCTGGAGCTATCATGTTTCCTCCCCACACAAACGCAACCGACAACTCCATCAACATTCGTCTTATGGAGAATGTGAGTCAGGGCGAAAAACATCAGCTCACAGGCTTTGTCCTTCACGACAAAAAGGAAATCAATCGAATTTGTAAGATCAACGGTATGACCCCCGATGCCTTTAAGAAAAAAATCTCCCTCCATTTTGGGGAGTTCCTCGCGGAAATGAATTTGGTCCTTGGTTTTAGGGTGATGTCGGCGCACTTGCAGAACGTGAGATTCGAACTCGACAAAGATCTTTTACCCACAGGTAAAGTGATCATGCTCGACTTAACGGATGGCGGGCCAGTCGAGGCTATTTTTAATAAGAACGGTCATCAGCAGTTGTTTCAAGATTGGAAAGCTTTGGTATCTGATACCTCACTTCAAAGCGGCACCTACTTCCCGAACCGTGTGATTGAAAATCCTGTGTGGGAGCAGGGCGAGTTGAAGTCGATCCCACAATCCTCTTGGTTTAAGCCCATGGATATCGCCAGTATGCATGAAGGCTTCTTAAGTCGCGCTAAAGAGTTGGGTGACTTTGATAAAAATATTAGTTTTGCTAGCGATGGGACCATCAAGTTCCACTTTCAAAGCAATGAAGAGCTTGTATCTGCTTTTCGTCCTCGGCTCGAGGCGCGCCGCGGGTGCACCGAAGATTTCGTGCGATTGCTTCGCGATTGACTCATTCTTGATTCATAATTGAAGTGCTGATGATAGCTCTACTTTGCGCGGAAGCTGCGCCAGCCGGTCCAGGTGGTGAATACAATCGCGATGGTCCACATGCTAATGAGAGCCCAATGTGGTAGCGCGATATCAGAACTTACGTTGGCAGCGACAATGAGTACGGCTGCTGCGACAACACTCTGGCCTAGGATGCTAAAGCCTTTGACCTGGGCGTCGGCAAGGACTTTGGCGTTGTTGAAATCAATATTGAGCTTTAGATCACCACATTCAATCTGACGAGTGATCTCCGCCGCTTGCCTGGGGAAGTGTCTTACGAAGTTGAGCGTGTCCCTTCCTGTAAAGGCAATTTCTTTAAGAAGATACTCGGGCTTATATAAAGTTTTTAAAACGTTCTTGGCGTAGCCTGCGCCTGCCGATACCAAGTCGAAGTCTGGATCCATTTCTCGAGCCAGCCCCTCAAGGGTCATGATGCTTTTGAATACCATCACTAAGTCTGCAGGCAACACAACTTGATGCTTGAGTGCGAGTGAGGACGCATCCATCAATAGCTTTCCTGATGGAATCGATCGAAGAGGGCGGCCGTGGTAGGGCGAGAAGAGGTTGTAGATTTCCTCTGAAAGCGCGTCCATGGTGCGCGATGTGCGTGTTCCTTGCGAGGCGGGAGAAAGCTGCACGTATTCTTGCACAAGCCATTCGTAATCTTGTGCCAGCAGCGCGAGGAACATGCTGACTACGGCTCGCTTTGAAGAGTCTGAGAGGTATCCCACCGAACCAAAGTCAACGAGGGCCATGCGTCCATCGGGAAGGACGAAGATATTTCCTCCGTGAGGGTCGCTATGGAATAGTCCATCGATCATGATGGACTTGTAAAACGCATCCATACCTCTTGCGAGCACCTCTCTCGTGTCTGTACCCATGGCGCGAATTTCCGCCAGGTTCGAAAGCTTGATGCCTCGAATGCGCTCCATGGTGAGAACTTCTTTGGTGGAGAGATCCGCGTAGGGCTTGGGAATATAGAGGAAGTCAGAGTCTGCGAAGTTTTCCCTGTAGTTTTTGATGTTGAAAAACTCTCGTTCAAAATCTGTTTCAGCCAGGAGTGAGCGTTTGAATTCCGTGACGATGGCTCGAGGTCTGAAAACTTTGACTTCAGGAATATAAGTCTCAATAAGATTCGCGATCATCTCCAAGATTTCTAGATCTTGTGTGATGAGCTTGTGGACATTGGGCTTAATAACTTTGACGACGACATCGTCGCCTTCAAGGCTTCTTGCGGCATGGACTTGGGCAATGCTAGCCGTTGCCATGGGTTCCGTGTCGAAGCTCGCGAAACACTCGTTTAACTTGCGCCCCAGTGATCTTTCGATCACGGGTTGAATTTCTAAGATGGAAACGGGCTCTACATCATCTTGTAGGTGCACGAGTTCTTCGAGGATCTCTGCCGGGATGAGGTCTGGTCTACTAGAGAGAACTTGTCCTAGCTTGATGAAGGTCGGTCCAAGTTTCTCACACAAAAGTCTCAGACGGATGGGGAGGGGTGTGTCGACACTTACCGAGAGGTTTTTGGAGGAGGCAAATCTTCCAAGTCCAATTCTGTCGAGAAGCGTGTTGAATCCAAATTGCCCCATCGTGGTGGCAATCTCTCTCATCCGTCCTACGTTTTTAACGGCAAGGCGGACTTGTTGGACTCGGGTGAGAACATTCATCCAATGAGCTCCAGCGGTTCAAAATCGATTCGGCGCATTTTGATGTCAACAGCTGCTAGGCGCACTTTGATTCGGTGTCCGAGGTGAAGCTGGCGATTTCCAGATGTTTTGTAGCACATGAGTGCCGCGTTGAATTGGAAGCCGCCCCATGCGATCAATCGATCGGCATTCATGAGGCCATCAACAAAGTGACCCTCGATCTGACAGAAGATGCCTTTTTCAGTGACACCGGTTACGTGAGCATTGAACTCTTCACCAAGCTTGTTTTCCATGAAGCGACATTTTTTGATGTCGATGAGTTTGCGTTCAGCGTCCATAGCTGAGCGTTCTTGGTCCGAACAATGTTGGCAGCGGTTTTCTAAGTCGTCAGCCGGATCAAAGCTAGCCTTTACACCAAGTCCTTCTTTGATCAGTCTATGGACCATGAGGTCAGGGTAGCGACGAATCGGAGAGGTGAAGTGAGTGTAGTCTTTGTCTGCAAGGGCAAAGTGGCCCTTAGGCTGAGTTGTGTAGCGAGCCTGCTTCAACGTGCGAAGCATCATCGGTTGCAAAGCCTGAACGACAGGATCTTCTTCTCCGCGGTCTTTGCGAATTCGTTTGAGCAATGTTGCGTAGTCTTCAGGATCGTTGATCGCAGGGCCAGTGTCCTGGTCTTTGCCTTTTCCGTCTTTACCTACAGGTTTGTGCTTTTGTTTTTGCTTGCGTTCCCATTTCTTTCCAAGGATCTCAATGGCGTTGATTCCTTGCAGAGATAGGAACTCGATGAATTCGCGAGATTTTTTAGCGTCTGGTTCTTCGTGGACGCGGTAGACTCCCGCGCGAGCCTTATCCTTTAGGAACTTCGCCGCACATTGGTTGGCGATGAGCATGCACTCTTCGATCAAGCGGTGAGCGTCTAGTCTTACGCGCGAGGTGATGTCGTGAACGGTTCCGTCTTTGTTGAGCTGGACAAAAGCTTCTGGGATGTCGAGGTCAATGGAGCCACGTTTGTTTCGGGCTTCGTTAAGAATGCGGAAGGTATCGATAAGAGTTGTGAGGCCGTCTTCAAGACCTTTGATTTCGTCTTGAACCCATTCCTCTTTGTCGATGAAGGCTTGCATCATTTCATAAGTCATTCGTTTGTGACTGCGCATAAGGCCTTCATAGAATTCGTAACTTTGAACAAGGCCATTTTCGTTGATCACGCACTCGCACACCATGCAGGGGCGATCCTCGTCAGGATTGAGGGAGCATACTCCATTCGACAAAACTTCCGGAAGCATCGGTGTGACATGGTCGGGGAAGTAAACACTGGTAGATCGCTCAAAGGCTTCTTTGTCGAGGGCTGTGCCTGGTTCCACAAAAAGTGAAACGTCTGCAATAGCTACCCACAGGCGGATAGTCTTGCCTTCGCGTTTGGCGTGAACAGCATCATCAAAGTCTCTGGCATCACGGCCGTCGATGGTGACCATGGGAATCTTTCGGATGTCCCTGCGGTCTTTGACTTTTTCTTCCCACCGCTGAGCTTGGTTCTCGGCATAGGATTTGGCAGAGTCTGTGAACTCTCGCGGCCATGAAGCTTCGAGTAAAACTCGTAGGGTGTCCATTCCTGCGGATTCCGGATCTTCTACTGTTCTTATGATTTCCGCTTTGCCCGGAACTTTGCTCGGGTATTCGAGGATTTTACAAAGCACGGCTGCGCCGGATTTTAATGTCGTTACATCAAAGCTTTGGCTTGGTGCCATTTTGAAAACATGGTTTCGATCTTTGGCCTCTAGGGGGACGATCAACACACCGCCGCCATGTGGACGGTAGAAACCTAGGAACTCGGTTTGGTGTCTCTTGAGAATGTCGACAACATTCCCTCTGAATTTTCCATCATTAAAACTTTGTGTGACTTCGACGCGAACTTCATCGCGGTTCATGACATCTTTTAAGTTTTCTTTGGCGACATAAACATTGGGTTCTTCATGATTGAACGGAATTAGGAATCCGAATCCATCGGGATGAACATCCATGCGGCCATCAATGAACTGCGGAGCGGAAATTCGTTTAGGTGGACGGAATCCGCCTTCACGTTCTTGTTTGCGTTCTAGGGAGCCTGAACTAAGCCTTTTTTCGGCTTGAGATTTGCGGGTCGAGTTTCTTCTTGGTGTGCCTTTGCGTTTGGATTTGTTGCTTCCGCTTTTGCTGTCGCTTCTGCTTCCACTGCTGTTTCCATCGCGGCTAGAGTTTTTTGGCATATATTGATATCCGTTATAGCGCACTTTTTTTGCCTAGCCTGGTGAAAACTGAGCATCTTCGGGGTACTATATGCCCCATGTCACACAACCAAGACCTATCAGCTTTTGATTTGATTGTTGTTTTGCTCCTTGCCTTGGGGCTGGGGGCCTTAGCCCACCTGTCTTCGGTGCCGGAAAAGGCGTCAACTCCTGGAGCCGTTTGGCCCGAGGCGCCTTCCGTTGCGGAGAGAGTTCTTGAAAAGCAGGCTTCCAGTTCTGAGCAGGCTCTTCAAGAGCCTTTAGAGGATGCATCTGGAGCAGAAGAATCCGTCGAGGTTGAAGCGGCAGAAGAAAGTTGGGAATAGTATTATGCCTCCAAAAAGAAAATTAAGAATCCTAATATCGAATGACGACGGAATCGGAAGTCAGGGCATTATGGCTCTTGGCCGAGCTTTGAGTCGTATCGCTCAAGTCACCATGGTCGCTCCTGAGAGGGAGCAATCAACGATGGGGCACGCATTGACGCTTCACAAGCCGGTTCGAATTTTCCATGTTGGGAGTGAGAAAAATCTTGATATGTGGGCCACAAGCGGAACGCCTGCAGATTGTGTTTATGTGGGGTTGCGATATGTCATGAAACATAAGCCAGATATCATTGTGTCGGGAATCAACCGTGGTGTGAACCTGGGGAATGACGCTTATTATTCGGGAACTATCGCTGCTGCTAGGGAAGGCGCCGTTATGGACATTCCTGCGATTGCGGCCTCGCTCGATTATCACTACGAGCCAGGAAAAAAGGGTTCCTATAGTTTTGATTGGGCTGCTGACTACATTGTGGAGCTTGTGAAAAATTTAGTCGAAAACCCCATTCCTCCTAGCTGTTTGTTGAATATTAACTTTCCAAACGTGCCCGCGGGAAAAGTAAAAGGTGTTCGAGTCGCCAGACAAGGCTTCCGCATTTATACGGATAAGGTTGAGGCACGACATGATTTTCGTGGAAAAAAATATTTTTGGCTCGGCGGAAAATACGCGGGATTCAAGCAAATTGAAGGATCTGATTGTGAAGTTTTGGATCAGAATTTTATTTCGATCACTCCCTTTAGGATTGATCTTACTCAGTATGATTACATGGAAACACTCGCGAGCTGGGTTCCGGATCCTCATCAAAAAGGATCTGCGGGAACGGCGAAAGTTGCGGTTCCGATTTCACATCGCGGCTTGCAGAGTCGAAGGCCGAGAGTGGCGGCTCGCGCAGCAGCCTTGAAGCCTGCGGCCGTTGCTAAGGCCGATTCCGAAGCTGGCTCCAAAGCCGGATCGAAAGCTGGGGCTAGGGTTCAAAAGGCGACTTCGAAAAAGTCGAAGACAAAGTCAGGCGCATCTAAAGCTGTGAATAAAGCTGTGAAGCGCTCTTCACCGAAAACATCTGCTCGAAAGAAAAGTTCCACTCGAAAGAAAAAGTAGTCCATGTTTGGGGGCTGTTTGGATAGGGTGATTGCTCTGTGGGGGCGCAAGGTAGGCGTTCTGGTGACGCTACTTTTTCTTGGAGCCTGTGTGACGGGGAAGTCTCCGCAGCAATATCGAGATTCTCTACCTGATCCAAAAGCCTCTTTGCTTGATTTTGGGCTTCCGTTAAGGGGGCCCTCAGTCCGAGTTGTTTCATTGTTTGGCTGGCGAGACCGCCGAAAAGTGCATGAAGGACTGGATTTCAAAGCTTCAATTGGGACACCGGTTTATGCTGCAGAGCGTGGTGTCGTGAGTTATGTGGGCCGAAGTTTGTCTGGATACGGGCTTATTGTCGTCATCAACCATGGTGGAGGATGGAGCAGCGTGTATGCTCACCTGTCCAGGGCTCTCGTAAAGCGAGGATCTCGTGTCTCAAAGGGTGGCCAAATCGCCTATTCCGGAAATACTGGCCGAAGCACCGGTCCCCATCTTCATTTTGAGATCCGAAAGGGGGCTGATCCATTGGATCCCCTCGTTTTTCTCCCAACTGGAGATTTGCAACTGCCCTGAGGGGCGAAAAAACCTAATATTGCCTCATTTTGAGGCAAGGATGACTTGTAAGTGGCAGCCACCGCCACTATTGTGCGCGCTATGAGCACGGAAAATTATACTGATGGATTGCGGTTAGTTAGAACCTTTAGTGATTTCCCACGAGAGGGCGTTACATTTTATGATTTAACTCCACTTCTCTCGGATGCTCTACATTTTGGAAGAGCAATGGAGCGATTTGCTCGCCGATTCTCAAGACGCCAGGTGGACTATGTTGTGTCTCCGGAATCTCGCGGCTACATGTTTGGTGCTGCTCTCGCCGCTAAGATTGGCGCAGGGTTTGTCCCTGTCGCACGATACGGAAGTCTTCCGTACGATTGTGTGACTGAGGAATGTCCAGCTGGATATCATCATGACGTCGACAACCTTAAAATTCTAAGTATGCACAAGGAATCTCTTCGTGCAGGTTCACAGGTTCTTATTGTTGATGATATTCTGGGCTCTGGAAACACAGCTCTTGCCTGCAAAAAGCTTGTTGAAAGCCAAGGAGCAGAAGTTGTGGAAGCAGCTTTCTTCCTTGAGATCTCATCGCTAAATGGCCGTGAACTGCTTGGTGATGTAAATGCCCATAGTCTTATGACTATGGAGTAATCCCTAGCTGTTTTTGGGATGCAAATTTCCGTCACGTTCGATTTGAAAAATATTTTATGAACTCGCAAGAATGGAAAACGTTATTGGATGATGAACCCGATAATGAGTTGCTACATTTTTCTTTTGCAAAAGCTTTAATGGACGAGCGCAAGTGGTTCGAAGCCGCTGCCGAATTCAAAAAACTCGTAGAAGCTAAGCCGGACTATGTCATCGCTTGGGCTTTTCTCGCAAGATGTCTGCTCGAAGCGGGTGATGCCGATGGTGCGCGCTCTGCCGCCGAGACCGGAATGCCGCTAGCGAGAGCTTTTGACCACGAAGTTCCCATCGAAGAACTCGAGTCAGTGCTCGAAGAGCTCGATTCCGAATTTTAGAAGTTAACTGTGCGCGCTAAAGTGTTGTAAAAAACGTGATCCAAATATCA
>CAZXHL010000098.1:0-10140 GCA_964640545.1 uncultured Bacteriovorax sp. | reverse complement strand
TTGGACAGCCGTGACCAAATTCTTGGACAGCGCTGTCCAATTCGGTCAGCGCTGTCCAAGCAATTTCGTCTGCCCAACGTAATTTCAGCACCTTAGGTCTGGCATCATCATCGCACTACTGCATACCAAGAGGCGAGCACGGAAGCTCTTAGGCCTCTCCAAGAAAGGATGCAGAAATGAAAACCGCTCAAACCACAATCAAAAAAATCGTAAAGGCTCTGCTGCGAAAACCATCCACTCTCAAAGAGGGTAGCGCTGCGGGATTAAAGAAACTTAGCAGATGCCACAAGTCTCAAAAACATCTGGATGAGCATCATCACGAAATGGCGCTTAAGCGCGCGGAGATGTTTCTCTACAGATCCACTTACCTTTGTCTTGCAACTGTCTTTGTCGCAAATGCGGCTGGAGCCATCTCATGAAAATCAGCGTGGAATGTCCACGATGTGGAAGCTGGAGATGCGAATGGACTAAGCAACAACTCTTTTGTCCATGCTGTCTGCTTACCGAATGGGCTGAAGACTACAAGTACTGGGATGAAAATCCATACGAGGATCTCGACCCTGAACATCTCGAACTTGTCGAAGAACTAGAACACGAAAAAGAAAGGGAGGATCTGATCACAGAAAGCTTTAATGAACGACTTTTACGTCATCAACATAAACCAGAGGAAGAAAACGAAATAGAAGAGGATTTTGAAATATGAACGACCAAACCAATGCAAACAACAATACCAAGAAGGTTTTTGACGTAGTCGTCAAAGATGAAGCTCGAAATGGAAGGACTTACTGGAGAACTGTTGGAGTAGCCTTTCCGCTAAACAACGGGTCACCCGGCTTTTCACTTCAGCTCTACATGTACCCCAACCTAAGTATTTTCATCAAAGAGAGTCTTCGCCCTTACGGAGTTTCAAAACAACCCACAGCTCAAGTCGACGACACTCCGTTTTGATTTAACTCACTAGAAACCAAACAAAACAAAACAAAACAAAAAGAAAGGATAATTATGAAAACTACCCTAACGCGGGTAATGGGCGCGGCTTGTCTTTTGACAGTCGCCTCGCTGCCTCTTCTGGCCCACGCCTCGGTCGAATCGAGTCTTATGGCCCTCAAAACTGTTCTCGTTACAGGAATACTTCCAATCATTGCAGTGATCGCTCTCGGCTATGCTGGATTCCAATTTTTTGTTGGAAACCCAAATGCCAAACAGCACTTCATTTTTGCCATTACTGGAATTGTGATTCTTTTTCTAGCTCAAGGCATTGTTGATCTTCTGAGCCGAGTGGTGCGCTAAATGCTGAACAATCCAACATGCCATTTAAAACGCTCTCACATATGGGGATTTGAGGTTGCACACCTTGGAGTGAGTCTAGGGCTCATGATGCTTTCAAACTTCGTGCTCTCAGCACTTGGTTTGCCTGTGGTGATTTCATGGGTTCTGGGACTTGGGATGCTTGTCAACCTGAGAATTCTATCCATCGGCCACAAGGCAGGGCATTTAGGCTTTTTGCTTCACTTCCTTGTGATGCCAAGAATTTTAATTGGTGCACGTCTCAGAAAGCAAGGAGGCTGAAATGATCGAAGCGAATAGCTTATCACTAACAAGTGACCTTATCTCGGCGGTTTTTAAAGAATCAGGAAAACTTTTAAATATTAACAAAGAGATTCTAAATTTTTGGACATTGAGCCCTCTTCAATCCACCAAGTGTGAAGATGCCTTTCAAGGGCCTCTATCGGAAGGCTTTTTCGAGCGTATTAAAGAAAGTCTTTCCAAGCTTCCTTCTAATCATTCTGCGCAGATCGTTTTTGAGCGAAGCATTTGCAGCTTCGACGACGAGTCTCTGTTTAATCAGCGCGGATTGATTTCAAAAATCTATCTTTTCGAGAAAGAACTTATAGCTGGCAGTGCGGGGATGAAACAGCTTTTTGAGGAGCTTGGAATTGAGCTAAATGCGGGGTCAAGAAGTGAATACCTAACGCTTTGTAACAGGATGCTAGGACAATCCGCCACGAAGTCAGACTTTGTTCTTCCCGATGTCGTGTGTGAGGAGGATCACCTTAAAGCATCAAAAAGTTATGTAAAGGTTGCAAGCTTAACTGATCTGCCACTTTGTACTTGGAACAATTGCTTTGAAGCTTTGTATGAATCTGGAGACGAATTTCTAACATCTATAAAAATTCGTGTTCCTGACAAGTCAAAGACCAAGAAAGATTTAGAAACCAAGAGACGCGTCTCTCATGCACTTTCTGCTCGAAAGGCCCATGAGCTATCAGATCTTGAATCAGGCTCGAATCTTTCCGCATCGGAGGAAATCCTAGTTCGTGTCACTCAGGGTAAAGAGAGCTTATTGAATATCAGCCTTACTGTTTTGATGTCTGATTCAGATCTTTCAAACCTTGAGTCAAGAATGGGCTCTTTTGCTGCGGACGTAAGTAGTAGCACAGGTTCTGGACTGTTTGTGGAGGGCGTTGGAACTCTTCCCGTAGTCAAATCACACATGGTAGGTGCAAAACCCTTGGTTGTTCGAGAGTTGCCCATGCTCAGTGGAAACCTCGCACATCTTTTGCCTGTTTTTCTGGACTATGGGCGTGAGCAAGATGCGAGCAGTATTAGCTTTCTTTCAAGGTGCGGCGAGCTTTGCCATTTAAATCTTTTTTCAAAAACCAATCTCAATTTCAACGCCTTTGTATGCGGAGCCTCGGGGAGTGGAAAAAGTTTTCTCATGAATTCAAGTCTGGCAGGGTTTAAACATGATTACCCAGACGGCCAAATTGCAATTTTTGATGTAGGCGGTTCCTACAGAAAGCTTGTCTCGCACTTTGAGGGCAGCTCAATAGATCTTGATTCAAAAAAAGCCACCGAACTTGTTGTTGCTGCGCTCAAGCGTCTTAAGATTGCACCAACTGGATTCTGTAAGACTTTGCTAGAAAATATTTGTGGAGCAGGGGAGCACATCACCCACTCCCACAAGGTCGCTATCGAAGACCTGCTTCAAGCCTGTTCAGGCGCACCATTTTCTTTGCGAGTTCTCTCAAATGAGGCGGCGGAGCGAAAGGAAAAAGCTTACGAAGACATTAGTCTATGGTTAAGGCCTTATCTTAACTGGGATGATATTCAGGCCAACTCTACGATTGATGCAATTTTAGATGAACCCGTAAGGGCCTTTGATTTTAAAAACCTTGAAGGTGATCCGCTCTTACAAAGACTTGCGATATTGATTCTAACTCAAGGCATTTGGGAGCGACTCAAAAAGGGAACAAATGCTCCTACGCTTATTGTCTTTGATGAAGTGTGGAAGTTCTTCTCTCAAGCTTCAGGATTCCTAGAGGAAATGTATCGCACCTTTCGTAAGTACCAAGCTGGGATCGCATCTGTAACACAAAATCTTAGTGACTATGGTGACAATGCTTTTGCAAAACTTGTGATCACAAATTCGTTTCATAGAATCCTGCTCCAGGGTGCCGCAAGCGGAGAAATCCTAGCGCGCACATTAGACATGAGCGAATCTGACCGAAAAAGGTTCTTAAGTGTCGCATCAAAGAAGAATGAGTTTTCTGAGTTTTGGCTGGGGACTCCAAAATTTAGTCAGATCTTGCGGCTCTACCCAAGCAAAAAGCTCTACGAGCTTGCCAATTCAGAAAACATTTCTAGTCCCCAAACTAAGCAGAAAGGAGATTTATGCTTATAAGAATACTTGTATTGGTGCTTGGACTTGGCATTGCCTTTAAGCCCAAAGAAGCCAAAGCGCTTTTTGGGGAGGACATTCCATTTCTAATCGAGATTGTTTCCAATACTCTTTACACGCTTTATGAGATTCGGGCTCAGTCTGAAATGCTCAGACGCGAGCTTCGAGGAATCGACGATAAGATTCACAGGCTACGCACCATTCAAACCTTAATTGCGCCTAACGATCTACAAAAATGGAAAGACCCTAGAGAAGCGCTAAAGCGTCTTCAGAAAATCTACTACACGTTGCCTCCAGAGTTTCGCACCGAAAAGTCAGATGAGGTCGAACGTCGTATCGCTGAAGCTATGAGTGTGGCGGGCGTCCTTGTTGATACAGCAAAACCAGCATTTGATTCGGGCAAGGAACTCGAACGCGAGGGACTCAATGTGGGACCAGCCGTTGCAAACAAAATGACAGCCTCAGGCGTTGGAACTCTTGTCTCGCTCCAATCACAAAACCAAGTCGCTCAGGCTCAAATCATTTCACTTCTGTCGCAGATGATTGCTGAAAGCGGGTCGCGAGAGGCCGCAAGATTAAAATCACAGGCGGCTGAATACAAATCCATAGGCCAAGGCCTCTCGGGTTTCTCAAACCAAATCAATCTCATGGAGGTCAAAAGATGAGTGGCACAATTCAAAACTCGGAAGGCATCGCCGAGAACTACGAAAAGTTGATGCCTATTGTCGAGCGCCTGTATCAGCATATGGATGGTATCGCTCATATTGCCATCCTGCCACTTTTTTTGCTCTCGGTAGTAATGGCTTTCAGTCAGGATCTAGGGATTGAGGGAGCCGTAGTTTCAAGACTCAAGCGTCTTGTTGTGACAATGCTTTTGCTGGCTGCGTTTCCCTCGTTGACGGGTCTGATCAAAAACATAGGGCAGGAAATTGCACTTTCCATCGACAACCTTGATGGAATAGATGCATTTCTAAAAGCAGCAAGCGAAAGAGCAAAGGCCTATTCGTTGGATCTCAAGTCTCTACTTGATTTTGGAAACGACCTCATAGTTTCGGCGCTCGTGGCAATTTCGTATCTCTGCCTTTATGTGTCCAGATACCTTTTGGTTGCGTTCTATCAATTCTACTGGATGATTCTTGTTGTAACAGGTCCGTTGTTAATTTTGGGCACTCTTTTTGAGTCGACCGCAAACCTGACTAAGAACCTATTTAAGAATTTGTTCCAAGTAGCTTGTTGGCCAATCATTTGGGCACTGCTTTCGGCGTTCTTAAAGGCATTGCCGTTTCAAGACGCCTATGCAATCGATGGCGGCTATACGGCGATTGTTGTCATGAATTTGATTCTTGCGGTGAGTCTGCTCTTTTCACCCTTCATGCTCGGCCAGTTCTGTGAAGGGGCGATAGTCGGCACTGGATCGGGACTTGTCTCTACAGGAGCAAGAGCACTTCAAGGACTTGTGATGCCCAAGCTAAGTCTTATGGCTATCAAAGCTGGGGAAAAAGCTTATCCACAGGTTCAAAAACTTCTCCCCGCACGAAATAGCGTGAGCAAGTTTATGAATCGCGGCGCAGGTAAAAAATTCATGGTCTTCATGATTTTCATTCCATGCCTAAGCTTTGCAAACAAATCAAGCATCAATGTCCGAGTGGGTCTGTCGTCCGTTGTTTGCTTTCAAAAGGCACCTGACTCGATTGCTATAGGGGATGCACGATACTTTCAGGCTCAGAGAATCGGCAACAATTTGCTCCTACGCTCCGCTGTATCCCACAAAGAATCCAACCTTTTAGTTTTTAGCGGTGGATCTTTAGCTGAAACGTACAAACTTTACTCTGATCCAATTTTACCACACACCGAGAGCGTTAATTGCGAAGTAAAAAAAGCTAAGTCGCCTGCAAAACCTCGTAGGTCGACACCACGGATTTTTAGTCGGGTCACGAAGAATGGATTCCGCGCAGAACTCCTAAGAAAAGCATGGGAACCACCTAAAAGAGATTACTTCACCCTTCGAGTGCGCCTTATGAACAATTCAAATACTGTTTGGGTTCCAGATTGGTCAAAAATTGTTCTGAAACAAAACTCAAAAAGCTTTTTACACACTGGGCTCAGTTCAGAGCGAAAGGAAATTCAAGTTGGTGCTTCGGTCACATTTGATGTGCAATTTACAAGGCCCGAAATCGCATCAAATAGAGGGCATCTTTTGATTCCATCAAAACAGCAAACACTTGAGCTTTTGGTTGAGAAAGGAGCCTCAAAATGAATACTTTTAAAGGCTACACACAAACACTTAAAGAAATGGTGAGCACGCCATTAACAGTTTCTTCCAACAAGCCTTCTGTTGATAAACGGAAAGTGTCTGTAGTTGTGGTGTCGGTTGTCTGCTTACTTGTTGTTGGAGGTTTGCTTGCTTGGCTCATTGTTATGGGTTTCAGCGAAGATAAGCCCGAGGAAAGCCCAGAAGCTGAATTCGCATCTCAGAGCTTAGAATCCGCAGAAGACGGTGCGCTGGTCATTCATTTTAATGAAAAGGCAGCAGCAGGCTCAGGTGCCAAGATCGCATCGAAAAGTACAGGTGTCAGAGCGTCTACAGGAACAATCGTCAGAGTAAAGCTTCTAAATAGTCTTGAAACTTTCGATACGGTTCCTGTTTTTGCTCAAATAGTCGACCATTCTTTAGGCTCGCGCTTTTATGGCTGGACTGTCATTGGTGATGCAAGTTCAGACGCCAATGTTGATCGCATCAAAATGAGTTTCAAGCTTGTGAAAAGCCCACAAGGCAGTCGTAGCCTAGAACTTGAAGCTCAAGCCTTAAGCATTGATGGGACACTCGGTGTGAAAGCCAAGAAGCTTGAAGGAGTGGCTAATCGAGCACTTGTGGCAGGAGGCACAGGCGCGGCGGCTGGTATATCGGGCTCTATTAAGGGCGGATCGAATGATCTCTCTGCAATTTTGCTTCGAGCGTTGCTTTCAGGGCTCCAAAGTGAAGTCACATCTGATCTTGGCACTGCCTATAATCGTGCCTCAGCTTTGTCTCTAAAACCTGGGCAAGAATTTTTCCTTCAACTTACAGAAAACTTTTTAGAAAGGGGTAATTAAATGAATTTATACATATTCATATTTTTGGCTGCTGTTGTTGCGCTCATCATCGCACTTATTGCAGCCGCGTTTAAAAATGTCTTCTTCTCCGATGAGGCAGAAGAGTACGCAAAACAAATTGAACTCGGAGATAAGATTCCGTCATCAATTAAAGAATGCACCAAGGAATCAAGTTTCTTAGGAATTGAGCAGAATATGCGAATTCCTGTATTCTTGCCGGACAAGGTTCGCTCAAGACACGTTCACATCATGGGTGCAACGGGTTCGGGAAAAACCGAAAGTGTTCTACTGAATCTCATAGATCAAGATGCAAAACGTGGTCATCCAATTGTCATTCTTGACGCTAAAGGAGATCAAAGCTTCATAAATTTCCTAAGATCACATCCAAACGCAAAGGACCGATTACTTGTATTTGATGTTGGATCTGAAAGTTCAGTTGCTTACAATCCACTAGCTGCGGGCTCAAACACTGAAGCAGTATCGAGGCTTTTTACGTCGATGACGTGGAGTGAGGAGTTCTACAAGACAAGAGCCCGTGAGATTCTACTAAAACTCGCAGATAGAGCTGACAGTAAATCAATCAATCTGAGTCTTTCAAGATTGAATCAGAGTTTAGCCTCGGCAGCGGCGCTTGCAGATGCTCTAAAGGAAAACAAGAATCCCCTTGCCATTACCGAGAATGAATACTCTCAGCTTTCGGGACTTGTGGCTCAGGTTAATCAGCTCTGCCATGGCAGACTTGGTAAATTGATTTCTGGAGAAAATACAAAAAACGAGCTTAATCTTGCCAAGGCCATTCAAGACAAGAAGATCATCTACTTTAGACTTCCTGCACTTGTAGACCCTGTGACAACGATCACCTTGGGACGCTTGATCATCTCGGATCTGTCTTTCTATTCGGCGCAAGTGCAGGCTGGTGTGATCGAAAAGCCAGTGTTCACTCCTGTATTTTTAGATGAGTTCGGAAGCTTAGCATGTCACGCCTTTTTGGAGCTTATCGCCAAGGCGCGATCTGCGGGTATGGCTCTGCACTTTAGTCACCAAAGCCTAGGAGACTTGAAAGCAGCGGGAGACACATTTGCCTCACAGGTAAATGACAACTCATCTACCAAAATTGTCATGCGTGTTTACGACCCTGAAACGGCAGAAACCGTGGCTAAGACATTTGGCACAAAACACAACACAAAATCTACAAGGCAAGTTGTGCTTGGATCGCTTGGCGGACAAAGCGGGACTGGTGCAATGTCGATTCGCGATGTGAAAGAGTTTCGTGCAGATCCTGATCAAATCAAGTCACTGCCAACTGGCACTGCGTTTGTCCTAATGAATCATGCCTTGAGGCCCTTTGGTGCCTCAGGCGATGTATTCAAAGTTCTATTTCCACTACCTCCAGTCTACTGCGAGGAGAAAGCAAAGGAGACTAATTAAGATGAGAGTTGCCATATGGACACTTCCTTTCATGATGATATTAATGGTCAGCGGGTGTGCGAGCCGATCTCGCTCCCTCATACTTGGGGGAGCAGGCGGCGTGGCACTAGGTGCCTATACTGGATCGGCAGTTTATAGCGGCCCGCAAAACCAGATTAAAAATCGCAATACGCTTATGGGAGCTGGAATTGGGCTTGGCGCAGGGTTGCTCGCTTCATATCTGCTCCACGATCACGTTGAGGAAAGAATTTCCACTGAACGCTACCAGCAAGATGAGCGTCTGCGTTTCGGGGATTTGCCTCCTAATCCATTCAACCCAGCTAACAGCAGGTTCATTCAGCCTCAGTCAGAGTAGAAGGAGAATTAAAAGCACATGCAGCAAAAAAGAATGTCGTATCTCATCAGTAATGAGAGCTTAGATAAATTAAATCAACTTGTAGATAAATGTAATGAAGGTTTCGAGGAAGGATACGTTCGTCACTCCGATGTGGTGGATTGGATACTCCAGAATTCAAACGTAGATGTGAATAAAGTTCGCATGAGATGCCTCAATCCCAACAAGGTAAAAACTCATCAACCTCTAGTAACCAAAAAAGATGCAGATGAATTCATTCGCCTCATCAATCAGATGAAGCCCTACCTTAAAGACGAAAAGGATACTAAGAAAAATGCCTAGGCCTGCTATAAGAGAAAATCAAATTCTGTCTCTCCTTGCACGCTACGGCGTGATGGACACTAGAACTCTGAAGATGCTCATGGGAGCTTCTCTTGGTGATTCGCACATAAGGCACTTGCTAAGAAACTTGCGTTTAAAGGGATTAGTTCATAAGAAATCTCACACACTAAACAAATTTTCTGCAAACTACTGGATGCTAAAAAATGAGCCTATTTTGCAGCAGGCAGCACTCAAAAAAGGTGGTCTGAGTGCAGACGATCTACGCCATAAGCGTTTGCACTGGTCACAGGTGCCGCATGAAAACCTTTGCACGATTCTGCACGCATCATTTGAGCGAAGCATTCGCGGACTTTGGATCATTCGAGAGGGCTCAGAAGGTTTTAAAGACTTACCCGCTCACATCATTTCAAAGCGCGTAAGAGACAATGGATATTTGCCAGATATGTGCATCGGCGTTCCTTCATACGACGCCAACACCGGCTTCAGTGATGGTTCTTATCGATGGATCGCAGTTGAGCTGGATCGCACTGATCGTAGTCGAGATCGTATATCGCGAAGGATGAACATCTACTCACGTCATACGAATTTTGATGGGCTGCTGTACTTAACTGCCGAGGAACTCAAAACCAGCAAAAAGATGAGACGGCTCTACAATGACGATGGCGCAAAGGAGGCCTATCGCATCGAAGGGGGCAAAGACACTTTCCTTGCTCTTGGAGTTGCACCTAATAGGCTGTTTGATCCCAATCAGGTGCTCATTAAATGTAGCAAACATAAGATTCCACTCAGTAGTTGGATTGCACTGTTTGCCTTTGCGGATGTGGATCGCAGAGATGAATTCGTGCGGCTGAATTGTCACGTTCCGTGACAATTGGACTTTAAGGATTCAAAACTTTTAAGTGTGTAAAAATATTTTGTTTTCTCGTTAAAAAAGTTTCCCCTGCGCCCCCTGTTTCCAACCTGACCACACTCTCTCTACGACTAGGTAGTCTAATCGATAGTGTGGTCAGGTTGGAGGGGGCTTGGGGAAAGGAAATGGGTAAACAAAATTAAAGAAAGGATAGTTCTGAATATGAATATATTTAGGGGAAATAAGGATATGAAACTCTTGGCTGCTGTAGTGCTTGGGGCTTTGGTTTTGGGCTGTGCTTATGATCCAGTTTTGGATGGTGAGGATTCTAAGTCAGAGTTTCATTCTTCTGATCAAGAGCGAGGGATTGACCTTGTGGTCAACTCCTCGCTCGTTTTAAACGCTGCACCT
>CAZXHL010000097.1:0-10151 GCA_964640545.1 uncultured Bacteriovorax sp. | reverse complement strand
ACTTGGGGCGACTCACGCCACAGGCGCAGGCACCTCTCTCGGCAGTACCACCATTAAAAGTTACCCACGGAGAACTCCTGAAGCAGCGATCCCCGAAATCAAAGCTGCTTTAAAAATCGCTCAGGAGACTGGGAACTATCACCAGGTAAACCAGCTTGCTCAGGAGCTCGGCGGTTATTCTTCCTGTTCTGGCTCAACTCTAGCGCCACAGTACGACACCACGATCACTGCAAATTGATGCTCTACTAGCAACGCCTTAAACTCGAAAACTTTTGCGATGCCACTTTGTGAGACCGTGCGTTTTGACAGCGGCCTTATGGGCGGGGGTTGGGTAGCCAACGTTGGTGTCCCAAGAAAAATCTTGGTGAACATCAGCCGCAATACGCTTCATGAAACTATCTCTGGTCTCTTTGGCGACAATAGATGCTGCAGCAATAGCAAAACTATGTGAGTCACCTTTTACGACACAAGACATGTCCCATTTGCGATCTTCCATAATCTCAGCCATCTTAGGATCTTGGTTGCCGTCAACCAGAACCCAGACATGTGAACTCTGTGGAATATACTTCAAGCATTCTGCCGCGGCTTTTTTCATAGCCTTCAAGGAAGCTTGAAGGATGTTGATCTCATCAATCTCTTCGGGAGAACACTCTCCAATTTTGGCAATAAACTTAGGTTCAGAATTTAAAAAGGTGTGAGCTTCGAAGCGTTGCTTTTCAGAAAGTTTCTTAGAATCATAAACTCTGTAAGGAGGTGTCCAAACAAGACTCTTCTCATTGAAGCGGTAGGCAAAGGCCGAAGCCGTAACCGGACCTGCCACACAGCCCCTACCGACTTCATCGAGCCCAAGTATCCAGTGATCTTCTTCGCGAAGTTGCTGGAGACCTGAGATGTCTTTAAAAAACGAAAAACGATCTTCGAGTAAACGAAGATCGTCTTGTGGACTCAATGTTTTCATTTTCATTACGAGCCGGAGGCTAAGTAGCTGAGCTGGCGAAGCTGCCATTAAAGACCGCCATTAAGCCGCCATTAACCCTTGCCTTTTTTCTTTGCGTTCTTGCGGCCACCTTGAGCTTCAGAAAGTTTCAAAGATTTGTCTTGAATACGAGCCGCACGACCTTTGAGGTCACGGATGTAGTAAATTTTTGAACGACGAACGAAGCCTTCAACAAGAACTTCGATCTTTTCAATTGCAGGAGAGTTGAGTGGGAAAATTCTTTCCACACCGATTCCAGAAGAAACTTTACGAACCGTGAAGCATTCACGGATTCCGCTTCCTTTTCGAGAAAGAACCACGCCTTCAAAAGCCTGAGTTCTTTCTTTGTCACCCTCTTTAATTCGAGCGTGGACAACAACTTTGTCTCCAGCTCCGAAACGAGGCACTTCAACCGTAGACCGTTTGATCGTAGAGAGTGTATCCAAGAAAGATGCTGGATTTGATGTAGTTTGTGTGTTTTCAGTTGTCATAGCCAGACGCTTTTAATCGCGAATACCCCATTGGGTCAAGACCTTAAATCAATTCGATTTTGTAGTTTCTTGAGCAGCTCCCCCGCCCAGTAAGGCAGACCGTTGCCATCGTGCTTTCTGATCAAGTCAGGCCTGAAGGCGGCTGTCAACATCAGGGACTCTCGAAGCTTCCATTCCTCGATAACTTTGTGATTGCCGCTCATAAGAGCTTCTGGGACGCCCTGGCCCCCGAATTCAGCAGGTCTCGTGTATTGGGGATATTCGAGGAGCTGAGAGCTGAAGCTATCATCTCGGGCCGATTTCTCATCCCCAAGGACCCCAGGCAAAAGCCTCGTTATGGCGTCCACAATCGTGAGGGCTGGAAGCTCTGCTCCCGTGACGATAAAATCCCCCATACTGACCTCTAGGTCTACATATTGATCCACAAAACGCTCATCGATTCCTTCGTAGCGCCCACAAATGATCCAGATTCTTTGGCTCTTCTCTGCCGGAAGATCCACATCGTCTGATGTTTTGGGGGCCAGTGAATCAGAGGGAAATTCGGGAGCGCCACTGCCGGTCAAAAGCCAGTTAGCCAGAGCTTGGCTAATCGTTTGGTTGAAGGCTAGTCCCCGTGGATGTGGATAGATAACCTTCAATCGATCACGGTCCCCACCTACTTGAGCTAACTCATGATCATAAGCATTTTTCAAAACAGGAGCTGTGAACAGCATGCCTTGCGCCCCCCCATAAGGGCTATCGTCCACGCTTTTGTGTTTGTTGACTGCAAAATCTCTCAGATTGCTAGTTTCTAAACTCACGAGCTCTTTTGCTTGGGCACGCCTTAAAATGGAAGAATCCAGGACTGACCTCAAAACTTCAGGAAAGATCGAAGTGATGCTTATACAAGCTAGAGAGCTCGCCTCGCCGGACTTAGATTCATTCATCGCAAATTCATCCACTCCGAAATGTCAGGAACAACAATTCTGCTTTTTGAGCTATTTTCAAAGGAGATTTCGCTCTTAGACCAATCAATCCACTTAGCTGGGAAATCGAATGCTTCACCATCACTGGTTAGCACTTCAAGATTATAAACGTCAGCAGCCAGCCAAGCATAAGACTTCACGCTACCAATCAATTTCTGAGACCCATCTTGGACTTGCGCACCGATCAAATCACATAGGTAAAATTCGCCTTTTCCAACATTGGGAAACTGACTTCTCTCAAGCGAAACATCGTGTCCGTTAAGGACTTCTCCATATTTAGCAATCGAGGATGTGGACAAGGCTAAAATAGCTCCGGTGGCTTGACCCCATTTTCCACCATGTGGTTTGGGCGCTTCAGCGAGTTCAATTTTTTGATGTTCTGTGTAGGGGGCGGTTTTGCCTTGGGAGAGCCAGATATGTTGTTGTCCCTTTAGCGATTCTCCTCCTGGAAGAGGGAATTTCATCTTAAAATAAGAAACGCCATCACGGGGAAACCCATGATGGCGATAAATTCTACCGATTGATACGAGCCTAGTTTTGTGAGCCTCTTGCTTCATACAAAATGAATCAGAAATCTAGAGCCAATACCATTCAACAAGCAAAGCCCGCTAAAAGCTTATTCAGCTGCTGGCGCAGTTTCTGCTTCTGGAGCAGCTTCTACAGCCGGAGCTGCTTCAACTTTTTTAGCTTTTGGCTTAGGTTGGCGTGGTGTTTTGCCTGCTGCCAGTGTTGCCATAAGCAATTTTACACGGTCAGTTGGTTGAGCACCTTTAGAAAGCCAGTAATCATAGCGTTCTTTGTTCACATCGAACTCAGGCTTGCTATCACTTGGCTTATAAACACCAATCTTCTCAATGTAACGACCGCCCAAAGCATCACGCTTGTTTGCGACGTTGATTCTATATACAGGGGCAGCCTTACGACCACCACGAGCTAAACGAATGACTACCATTCTTCATATCCTCCGAAAGGCTGGGTTATGCCCTGAATCAAGACAGCAATCAAGGCTATTTGCTAATTATTTAAAGATTTATTCTGAATTCTCGGCAATTTATCACCCCGCATGACGTGCTTGTCAAAAATCTAGCGAGGCCAATAAGTAAAAACGGCTATACTTAATTTATGCGCTGGGGATGCTCTTTTTTAAAGGTATGGACTACTTTTGCCTTATTTTTGAGCCCAATTATATCCCATGCCTCCCCCGCCGAAGCGCATATGGCATCCCCACACGAAATTATGGCCCGCATCGATACGATTCGAACAGCTGATTTTGGCAGAAAGCTGGGAAAAACGGCCTTAGTGAATCTCCTAACCGAGCCAGTGATTAGGGCCATGTGGGCAGGGCAAATCGTAACGGATTCTGACTGGATCGGAATTCAAGCTCTCTTAGCAGCTTCCTACAGGCTTGATCCTGGTGGCGCGGACAATGGGTCGAATCTATTTGTCTATACCTGCAAAGGAGGGTGGATTGATATGGGGCATTTGGTGGCCAGTGCCCTAGCCTATAAGGCGGTTTACCAGGGACTTAAGGGAAATGCGATCATCAACACCGCCATGAAACTCACTCTTCGTGAGGCTGGTTCAGAGTTCTACGGGAAAGTTATTAAAAATATTTCCTCTATTTATAAAAAAGTAAAAAAAGATAAGTCGGGACGTCCCTTTAGTAACTCCGAGCACTATCAGCTAGTAAGAGAATCTGCCGAACTAAGAGTGACGAACCTCTTGAAGCTAACAGGCGAGAAACTCAGTCCCAGGGAATTCAAAAACAAATTAGATCTCGAAGCAAAGTTCGCGGTCGATCATCTCAATAAGCACTTTGCCAACGGATTGGATTTGGAAGACTTATTTTATGGTTATTGGGCAGGCTATTTTGGTATGCAGCTTGGCTATGCTGTTGAATACGACCAAAACGCCGCCAAAACCACTGAAGATCAAAAACAATGGACTGGCCATCATACAAGCGCGTGGACGATCGAGGATCTCCCGTCGGACTACTTTGGTGTTCTTGTCGGCGCTCGCCTGCAGCGAAGAATGTTTGTAGGATCAGTTATTAAGCAACTCAAATCAGAAGTGAATAGCATGCTGGCGGATCTAAACGCCGTAGACCTCAACAACATTACAGAGGCGCCAGGCTGCGCTGAAACAGCTCGCGAAGTGCTGGCAGCGGATACCAAGTTCTACAATCATCTAGCGGATAGCCAGCTTGTGACTAACAAAAAGAACGATTCCGTCGACCCAAATAGCGCTTATAATTACACTGTCATTCCGAAAAAAACCAAGAGTCATCTTTGTGTCTGCGACGAAAATGAGAGCCCCATCCACAGCGGCCCGCCTCATGTTTACTACGCGGCACCTGAGGAAGTTAAGCCAGCCAAAAAGAGGATTAGAATGGGTCATCCGAGCAGGCGTTTAGGAAGATAGAACGGGCTCATGCCCGATCTATGCTTTAATACATATTCATTCCAGAGCCGACGGTCAATTTTATAAGATCGTATAGGTCCTTAACTTGAGTATCATTTAAAGTGGTTTCAAATCGCATCGCAAATGGAATGCACCCCTTTAACCCAATATTAGCTCCGCCATTCTTTGAGGCAAAACTGATACGGTTTGAATCCCCCATATCATCATCATTAAAAGAACTCTCAATACGATCTGCTCCGTTGGTGTAAGTTTCAACGGTGCCTGAACTTACCTGTGTATGAATTGAGGTTACAAAGTTTAGAGGAGGGAAAACATCTGTAGTGGCATAATCATCATTAGCGGCATTTCCCCACTCAACAGTTTGTCCGATATGAAATCCTTTACCTGAGCCAGCTACACTTCCTTCGAACTCATTATCGGAAGTTTTTGCATAGGTCTCGCCGCTTCCAATTTGTGTAATGCGCTGAACGAGAAGTAGCATTGAGCTTTTGTTGTAGTCTGCATTTGCCGTTCCAGCGGCATCTCCGTATTGATCGTTTTGCCCATTGACATTAAAACACACGCCGTATCTCGTTGGATTGCCAACGGCTTCGTCGCTCCATGTGTGGCCATCATTATTATATAAAGTGATGTTTGTGTCTCCGATGAATCTCTTCACTACATTACCCGCACCTACGTTGAATTTACTTCTCATGATCCATAAGTCTGTGGTGATCTCATCAAGCCCTAGGTCTTCCAGGCCTTGAGCAAACTTACTCAGCTCTCTTTTCTGATTCGTGGTAAATACTTTGTCTCCGCTTAGCCGAGCGAAATAAGCTAAGGCAAGATCATGATAAACAGATTCAAGTGCAAAAGCGTAGTCCGGAATACCTGGATAGCTAGCTACAACATTAAACGCTTCCGCCTCAGTATCAGAAACTTTCACCTCAGCCCAAGCTTCACCAAATTCGTTTGTGGTCGTTTCGGCTGCGACGATTGTGTGATGTGTCGAACTACGAGTCCAGCTGATCGTTTTCCCTATTAATGGCACAGAATTTTCATCGCGAAGTTGAACACGCATTTTTCTAGATGTCTTGCCCAGAACAACTTCCTGATCACCGCCTGAGCTAGGGACCAGTTCTGTTGGTGTTCCCTCAATTGAAGTCACATCAAAAACAACTTTAACGTTCGAGTGAGTACTCGAACTAACTTGGACTTTGAAATTTCCGGCAGCAAAACCATTTTTAAAAGTTGATTTGGCCACGCCATTGGTGTCGGTGATGGCCTGAGCCCCATCGGGGAAACTGCCTCCACCTGATAGAACTGTCCACACAAGAAGCACGTCTGGAAGTTCATTGCCAAATTTATCCTTTACCGTGACTTCTAGCTGATCATCTAACTCTGCATCCGTAGCTTTTGCCTGGCCATTTCCCCCTGTGATTGTCATCGTTGCAGGGTCTCCCCTACGGGCTTCTTGATCGAAGACAACTGGGGCGGCTCCACCAGCGGTTAATGTAGCCGTCACCTTAAATTTCTCGACCATTGAATAGGATTCAATGAAGATCGATGCAATTCCATCCTGGTCCGAAACGCTTTTGTTGGTATTTGGCGACAACACCAAATCTCCAGCTCCACCAGTTTTAGCCCATGTCACTTCTTTGCCGACAACTGGGTTGTTGTTGGCATCGCGAAGAATGACTTTCATGGGCTCCGGAAATTCTGTGTCGATCGGTTGGAGTTGCCCATTCCCGTCATGAATTGTAAAGGTGCTTATGTCTCCCGCGACTGCATTGGCCACAAATGTAGTGGAGGCAGCTAGGTCATCGATTTTGGCCGTCACCACTAAAACACCAACGTTATTTCCAAGGGTATGAACTGCGCTAGATTGTCCATTCGCAGCAGTTACTGCTGGAGGAAGTGGGACTAAAGTCCCCGAGCTACCAGTGCCAGTCCAACTAGTCTTAGTCCATGTGACAGTTTTGCCTGCAATGGTATTTCCATATTTATCTTTTACTGCGGCTACGAATGGTTCCAGTTCTGTGGTCACTGCAGCTGTTTGATTGTTTCCGGAAACTACTGAAATCCGATCTGCAATATCAGGACTAGCTGTAAAGGTAGCCGTATTCGTCATTAGTGCATTGTTAAGCTTACAGCTAATCGTGGTTAAATTAGCAGCTTCTTTGGCTTGATAAGTCGCCGTGTAAGTTCCATTTCCCAAATCGGAAACGGCTGAGGCGGCACGGGTCTGGCTTCCAGTCTTGCCAGAGCAAGAGACACTCAATCCACCTGTTGTTAGAAAAGCACCGGCATTATTTTTGGATCTAACTGTGATTGTGACGAAATCTCCGGCTGTAGGAGCGGCATCACTCACACTAATTGTAGATTCCGAAAGTGAATAATCACTCGGCGTAACGCGAATTACGGATTGCCCGATGGAGTCCACGGTCCTTCCGTTAATAATGACTTTAAAATAACTTTTCGTTCCTGGAGTCAAACCTGTAAATCGAGTCTCAAAAGTTCCATCATCATTTTTAATGATCTCGGAGAATTCACCAGCCGAAGTTCCGCCCGTCGTAAAAAACTCTATACTCGACTCCTCAAGAGATCTAAAGGATCGTGACGAAGACCCTAGAGTCAAAGTCGCAGTTTCCCCTACTTCCAAGAGACGATTATCAACATTTAAATATACAGTTTGAAATGTCGCACCGTTTGAAATGTTCACGGTTTCCTGACCAACACACGAGACAAGTGCTAGCATCTGGATAATCACCAGAAGCATTTTGGACAAAGCTGTTTCACATATAGAACGACACATAGCTAGGACTATCCTTACTCTAAGTATCGGTCTTTTTTACCTGTGCAAGTGTTAAGATTGGATCAAAACACCCTCATATTGATTAAGAGCGTGTTAATTTGGGCTTGGATTGCTTGCATTTTCTAAAATTTTCAAAGGCGTCTCAAAATACAGACTTTGACTTGGAAATGCAAAAGACACACCTACTCGTTTAGCGGCCTTCATGATCTCAAGAAAGATCTCCTCACGGTCTTTTAACTCCGTACCCCAGTCGGGAACTTTCAAGAAAAAGTAGACCATGATTTCAAGCGACGAGGCCCCGTACTCGTTGAAGTAAACATGATACATGTCCTTACGAGTATTTGGATGCTCAGCAATGATTTTTCGAATTTCTGTCCTGAAGGACTCCACTTGTTCAGGCGAGCTTGAATAGGTAATGCCTAGTCTCGTGTAAACCCGGCGAAATTCTCTGCGCCCCATGTTGTCGATGTTTTCATTCACAACAACCGAATTTGGAACTGAAATTTGTGAGTTATAAAACGTGCGAATTCTTGTAGAGCGGAATCCAATTTCCTCGACTGTACCTTCGGCTTGATTGGTAACGATCCAATCTCCCACGCGAAATGGTCGGTCGATGAAAATCATAACCGAACCAAAAAAGTTTGCTGCAGTGTCTTTCGCAGCCAAGGCAAAGGCCAGGCCCCCTAGACCTAGTCCAGCAAGTAGAGACATTACGTTGATCCCAAGATTTTGAAGAGCCACAAGAACGCCGAAAGATAAGACAAAGACTTTTAGAATCTTAGCAATCAAAGGAATGAGATGATCGTCAAAATCGGTTTCTGTCTTTTCACTTAAGGTCTGCAGAAAATAAGTAATCACATCACAAAGCCTGTAGGCTAGATAGATGAGATAGATACTCAAGACAGCTTGGAGAAGCTTTTGAAATACAGTCATCGTCGTCTCATTTAATTCAAAAGCCTGCAACGACACGAGCCAAAAAGTAGTGGCAAGAATTCCGCCTAAAGGCTCCCGAACCGCAATGAGAAACTTATCATCCAACTTCGTTTTGGTTTTATCCGTGAAGCTTTTCGCGTAAGCAATAAAGAGTGAAGACGAACGCTTTATCACGAACCCGACAACAACAAGCAAGAAGAATGCGATCCACTGGTGATTTGCAAGGTTCAATGTTTCTTCTCGCATCCAAGCAGGGGTTTCCTGTCCGATCGCTTTAAATATATTTGTTAGGTCCATTCCAATACTCCGTAACTAGAAAACTAAAATTTCCGGCCAAAGCCTTTTCCGCCTTTGCGGGCGAAGGGGTTTCCAGCATTTGCCCAAGGATTGTTAGGGTCTGGTTGTTTGGCTCCAGCCTTGCCCATTCCCTTCATCAGTCCACCCATATTCCCCATCTGTTTCATCATCTTGCGCATATCATCAAAGCGTTTGACGAAGGAATTAATATCAGACACTTCTCTTCCGCAACCTTTTGCAATTCTTGCGCGACGAGACCCATTGAGAAGATCAGGGTTACGTCTTTCTTGTTTGGTCATAGACTGAATGATGACTTCTAGTTTTTTCATTTCAGCGTCAGTGTCTACTGAGTCTAGAGCATCTTTGATGGAACCCATTCCGGGAAGCATCTTTAGAAGCCCTCCAAACGATCCCATTTTGTTGATCATCTTCATTTGTCCAACAAAGTCATCAAACGTGAAGCTGCCAGAGCCCCCCATCATCTTCTCAGTCGCCTTCATGGCCTCTTCTTCAGAAATGACCTCTTGGGCTTTTTCAAGAAGAGACATCATGTCTCCTAAGTCGAGCAATCGAGACGCGATGCGATCTGGATGGAAGGCTTCAAAATCCGTAGGTCTCTCACCTGTTCCGATAAATTTTATGGGTTTGCCTGTGACCGATACTAAAGAAAGTGCGGCTCCACCTCTAGCATCACCATCAAGCTTAGAAAGTATCGTTCCACTAATTTGGATCTCTTTATCAAAACCTTCTGCGACCTCTACCGCCTGCTGACCGATCATAGCATCAATAACCAATAAGGTTTCCGTCGGATTCAGAAGCTTCTTAAGGTCAGTGAGCTCCTTCATAAGCTCGGCATCAACTTGAAGTCGACCAGCCGTATCGACGATCAGAACATCTGCATTCAGGGCACTTGCTTCTTCGAGTGCGCGCCTTGCGATATCAATGGGCTTTTCAGAAGGGCTACAGCTCAAGACAGGGACGTCTTCTTTTTCTGCAAGAAAACGCAACTGATCCATGGCAGCTGGTCTTTGAACGTCGACCGAAACAACAGCAGGACGTTTGCCTTTGGATTTCAAAAGGCGTGCGAGCTTGATCGTACTTGTAGTTTTTCCTGATCCTTGTAAGCCCACCATAAGTAGGGTTGCTGGAGGGGTGGTGGAAAAATCAAGATCTCTATTTTCTCCACCAAGAATTTGAGTGAGCTCGTCGGAAAGAACAGTTACGATCTGCTGCTCTGGAGAAAGGCTTTTCATCACCTCTTCGCGCAAACAACG
>CAZXHL010000096.1:2523-10216 GCA_964640545.1 uncultured Bacteriovorax sp. | reverse complement strand
CCCAGCATCTCGGCTCCAGGGCTGCCTTTGAGTTCGATGGCCCACTCGCCTTCGTGCCTTTCGTTGTAGCGGATGTTCAAAGTGTGTTCGACAAATTCAAGAGTGTCCTTGGCCGACTCTGCTCTGTCGAAACCGGTATAGCGGACATTCTCCGAGTTTTTGGCGTATTCGTAGATGCTCATCACATCATCAAGTGAAAGGGGCCGAAGTCGCAGCCTCTGCGTCTCAAGCACCGGAGGTCGCCACTGACTGGGCTCCTGACTGCCCGCTGCCTCACCATTTGCTTGTTTTGATGACGGACTCATCTGTTTACTCTCATCATGTTCCGATTTATACATAGGGACGTGGCAAAGTCTAAGACCGGTGCAAATTTCATCAAAAACATGATCGAGGGCGGCATTCGCTCAGGAAAGAGTGACGGCATTGTGGCTACGCGCTTTCCGCCTGAGCCGAATGGATACCTCCATATCGGTCATTCCAAATCAATCTGGCTGAACTTCACGATCGCAGAAGAGTTTAACGGCACATGTAACTTGCGCTTTGACGATACAAACCCTGAAAAAGAAGATGTGGAATTTGAAAATGCCATCAAAGAAGACGTTGAGTGGCTGGGATATAAGTGGAGCGGACTTTATTACGCTTCCGACTACTACGACAAATTTTATGAATGCGCGATCGAATTGATCAAACAAGGCAAGGCGTATGTTTGTGAGCTAACTGCGGAGCAGACTCGTGAATACCGCGGAAAGCTTGGTGAAGCCGGAAAAGAAAGTCCCTTCCGCAATCGCAGCGTTGAAGAAAATTTAGAGTTGTTTGAAAAAATGAGAAAAGGCGATGTCGAAGAAGGCAAAGCTATTTTGCGGGCCAAGATCGACATGGCGTCTCCAAACATGAACATGAGAGACCCTGCGATCTATCGTGTAAAGAAACTAAAGCATCATAGAACTGGTGATGCTTGGCCCATATATCCTATGTATGATTTCTCTCATTGTATCTCGGATGCGCTTGAGGGAATTACCAATTCCTTATGCACGCTTGAGTTCGAAGACCACCGGCCATTGTATGATTGGTTCCTGGATCAACTTCAGCCATTGGTTAACCATAAGCATCCGCAGCAAACTGAGTTTTCAAAGCTCAAGCTCACTTACAACATTGTAGGCAAGCGCGATTTGAGAAGGTTGATCGAGGAAAAGCATGTGGATGGTTGGGACGATCCACGTCTTCCGACTCTTCGTGCGCTTCGAAGGAGAGGCGTTAGCCCTCGTGCAATTCGTGGTCTGTCCGAACAAGTTGGAGTTACTAAGAAAGAGTCCGTTATTGATATGGGGACTTTCGAGGCCATCATTCGTGACGACTTAAACGTTCACGCTCCGAGGGCGATGTGTGTTCTGGATCCGGTTAAGGTCACGATCACGAATTGGGACGCTAGCAAAACTGAAGAGCTCGAGGCTCCCTCTCACCCCAATAATGAAGAAATGGGCGTTCGTAAGCTAAAGTTTTCGAAGACCGTCTATCTCGAACGTGAAGATTTCGAAGAAGTTCCCCCGGAAGGTTTTCGCAGGTTGATTCCTGGCGGCGAAGTTCGTTTGCGATATGCCTACATCATCAAATGCGAGGAAGTCATCAAAGATGCATCGGGGAAAGTAACTGAATTGAAATGTTCTTATGACCCTGACACTCGTAGTGGCACCGGAACAAGCACGAAAAAAGTTAGTGGTGTTATTCATTGGGTTGGTGAAGGCGATTGTGAAAAGGCAACCGTTCGAATTTATGATCGCCTATTCAGTGCGGAGTTTCCCGGCAAAGCCCATGATGGAGACTACCTCAAGGATTTGAACCCTGATTCGCTGTATGTTTTTGATAATGCCTTGGTAGAAAAATCAATCGCCAACACAAAACCTGAGCAGCAGTATCAATTTGAGCGCCATGGATACTTTGTGGCAGATCGAGTGGACACAAAGCCAGGTCAGCTAGTTTTCAATAGGGTCGTTACTCTGAAAGACGGTTGGAAGAAGTAGTTTCTAATTGCCGACGCGCAGTCCGAAAAGAAATGAGCTTGCTCCATAAGCCCTCAACAGGGAAAAGCGAAGACCAACAGGCAGCCCTCCCATCCCAACCTCTGCCGTGTATCCAACGGAGTGATATTCAGCAGGTGCTTGCTTCGGATTGTAACTCAAAGTTTCAATCTGAGGTTTAAAGTAGACGGGCACTTTGTTCGATAGGTTCCCTTGGAATTTCCAACCCAAGCCCCATGAAGAAAAGTTGATATTGTTGAGGCCGAAAGAGCTTTGGTAGTTGATGAAAAGTCGCTCGGCCATCGTGTATTCAAAGATAAAAGTGGTTCTATAGGTGGAGCTCATTCCGGAAAAGTTGTTTTGGACGGCATCCCAAGTTGGAGTGATTCCGATGGAGAATGTTGGCGCAATATCGCTAATTTCTGGGGACTGGAGCTTGCCTTGCTTGTATAGCGAGAGTGCAGCAAGGGCCGCATTGTGGCTTACGGCATAACCGACGTTGCCTACGAACTGTGTGATTAGCTTTCTTGAGATCACACCGATCACTCGGCCTTTGGAGTCGATTAGCGGACCACCAGAATTACCGGGGCTAATGCTGAGGTCAACAACAAGCTCTGTTCCTGTATTCTTCGAAATTTTTCCTGCAGAAAAAACGTGGGTGAGCTCTAGATCAAATGGTGGGTTCAAAAACACTTTTCCGCTCGTAGGGTGCCCTATCGTAGCAGCGTCTTCGCCTTCTTTTACATATTCGAGATCGCGCAGAGGGATAGGCGTGAGGTCGAGTTTTGGGTCCACCTTTATCAGAGCAAAGTCTAACTTTGAGTGCATGTAAATGACTTCAGCCGGCTCCCACTTTCCAGGGCTGCTGGGCCAGGCCACCCAAGTTTGACGGAGGCTATCGACGCAGTGCTTTGCTGTGAGAATTAAATTGGACTGGATAAGGGCTCCCGAACAAAGTCCTCCATTGGAATAGATGTAGGGAATGGACGGCTTTACTTGAGTGTATATTTTGTCCCATCGAGTGTCTTCAGCCCTGGATTGCGCACTCAAAAACAGAGCAAAAAATAAAGGAAGGTGTCGAAGAGATCTCAAAAGAGCCATACGATAATTATGGCAGAAAAATCACAAAGTCCTAGGCGTTTAGGTCAATGGCGTAGCAAATACTTTGACTTATTCTTGGTAGAACTTCTTTAACTCGTTGAAAATTCGCTCGTTCATGCGCCCCGCCCTGCTGCACATCAGGTCGGAGGTATCGAGCTGATAATTGACCATCTCCCTGGCGCTCGAGTCGTAAAATTCAATGTAACAATCAGGCAGTCCGAGAACATGCCCAAATTCGTGACGAATGGTCCACTGGGCATCCCACTCTTCGATCGACATGTTGGTGTCCATAACGATCTGATTGCCCGCTAATCCATTGACGTGTGGAGTTGCGCCGGGCTTGAATTCTACGTAGGGGATTCTTCCGGAATCTCTTAGTTCAAAAAGAAGTTTCCAGCCGTCCCATTGGAATTCTTCTTCAACATTGTCTTGTACGAAACTTGTGTAAACCGGATTGGAATTTCTTTTGAAGGGAATCCACGCTTGAAGAGGGTTCTGCGAGGACCAGCTGATATCACCTCTCGTCCGTCCTAATTCAAAAAACTTGTTCCAGTTTCTTTGGCCGCCAGCAAGGTACTCTTGGTAGAAGTTCCACACGGTGTTGTTTCGAATCGCAAGCTGCAGTTTGTTTCTGCAACTTTGCATGAAGGCTCCAGAATTTCCGCACAATTGCAATAACTGAGCACTGAGCTCTGTTCGGCGTTCTGCCGTTTGAGAGCCAAATGTTTTTAGTTCACTTTCAGTATTCTCATTCTTAGTTAGGTAGTAAAATCCGCGGGCATCGTATCTTGCACGAGACTCGTAGTAAGAAAGGTGTGGTGAAATGAGTTTCCAGCGAGCTGCTGTTTGGTAGTTGCGGTCGATACGTTTTCCAAGAACAACAAAGTCTTCATCAGAAAGAGTGAGGTCTTTTTGGAAGGGAGCTCCGTTTAGAAGAATTTTTCTACTTGTCTCGTCGAGGTCGGCAAGAATTTCTCGGTGTCTTGAGGCCACAATTTCTGGGCTATATCGAGAAGGTGAGTCGATGGGGATGCCTCGGAGCCCACCCTCGCGTGTTGTTAGTCGAATTTTATTGTCTTCAGCTCTGTAGAGGTTGATGTATTCGACCCACTGAAAGAGTCGCTCACCAAGGTTGATGGAGTCTTCGAGTTCGAGAAGGTTGAGCTCGACAAGTGGGACAACAAAATCGCTGCGGTCCAATCTACCAGAATAATTTTTGAGTCTGTTTTGGTACTCGCTTCGACTTAACTCGAGGTCCAAATGCGGTGCGGAATGGCTACTTTCAGCCATACTGCTTGCCGAGCTAGCAACGAGAAATAGAGTAAAGAAAAAAGAAGCAGCTTTGTAAGGACGAGTCGTCATAGGAAGGCCTTAGCAGCCCCGTAAAAACAGTCAAATATAAAGATCTTGCTCGGCCGAAAAAGCCTATTATTATAAGGGCCTATGAGCAATTCATCAAAGGCATTAAAACTCTATTCTTGGCCAACTCCCAACTCTTTCAAAGTCAGCATCGCTCTTAGGGAGATGGGGCTGGAATATGACTTTTTCATGGTCAACATCTCTGAGGGCGAGCAGTTTTCTCCAGAATTCTTAAAGTTGAACCCCAACAACAAGATCCCAGTTCTTGTCGATGCGAATGGGCCTGAGGGAGAGGAATTTCATATTTTTGAGTCAGGCGCGATTCTTGAATATCTTGCAGACAAAACAGGAATGTTTCTCGATCAGAAAAAATCATCGCAAAGATACAAAACACTTCAGTGGGTGTATTGGCAGATGGCTGGGCTTGGTCCGATGCTGGGTCAGAACCACCACTTCTCACAGTATGCTCCCGAAAAAATTCCTTACGCGATCGATCGTTATATCTCTGAAACGACAAGACTCTATAAGCTTCTAGATTGGCAGCTTAGATCAAACACGTATGTGGCAGGCGATGAGCTTAGCATTGCTGACTTTGCCTGCTATCCGTGGATTGTTTCGCATGAGAAGCAGAGCATGAAGCTTGAGGATTTTCCATCACTTCAAAAATGGTTTGTGGAGCTCGGAAAAAGAGAACATTTCATTGCTGCCTATAGAGAGGGTGATGAGTTGAAGGCTGGGCGCAATACCGTCACGGAAGAATCGAGAAAGTTTTTGTTCGGGCAAAAAGGCGATCATCTCAAGTGATCAGTTCAAATTAATCTTGAGGAATCTCGAGAGAGCTATCGCCCTTTTCTTCTACGATACGGGCGATGTTAGAAAGCCCCTTTTCAAAACTCTTGCCCATGACTTCTTGAAAAACCAATGCCATGTAGCCCCCAATGACTGGAATGGGAATGGTGCCGTTCATGGTCCATGTCACAGAACTCTGGCTTTCTGAAATATTTTCATAGTCAAAGCGAGCCCTGGCCTTGGGCCACTGATCGAACTGAAGCTCGTAAGCAATTCCTGCTTCTGGATCGACATGTGTGAAGGTGAGATGACCGGTGCCGGATTTTCCTGTCCACTGCTGTGTGGCACCAACGCCGCTACTTGCAGTTGAGGTAATTTTCATGTTGGGATCATCCTCCATCCAAGGGCCCCAGTTTGGCCATGTGCGAAGATTGCCGATCACTTTGTGAATATCTTTGATGGATCCTGATATGGTTTTTGTTCGTTTGACTTCATACTCGGAAGATAATGTGAGTCCGACCAGAATCAGGACAAAAAACGCCCCAGCAGTTCCTAAGAAAATCTTTTTCATATAGGACTATTCTAGACCTATGTTCTCATGGGGCAAGAGGAGATAGATTAAAGAAGTTCTGATTGCCGAAAAGTTTCAGGCTTATATTTTTTTCCAGAGCCAGGCACCCAGTTCAAGACACGGTCAGCGAAGTCACTAAAAATACCGTCGGCTTTGGCTTCTAGCTTCACAAAGTTAAGCAGCTCGTCATCTGTTTTGAATCCTCGAGGAAGACTATCTGATCTGTGGGTGTAAGGGTGGACGAGAAGTCCGGCTTTGTGGGCATCGTCTACAAAAGAAGTTTTTTCGATGGCACTTGTTTCGTCATTTAAGCTATAGAGGCGACCGAGATCTGGTCCGATCCCCTCTGCGTATTCTGCAACTTCCATCAGGCCCGCAGGAAGGATCATAAGGTCATAGTTCACGTCTGCTTCTAACCATTCATTTCTGGCGACGAGCTGGACGAGAGGAATCTGAGTCTTGATTTCAAACTTCAATTTCTTCAGAGCTGCAGGGTCAAAGCTCTGGATGTAGATAAGTTCAGGACGTTCTTCGTAGCCATATTTTCTCAATGTCGCGTAGACAATTTCTACGATGTTTTTTCCTTGAGTCTGGTGAAAGTGTGGTGCCTTGATCTCGGGATAAATGCCAAGCTTATAGCCAGTGGTTTGCCTTAGGCCTTCGACCATTTCTAGGTATTCTTCAAGGGTAGGAATTTGAAAAGCTGTTCTTGCTCTATTTCTCGGGAAACGTTTTGGAAATACTGTGGTGTCATTTGGGTCGAGCTTTCCACGTTCAAGAACGCGCAGTTCTTTGATTTCTTTCACCGTGAAGTCGATGACGTAAAATTTGCCGTCCTTTCTGCGTTTGTGCGCAAACTTTTTTGCGACATCGGTGCTGCTATCAAGGTGTATGTCGTGGATGATCACTGGCACGTCGTCTTTAGTGAGAACAATGTCGGGCTCAATAAAATCCACGTTCCAAGAGGCGGCCATGGCGACGCCTTCGAGAGTGTGTTCGGGAAGGTAGCCGGGAGCTGATCTGTGAGCGATGACCGTCCAGTTAGACTTGCTGCTACTGCATGCGGATAGTGTGGAAATTAAAACTAGAGCAATCAGGCTTTTGAGGAATAGAGATCCGTTCATGTCCTATATTGTTGTCGAGGCCCGAGAAGAAGTCACCGCGCCTCGTGTAATGAAACGTTGAGGGGCGAATAGCGACGCCCCATTGGAGCGTCATGATTCTGACGGGAAACTATGAGGGAATTATTGAAGGAATTTTGTGTTGTCGCGACCAACGCCCCAGCTTGCCCAAGCAGGGCAGCCAAGAACTTCGTCGTTGCGGCGTACTGTATACACTGCGCAGGAATCTTTGGTGCAGCCAAGAACGTCGTCGCTTCGTCTTACCGAGAAAACGTCACAAGAGCTTTCCGTGCATCCGAGTTGTTCGTAGTTCCGACGAAGATTGTAGATGTCGCAAGAGCTCGATGTGCATCCAACAACGTCTCTGTTGCTTCTTTTGCGAAGTACGGTGCAACTAGAGCTCGAACATGCGAGTACTTCTCTATTGCTTCGAATTCTATAAATGTCGCAAGAATTTGCTGTGCAACCGAGTTGCTCGTTATTGCGTCTGACGCGGTAAATGTCACAGCTAGTTTTGGTGCAACCAAGTTGCTCGTCATTGCGTCTGAGACGGTAAACGTCGCAAGAGTTTTCTGTACATCCTAAGACTTCATCATTGCGGCGTAGTCTGTAAACATCGCAGGAAGCGGCGGTGCATCCGAGGACTTCGTCATTTCTCTTAACTCTGTAGGAATCGCAGTCACTGCCTGTGCAGCCTAGAACGGAATCCGTTCTGTCTAGGCGAACGCTCCGGCATG
>CAZXHL010000096.1:0-2423 GCA_964640545.1 uncultured Bacteriovorax sp. | reverse complement strand
CTGCCTGTGCAGCCTAGAACGGAATCCGTTCTGTCTAGGCGAACGCTCCGGCATGTTGCCGTGGAAGATGCGACGGAAGATGCGACGGAAGATGCGACGGCTGATGTTGAGGTCAAAACAAATAGTACGAGTGACAATGTTTTTGTGAAGCTCATATTTCAAGGGCTAACACCGGGCGTTAGGGCGGTCAAGGTAGTTTCGCTCAGCCAATTGGTGCGGGAACATTTGCCGCTAAAATAAATCTTCAGAACGAGCTTCGCGGCGTTGCTCGCCGCGTTAGTTTTGTTTGGTGGGGAGAGAGAAGAGTGAAGATTTTTCAGAGATTTGAATTCTGGTTGCTGCTTTGGAGCGCGGCTATCGCATTTCAATTCCTATCGATAGATGATCATGACCCGCTCGCGTTTCACTACGATTTACATTCGCGCTCTCCTGCCTACTTTTCGAAACCCGTAAGTTGCGCGACGCCAAGCCCTCATTTGGTAATGGCCTACCTTCCAAAGGATCGATCGAGGCAAGGCATTCTGCACTTTGGGCCGCTCCAAGGAAAGTATTGGAAGTGTCCTGTTATGGGCCGGGGAAAAACTGAATATTCTTCCGAGAGAAAAGTAATAAAAGAATATACACCGTGGACCGTTTCCATGGGGGCTACGCCTCCAGTAATCTATCAAGCCCACCCCAATGCCATTATGAAAACGTTTCTTACTGGTAGATGGGGCACGGTGGTGCCTTTCGACATGCACATCCTGAAAGTTCCGGAGAACATGACGGAAGTTTTCGGGAGAAATGATTTTGCTATTCATTCTCGCAACGATGTCATTCTTGATAGTGGCGAAGTCTATGACAATTTTTCCCAGGTAAACACCGCAGGTTGTTTAAAGCCGGCTGAGGAGTGTTTGCAAAAATTGAATGAGTTCTATGAGGAATTTCGTGAGGTGCGTGAGGCGAGTTCTGATCAGGTGCCCGCACTCATTGAGCTTGCCCAGACGGTCTATCGCAACCTCAATCATGCGGAGCGAAAAGAGTTAAAGTTTTTAGATGTTCCAGAAGATCATAGGGATCACCCCTCTAACGCGCCCAATATGGATGACCAGAAAATTTCGGCCGCAGAGAATGTTTACTTCGTGGTTAGTGAGCACGACGATGTAGATTTTCGAAGTATGTCTGTAAAGAATGGGTCTGGCAGCCAAAGCCTATGCTTTCAGTAAAAACTCGGATAGCCTGTCATAGTATGAAATTTTTTTCTAAAGCATTTTTAGGTCTGACATTATTGTTTTCAGTGGGTGCTATGTCCGCAGAGGAAAACATCACTCTTATCGGGCAGCATCTTAATGAAGATTATATTTTTGTATTGAACCCGGTTTGGGAAGATGTGCAGGGTTCGTGGGGCCGCAGTCAATATAATCTAGAGTGGGATGATGGTTATAAAATCATCAAAGGTGAAACGGCTCGCGTCAGTCAAAAAGTTTCTTTTGATGAAGAGCTTAAGCAAATTTATGGAGACCTAGGTTGTGGTTGGGTGGATCTTTTTTACACTCTCGAAAGCCCATGGTTACTTAACGGAAGGTTTTGCCTAGATGACGGGCTCCGTCTGGAGTTTTCAACAGAGGCGGAAATGAAAAGTTGGGTTGAAGAAAAAGTTTCAACTGAGCTCTCGATCGAATTCCCTGAGCCTGCTCGCGCAGAAGTTCAAGGCTTTTTGAAGAAACTAATTAATTTCTAATTGATTCGCTGGATTACTTCTTTAGCGCAAACTTGCCTGGGCCAGTAATCGCAAGGGCGAGATAAATAGCGCCATACATCAAAGCGAGTTCTTGCCTTGCGAACGGATCTGCTCCATGAACAATAAACACAGCAACAGCCATAGTAAAAGCGAGAACGGCCGCTGAGAATCTTGAGAAGATTCCTAGAGTAAGCGCGATAGCGCAAAACACTTCAGCAAAAACAGTTAGCCCAAGTGAAACACTGGGACCAAGTCCGATGGGATCGGCAAAAGTTGCATGACGTTCAGAAAATGACGTCAGCTTAGGAAGGCCATGGGCAAGAAACATCGTTAGCCCCGACGCAATTCGAAGAATCAATAAACCTAGATCAGTGTGTGTGCCAATGCGAATAGAGCTCATTTCAGCCATCTAATATCGAAGTGGACTTTGTTGCAATTACAAATGCTTCTTTCGCTATTTTCCTTTAAGCTAAAGATCGGCAAGCCGATGTTTCAGAACAAAAAGACCATACTCCGAATCTCTAAGCTCAGCATTCTGGGCAGTATTGTCATTTTTGGTGTTAAGTCTTATGCGTTTTTGATTACGGGCTCCGTCGCCCTGAGGTCTGATGCCATTGAGAGTGTTGTGAATATCGTGGCAGCCTTGTTTGCTTTTGGTGCGTTGGTCTTTGCGCTGCGCCCTGCCGATGAGAACCACCCCTAT
>CAZXHL010000095.1:4220-10227 GCA_964640545.1 uncultured Bacteriovorax sp. | reverse complement strand
TGTTGGTAGATACGTTCGGCGTATTCTTTGCTGATGCCGTTCTTGATCATTCCTCCTACGAGCTTTTCGTGGAGTTTGTGCATCTGCGACCGAGAGCGCCAGGCGCTGCTCATGACTTTTCTCATTTGCTCGGATTCGCCGGGAGTAAAGTTGGCTACTTCCACGGCCATCTTCATGACTTGTTCTTGGAAGATTGGAACGCCTAAAGTCTTGCCCAAAACTTTTTCTAATCTGGGGTGGGCATAAGTGGCGCGCTCTCTTCCTTGTCTTCTTCTTAGGTAGGGATGCACCATACCTCCCTGCAGTGGACCGGGTCTTACGATCGCAACTTGAACGACAATGTCATAGAAGTTTCTAGGCACAAGTCTCGGGAGCATGTTCATTTGAGCGCGTGACTCGATTTGGAATACTCCGATGGTATCGGCGCGTTGAAAGGCTTGGTAGGTCTTTGGGCAGTCTTGGGGAATGTTGGCTAGTGTGAGTTCTTCGATTGTCTTGCTAGCAAGCGTCCCGTCAATGGCGCCGTTGGTATGGACATTGGGTCGAGGATGAGCCCCGATGTAGTCAAAACATTTTCTGATGGCGGTGAGCATTCCAAGGCTGAGCAGGTCGACCTTGACCCACCTGAGGACATCGATGTCGTCTTTGTTCCAGGGGATGACGCTTCGAAGGCTTTTGCTTGCAGGCTCAAGAATGCATTCATCGCGGAGGTCTCCGTGAGCAAGCACAAAGCCACAAGAGTGCAGACCCATATGCCGAGGCAGGCCAATAAGTTGCCGCGCGAGTCGCAGCAACGTTGGGAGGGACTGGTATACCTTAGGGGTGAAAATTTTCTGATAGTGTAGTTTTGCATTTGTGATTCCCTTCTGTGCTTTTGCCGTATCAATTTTCTTCGTATCAATTTGCTCTGTTTCAAATATATGGATGCCTTCGCGGCCCATGTGTGTAGTCACTTCTTTGAGTTCGGCTTCGCTGAATCCGAGGGCCTTGCCTGACTCACGCATGGCCATGCGGCCTCTGAAGCGAATCGTGTTGGCCACCATGGCGGCGTGATGGCGTCCGTAACGCGAGTAGATCTCTTGCAGGACTTCTTCGCGGCGCTCGTGCTCAAAATCAATGTCGATATCGGGAGCTTCATTGCGCTCTTGCGAGAGGAAGCGCTCAAAAAGCAAATCCATTTTCACAGGGTCAATAGCTGTGATCCCGAGCACATAGCAGACAGCGGAATTTGCAGCAGAGCCTCGGCCTTGGAAAAGAATTTTTTGCTCACGGGCGTAGTCTAGAATTTCGTAGATCGTGAGGAAGTAGTCTTCGAATTCTAATTTTTCTATGAGAGCGAGTTCGTGACGGAGCTGCTTGAGGACTTTGTGGGGGATGAACTTGGGGTAGCGCTTCTTGATGCCTTCACGCACAAGCGTGCGAAGGTGCTGGGATGAAGTTTTGCCTTCAGGGATTTTTTCGATGGGGTATTTGTAGTTAAGCTCGAAGAGGGAGAAGGCCTGGCGGTCTTTGAGTCTAAGGCTGCGCTCGAAGGGGCATGGGACTGGTGATACTTTGCGGCTCGTAGATGCGTGAGAGCTCGTGGGAGCCAGATGGCTCGCGAAATCTGGATGGCTCGTGAAATCTTTATAAATTGTTCTGGAGATATCGCGGTGCCAATGCAGTTCTTGTTGCGAGAGAATGCGTCGTTCAGAATTCACTTGAGCGAGTAGTCCGAGGTCTTTGAGGGGAACGCGGTGACGAATGCTTGTGACAAGTTGGGCGAGTTCGAGGTCTTCTGCTTCTGCAAAAAGCGGTAGGGCGCTCACGCATAGAGGAATGTCTAGGTTCTGGCTTTGCTGCATCAGCCAGCTTTGCAAATCACGAATCCCCGGGGAAAGAGTCAATGGCCACATGAGTGATAGTGCGGAGGCTTCTCCTTTTCCGCAAACCTTGCTGAGTTCTTTGAGCCATAAAGGAGTTTGTCCTTGTTGGTGCGGGGGGACGGCATAAGAGGGGGCGACGCGATCGACGTCTTGCGTTTGGCTGCGAGTGTGTTTCTTGAGGCTGAGCTTTGACCAAGGGAAATATCTGCCGGGTGCTGCGAAGATTAAAAAATCTTGAGCGATTGTGGTGTGAGGGGTGCTCGTCGTTTGAGAAGTGCTGCTTGTCTCAATGCTTGCGCGCAGAAACTGCAAAAAGCTGCGCCACTTCAGCGGAGGCAAACCCTTCTCTTGATCTTTCGCTTTTACACCTTCTAATGCCCAGTCGGAGAGATGGCGGCACAACTTGGAATGAGCTTTTTTGTGAAGAGGATAAACCAGTAAAGGGTCTGCATGGTCAAAGTGTAGGCGGATGCCGGGCGCGTAGAAAAAGTTTTGGGCTTTCGCACGTATCGCGAGGTCTTCACTCTGCTTCAGTTCCTGCAGAGAACGCAGAGCTTCCACGCAGCCATAAAGTCCCATGCGGTCTGCGAGTCCAATACCTTCATACCCAGCTTCGATACTTTTTCGGATGAGACGTGAGGGACTCGAGCACCCTTCCAAAAAAGAAAAATAACTCGAAGCCCCCCACTCAACCATCGGCACAGAATCATCAAGAATAGGATGGGAGGAGGCGCACCTATCCTTGAAGTCCTCTGTGTATTTCATATTTGTCATTCCCCTTGTGTGTTCTTAAATGGCTTCGAAGTATCCGTGTAGATAAATTCTTTTGCTACACGCATCCCAATACACCCACTGATCTTCAATGCGTGCGTAATAGCGCACTTGATTGTGCTGGCCCCATAGAAAATTTATTGGAGACGCGAGGCTTTCGAGGGATGAAAGAGCGTTGTGGTCCTTCAAAAAATCAATATAGTCTTCGAGTTTGTCAGCTTTGACGGAAAGATGCTCCGGCTCTTCTAGAAAAAGCATGGGGCGAGGTGGTTGAAAGAGGTAGCGTTCTTTGCGCTTGAGGGACGAGTCTTCAGCACTTCCTGGTGGAAAATGGGATTCTCTTAAAGAAGAGGGCGAGGAGAAAGAAGTTGCAGACGATATGTGCATCACATTATCTCCAGTCCATTCCTTCCATTCAAAACTTTCCTCTGGCCAATAGCTATCAGCAGCTTCAAAGACTCCGACCTGCACTTCGCGTCCTTCTTTGGAGCGCATTTGAATGCGAGCAAGAAGGAGTTTCCATTTTTCAAAATTATCTTCAGCCTCATGCTCGAAGAGAGAGAGTTGTTTTTCGTCGAGACGCTCGATATTCTTGGCTTGAATGCGCACACTCTCAATGACTTGGTCGAAGAGATCATTCTCGTTCTTGCTAAAGGTCTGGAACTTCTCTCTCACGAGCTCAAAAATCTTAGCGGCATCGCGCAGGCCTCTAGGAAATTCGATTTGAATCGGGTGGTGATAGAGCGTGGTGTAAGTGCGTCCGGATCTTTGAGAGACGACTTGAGGAATTGTTAAAGTGATTTCAATTTTGCGGAATATGGACTTGCGACTTTCTAAGCGAAGTTGCCAAGAACGAAGTAGACTTTCAATGCGAAGCAAAAGGTCTTGGCTAGAATCGCTTGATAGGGCTTCCTCTAATGCAGGGTGAAAGCTGTGCTCCATAACTGGTGCGGGCGTATAGCTCTGAAGAGAGAAATCCTGCGCGCTAAGAATGAGTCTACGGTGAATCATTGGGGCCAGTTCTGGAAAACGAGTGTAGAAACTTTTGCGAGCATCCATGTCTTGGAAGATGCCTTTGAGTTGAAGGATGCTTCGCACTCCTACTTCTTCCATGGCTTCAATCATTTGGAACCATGCGGTCTTGAGGGAAGAATTCTTTGAGAGTTGATCGGCAAAGATGCATTCAACGTCTTCCATGGGTGCTTTCTGGAAAAGACCCTGAAGGTCGATGTTGCTTAGTACATTTAGAGTGTGGCGAGAGGGGGCATATTTGAGTCCCCACGCGGCGATGCTGGGAGAGGGGGCCATCACAAACTTTGTGGTGTTGGGATCGAAGAACTTGGCGAGTTCTTCGAGGTGTTTGATAAAGGGGTGGCGCGGGTTGGCGGGGGCGGCCAAGACTTTAGAGAGTTGCCAATAGCTGGCAACGGAGGCCAGGGGAATGAAGACGTGCTCGCGGGTTCTGTCCAAAAACACCTCTGGTCCTAGGTGCAGACAAAGATCGAGGAAGCTCCCCTCTAGGCTCTCACTCTGTAATCGACTGTTGGAATGGCTGGGGGGAAAGCCATTCTTGGGACGAGAAGGTCCCCCTTTCTGGGGGGAAGAAGAGGTGCCTTTCTCGGTAAGAGAATGGGTTCCCTTCTGGGGGGAAGAAAGGGTTCCAAGGGAGAGATTCGAGGGGATTTTTGCTGCTAACCACATACATCTAGGCTACCATACAAACGTACGGTTTGAGCAAGCACTATTTTTTTGACCTCGAGCTGCTCGCAGCAAGTTCTTGTATTTCAAGATGGCCCAGAGCGCCTATTGAGAAAGTTGGCTAGGCGCTTTGGGCTTTCGTGAAACCTACTTGTCTAGTTGGAGATGTGCTTCCTATAACTAAGATATGAAAATTTCCAGCTTCTTAAAATCTGCCCCCTTCAAACTCGCACTTCTTGCGGCGCCTATTTTTGCAATACTTCCGAGCAACGCATGGGCCATGGGATCAGATCCTAAGACTCAGCCACAAACCGTAGACCACGTTGACCTCGATCGCTACATTGGCCGTTGGTATGAGATCGCACGCTTCGAACAAAAATTTCAGAAAGGCTGCGTAGGTGTAACAGCTGATTACTCGATTCGTGATGACGGAAAGATCGGAGTTTTGAACACTTGCATCGCAGAAACGCTCGATGGAGAAGTCAGCACGGCTGAAGGCTACGCCTACGTCAAAGACGAAGAGACTAACGCAAAACTTCGAGTCACCTTCTTCTGGCCCTTCTTTGGTGACTACTGGATCTTTGAATTGGCAGACGATTATAGTTACGCTGTTGTCGGATCGCCCGATCGAGATTCCCTTTGGTTCTTGTCTCGCACACCGCAGATTTCTGAAATATTGTTTCAAGATTTGAGCGCTCGCATGACGGCAAAAGGATTTGATATGACTCGCCTGCAGCGCACACTGCAGAAAGCGAAGTAGTTTTTTCTAAATGGTCGTCTTGATCTGAGCTGTTCGTTGTTTTGTGCTACGAGATGCTTGTTGCCTTGTGCTAGTTCACACCCTTGATGTCAGATGCCAGATGTGGTGGATGCCAGGTGTCAGACCCGGTGGACGGTGGCTGCTTCCCTGTCTTCTTGGTTTTAGGTAAATTGCTTTAAGTAAATCCCGCAGCCGCTAGTGTGTGGCTTCGCGGGATGCAACCACTACGCAACAATTTATGAATTTCATCAAACATAATGCGAGTCGCGGCACGAGATAGGCCTGGCATCACTTCTGTTGAATTTAGACTAAGATACCTGGAGACATTTTGAAAAGCGCGTCCCCAATTAACGATCTTGCTGAAAGGTCTCGCATCCCAAAAGCACTCGTTAAACTTTTCACGCGCTTTCTCCTTGTCTTTTCCCATTAGTAATTGGCTGATGCGAGCGCTAATGCCTCTGAGAAAGGCCTGAAGCTGCTCTCTGGCTGGTGCTTGCACGAGTAAATGGATGTGATTGCCTGCATTGCTGACTGAAAAAATTTTAATCGAATGTCGCTCAGCCTGTGTGGCGATAACTTGTGCAACTGCGGAGCTATGCCTCAGCATGGACCTTGAGCCGATGGCTTTTGATGATTTGAGAACAATGTGTAGCGGAAGCTTGCGGCTGAAAGGACGTTTTTTCTTGGGGTGGGATCCCTTGAGCAAGCTTCCACCAAACGCAAAACGGTCACGAGTCCAGCTCTTGAGGTCTAGTATGGTCTGCACGCGCGTCATGTAATTTTTATAGTAGCGATGGGTTGTTTTTGCAAGAAAAAAAGATGGACTCGCTATTCTGAAGATGTATTTTTCATTCAAAGATTCAAAGATTCAAAGATTCAAAGATTCAAAGATTCAAAGATTCAAAGATTCAAA
>CAZXHL010000095.1:0-4120 GCA_964640545.1 uncultured Bacteriovorax sp. | reverse complement strand
GATTCGAGTGAGCGCCCGCTTGGCAGCAAAGGTTTTTAATATGACTCGGGTGCAGCGTATGTTTGCTACGCACACTTCAGAATACGACCAGCGGCGAACGGCTCGCGATACACACTTCAGAACACGACCAGCAGTGCCGCCTCAGAACACGTCGAGAGGCTAAAAGTTATAGTTTCATTGTCTTCGCGATATACTTCCAAAATAAGTTGTCTGCGCCGAGATCTTTCAAAAGCTGCGCCTGCGCATCCTCTAACGATACGCTCGCGGCTTTCTTCCATAGATCTTCGTGTATGAGTTTGGTGGCTCCAACAAGCAGGGAAGGGAAGGCCCCATCATCCTTCTCGCCGACACCAACGATTTTAAAGCTACTCCAGAGTTCTTTTGTGGCGCGACCAAATTCGGCTTCAAACATTTTGCCTTGGAGCTCAGTGTGTTTTTTAAGTTCTTTTGTCGAGAGAGGCGAATTGTCTTCGAGCAAATCATACATACGAGAAGCTGAGGCGTATTTGAACTGCCGTTCGAGTTCGACATGTCTGGACAGGGCGAGCAGATTCACAAAAGTTTTCTTTGCGATCAAAGTGGCGCGACCTTGATACCATTTTGCGTAGACGACTTTTTTGGAGCTCGCGAGTTCTTCTCGTAGGTGCCAGAGCTTGGCCACACGCGAATCCGCGCTGTCGTCCCACTCCCATTTCATTTTGGTGCGTGGATAGAAGCTCTTCCATAAGCTCATGGGTTCAGACTTGTTTTTGATAGGAAAGACGAGGCAGATCTTATGCTTTTCGACGTGCTTGATGGCATCGCGCAGATTCATTTGTCGCAACCTCTCAAAAACCTATGATTGCCAGCCTCGCGGAGATTCATGTCGAAAGTCTAAGCTACGTGTGGAGCATCTGTAAAATAGAACTGAGCGGCTTCAATAGAAAGTGTGCCGATGACAAGTGGACCGGTCAAAAGTCTGCCGATAAAATGTACAACGAAAAACTTGATGACGGAAGGCGCTCGAGATCGATCAAAATTGCTTCAACAACGATAAGTAATAGATCTCAGTTTTGTATTTGATGCGCTGGTCACCGAGTGTTTCAAAAGGTTTACTTTTGTTGTCAGTGAAACGGGCGGCGACGCGCAGACCAAACTCGGGAGAGAAGGCGATTTCCAAGCCACCTTCGTAGTAATAACCAAAATCTAACAAAGCGTCTTTGGTCTTGACGTCGGAACTCGCGCTCACTCGAGTGGCCGTGTCCGAATAAGTCATCTGAAAATATCCTGCGAGTCCGCCGCCTTCGACATAGGGGCGAAACCATCCGTTGAGAAGTTTGAACTTCATTCCTAAGCCGCCCTGGAAAAGTTGTGTGGTGAAGGGAACGTCCGTTCCCGTAAAATTTGTTCCACCGAGAGTCGTATAGTTGTAAGAAGTCTGCCCTTCGGTCTGTAGGTAGCTCAGACTTAATGTGAGCCAGAGGTTGAGTGCGCCTAGGCCCTTTTCTCCAGAAATGGCTCCGTAGATTCCCTGGTCGACTCGAAAGTTATTCGCAGGAGTTTCGATATCAAAAAGCACAACCCCTGCTCCGGCAGATCCCGCAATTCCAGAAGGGCTGATGTTGAAAGAGGATGATGATCCTCCTCGTTGAGCAAGGACCTGGGTGCTGCCAAAAATCATGGCGCAAAGTGTGAGAATTTTTAGACAAGTTTCTGTTTTGCTTGTGCTTGGGGTCATGCCTGTATGATATCTCGCTTTCACAGTGTCTGTTGATGACTAAATTTTGTCATGACAGAGTTGTCGAGCTGCTTTGAGGATGCGAGCGGCGCCATATTCTTTATCCATGCTATTTTTAGCCAGCCGAATTACGTAAGTTTGCATCATTTGCCAAAGCCCTCAAACTGTTCTACCATACAAATATATGGTTGTGGAATGTGTGGCTCGACCCGGCCAGGGCGGCTTGGCCTTTATATGTGAGTTTATGCAAGAAAGCCTGAGTGCTTCTGGCCACACTACGCCAAGACCGTGGGTTGTGGTCGAAGCCCCTGATAAGCGGAAGCTTTTTGTAGCCGGGATGCCAACAGCACTAAGAATGGCAGTCGCCGATGGAAAAATTCTGTGGGTCAGGGTGCAACAGACGAGTCAGATTCCAGAAATTATTAATTTGCTTTTGGAGAGTGGATTGTGCGCGGGAGTTTTGCTTCGAGGTTTTGAAAATCAAGAAAACCTGCAAGTTTGGGCAAGGCGATGGCAGCTAGAATTTGAGCGCACAGGGACTCATTTGCTTTGGTGGCATGAGAAGGAAAGCGACATTGTTCTAGGAAAGATGTTGAAGTTGCAGTTCGAGTCGAAGCAGAAAGATAGAAAGCAAAAAGATAGAAAAGTTATTGAAGTCATTCGAGGTTGGGGAATCGTAGAAGATTCCGGCTTGAATTGTCTTGAAGAATTAAGTCATAAAATTTGTAACTTGAAGGCAGCTTCACAAACAGTTTTGAAAACAGACAAAGGAGAAAATGATGGTCAGTCAGGATCAAATCAGCGAAAAACTAACGGACAGACAGCGCGAATTGCTTGAGTATTTGCAGGAATGTGTGAACCAAGAACAGCGCATGCCCAGCTATCGAGAGATGGCAAAGGCTATGGGCGTTTCTGCGGTTGGAACGATTCAAGACCACATTCAAGCTTTGATTGAGAGTGGATACGTTGAAAAAGATGGGCGAAAGCTCAGGCTGACTCAGATGAGACAAGTCCCAGTCTTCACCGTGCCGATTGTGGGTGAGGTGGCCGCTGGATCTTTGCAAGATGCCTTCGAAGTTGCTCTCGGAGCTTTGACTCTTAGTCCCGACATGTTGCTTCGTGGATCAAAACCTCAGAATTTATTTGCCTTGAAAGTGCGAGGTGAAAGTATGATTGAGGCTGGGATCAACCCAGGAGATTTGATTGTCGTTGACAAAGGATTACAGGCACGAAATGGAGATTTTGTTGTGGTTGATATCGAGGGCGAAGCGACTGTAAAGGAATTGGATCTGCCGAAGAAAAAGGGAATGCCCGTGAGATTGCTTCCCCACAATCGCGAGATGGAGCCGATAGAAGTTGCGGCTGATGAGAAGCTTCGAATTCTCGGAAGAGTTGTGAGCGTTCAAAGATATTATTGATTGCGACTTTGGAGTTATGGGGTTGGGGGGGGGCGAAGTCCCAATCAGAATAATCAGAAAAGTTACCAGTTTGTGCTAATTGGAATTCCGAGAGCCAAGAAGAATCTATGATCTGTTCCTTTGTCTGGAGCATCGAAATCTTTGAAGTCACGGTTTAGGGCGGCTTCGTAGCTACCTTCGATAAAAAATCCCCACTCCTTTTCAGTGTCCAAAAGCACCCTGAAGAAGGCTGTTATGCAGAGTTCGGCGAAGGCTACTCGGGGTTCAATTCCAGGGGAATAAGAGTAGCCAGCTCCAAGTCCGTAGATGAGCCCGCTTCCACCTCGTGATTCAGAAATGCTGTGGCCAAAGACTCGAAGTTGAGCCCCAAAATTGATGTAAGTGCCAAAATCCACAAATGGATAAACAGAAACGTTGTTATGAAGCGATACAAAGTCAGCAGACAAACGGTAACGTACGCCTCTTACAAGAGTTTCGTTAATTCGAGATGAGTCTTTGGTTTCGTTATAGAAACCACCGCCAATAGCTGGAGCAATAAAATTATTCAGAGGGTCGGCGTGCAGAGATTTGCTGCTGATAACTGAGCTAAGAAAAACAAAAGCAAATAAAGTTCTTTTCATGTCTCAATCCGTTACCTCGGCGTCGGAGGTGGAAGTGCCTCATCCCAAGCTAAGGGCTTACATGTAAGAATACCTGTCTTATCAACGGTTAGCAAAAAAGCCTTGAATATGGGGCGAATCGCCGCATTGGGGTTCTTGGCTAAATTGGTTTGGATCCACGTGAAAAGGTGGACATGATAAACCCGGTGTGTGTTGGCTTTTTGGGGAAGGGAGTTGCGGCCAATGAAGTGGTAAGTTTTTTCGGGATCGTCCATCTGGGTCATGAAGCGATCAAGCCTGATGCGGATGATCTCTCTGAATCCCCACGGAAACTCTGCTTTGTTGTCCAGATGTTCCAGGTTAAGGCTAACTTTCTTTTGAATGCT
>CAZXHL010000094.1:0-10262 GCA_964640545.1 uncultured Bacteriovorax sp. | reverse complement strand
TGATATTTGGATCACGTTTTTTACAACACTTTAGCGCGCACAGTTAACTTCTAAAGAGAGTCTTCTTGAAAGAGCTCTTTTGCACTTTTTCTCGTGAGTGATTGATTCACCAACATATAGATCGCGATACACGCAAAGCTAAGCACGAAAAAATAACCCGCCATAAGGTTTAAGGGCGGGAACATAAGGTCTGCATCTAGAAACCTTTGCGACATGATCTGTCCTGCGGGAAAAACCAAAATCCAGGTTAACAACCAGGCGAAACCTACACTCAACAATATTTCTCCAACGAGTTGGAAGTAAAGTGAACGCCGACTTAGGCCGAGGCACTTGAGTAGGGCAAATTCGGAGGTCTTCTCTCCGCGTTTGGCCCAAGATACTGAAGCAATCACAAGTAATGCTGCAAAGAAAAGAAAAAGGCTGGAGGATTCGATCGTCAGTAGCAGTTTGTCGAGGAGTCCTTGGATTTGCTTGCCCGTTTGTGTGAGGTCGAGCGGACTGGCGTGAGGGATGAGCCTTACAATCTTTTCTTGCAGTCCTTCAATCTGGTCTGGAGGTACCGTGCTTAGGGCTGTGTAGGAAAGAGGAGCTCCTTCAAGTTCTTGCTTCGAGAGCACGATGAAGAAATTCGGCCTGAACTGAAACCATTGAACCTGTCGAAGGCTGGAAACCACGGCCTTAAGTTTCACTCCGGCGATATCTAAAACAAAGGTTTTGCCGACTTCGTCAAGCTCCATGCGTTCAGCGAATTTGCTTTCTAGGGAAGCGTGAAGCATCCCGGCTTCGCTGTTCGGTGTGGCCCCAAAGAGTGAGGTGCCATCGGAGAGTTTTTCACCTTCGAATAAATCTCCCGATGATCTGATGTTCACAAAATATTCCCGGAGTTGAGGGCCTCCGCCTTCTTCATCAATGTTCTCACTTTGTTTCTTGTTGACCTCTTCGATCGGGCTACCGTCAACTTCAAACAATCGTGATTGAAGATAGGGGACCCATTCCGTTTGCTCCGGAAAATTTTCTGAGTGCTCATCAAAATCGCTTTGGGTTAGTCCAAGGGTGAGGACGTTGGGGGCATTGCCATTACTAGCTTTATCAATCTGTCCGTGTATCGAAGTGGCAAGCAAAAGTCCAAGACTGAGGAAGAACAAACTAAAAGAAATGCTCAACACCCATACAAAAGTTTGAGAAATTTTCTGAGTGAATGATTGAATGAGGTAGAAAACTGAAAAGCCTTTTAGTGTTTCAGCAGATAAGAGTTTTTGTAGAAGTTTGATAAAGCCCCAGAGCAGCGCGCTTAGCAAGGCGAGGCCGCCAATCACTCCAAGAAATCCAAAGGCTGAAAGTTGAAGGTTTTGTGTCGTGATGAGGCTAAGAATAAAAGTCAGGACCAGACATGTGACAACCGCAGGACGATCGAAGCTGCGACTAAGATTGTTGCCGGAGTCTACACTGGAAAACAAGGCTTGAGTCGGCGTGCGCAAGAGGGCTTTGATTGGAAAGAAAAGAACGGGCGCTAAGGCAAGCAGGCTTGTGAGAAGAGCAAGTCCGTAGGATTGCAGATAGGAATATGGAGTAGCCAGATCGATCTTGAGCTGTTTGGCGGCAATGATGCTGAGCTGGTGTTCTGCCCAGGAACCTAGAAAATATCCACAGGTCGATCCAATCAAGGCGCTGATCAATACGGGAATCACTGTCGCCTGAATGAGGCCCTTGTTGTCTAGTCCTAGGCAGCGCAAGGTGAGGTAGGAGGGCAATCTTTTTTGGAGATCGCTTACGAACATAAAAAATAGACCCACAATTCCTAAAAGTGTGGCGCAGAGTGAAACGAAGGATAGATAAGATCGAAGAACGGCCACAGTTTTTTGAGCTTGCGCATTGCTTTGATCCGCACTTCTAAGGCGCAAATTGGGATCTTTGAAAACTTCTCGGAATTTTTCACGAAACAATTTGGAATCTGTGTTGGGGGCCTTGAGAAAGGCACGGCTTCTCACTCGACTGCCGGGGCCACTGAGTCCAGTGGGCTTAAGGTCATCGTATCGAATCCAAACTTTGAACTGCCCCGCACGAAATAGGCTGACGGCTTCTGGTTCGAGTTCTACAAAGTCTTTGAGTTTGAACAGTTGGCTACCAAGTTTGATTTGATCGCCTATTTTGAAGCCTTTGCTTTTTGCGCTTTCATCAAGAAAAAGTTCATTGGCTCCAAGATCAGAAATTTTAAAATCAGAACTTGTCTTCCAGTCTCCATAGAAAGGATAAGCCCCCTCATAGGAACCTAGGCTAATGGCACTCACCTGTCCCGATTCGGCTTGCATCGACGCAATCAAGGTTTGAGAAAGTATAGTGTCGCTTCTAGGGACTAGCTCTTCTAGCTTCGTGAGTAGATCAGGGTTGAAGCCCTCCCAGCTACTGACGGTGTAGTCAGCACTTAGAAATTTACGAGTATCACGTGATGCGGTCTCTGATAGTCTTTGAGAAAAGAGATCGACGAATACAAGGCCTGCGATCCCTAATGTGACCAGTAAGCCAAGTATCCAAACACTCCTGCGCTTGAGTTCGGAGACGATCCAAAATTTGCTAAAGTCATTCACTCGGATTTTTCCTATTTAGAGGTAGAGACTTCGTTCAAGACGCCGCGAGATAATACGAATTCTCTATCGGCCCGTTTTGCGACCTCGGGGTCATGGCTGACGACTACCATCGTGCAGTTTTCTGTTGTTTTTAATTTCTCAAGCATGTTGAGCACCGTTTCGGAATTGTCTTCATCAAGATTTCCGGTGGGTTCATCGGCAAGGAGTAGGGTTGGTTTGGTGAGGAAGGCTCGGGCGATCGCCACACGCTGTTGTTCGCCTCCAGAAAGTTGTCCTGGGGTGTGGGTCATGCGGTCTTTGAGTCCCACTTCTTCAAGCAAGGACTTCGCTCGCTCTCTTGAAGAGCTGGGGTCCTGATCCAAAATGCGTGACGGCAATAGGACGTTTTCTATAATATTGAGATGAGGGATGAGCCGAAAGCTCTGAAAAATAAAGCCAAGCTGTTTGGCTCTGAAATTGGCTCTTTCTTCTTCACTAAGTTCAGCAATATCTTGTTGATTGATGATCACCTTGCCAGAGGTGGGTGTATCGAGTGCTGCGATGAGTGATAAAAGCGTGCTTTTTCCGCTTCCTGACGGGCCCATCAAAGAAACCCATTGACCTTTGTCCACCTTCATAGAAACATCTCTTAAAACCTCGATAGGAGATGGAGTGAAAAAACTTTTAACGACATTATTGAGCTCGAGCATGTTGAGCATATTAGCCCTGAGTGCGGCGCGCATGCCAGTTGTGTTCGCAAATAAAATTGATTCAAATGTAAATAGTGTGAAATCACCAGAGTCAAAGAATCTCCGAATTCTGGCGTTAGGAGATTCTCTTTCGGCTGGGTATCGCATTGATCAGGGTTTGAGCTTTCCCATGCAACTCGAAAAGCTTTTGGTGCAAGAAGGCCATCTGGTGACCATCGTTAACGCGGGTGTGAGTGGCGATACCGCTAAGCAGGGTTTGCAGCGCATGGATTGGGTGATCAGGAGATCTGGCCCTTTCGACGCTATCTTGCTTGAGCTGGGGGCCAACGATGGATTGAGGCAAAACTCTGTTGTGGCGATGAAGGATTCCCTTTCCAAAATCATCGAGAAATCTCAAGGTCTAGGAATGAAAGTATTTCTATTGGGGATCAAATTGCCAACGAATTTTGACAAGAAATATCGCCTGGAATTTGAGGCAACTTTCCCGGCACTCGCCAAAAAGTTTCAGATACCGCTGTACCCGTTTGTTCTCGAAGGCGTCGCGCAGAAGGAAGAATACAATCTTTCCGACCTTCTGCACCCCAACAAAGAGGGGCACGCGATCATTGCGGAGAAGTTGAAAAATTGGCTCCTGAAACAAAAAAGCTTCCAACAATTATTGTCGGAAGCCTCTCGCTAAAGAATTCTATAAAATTATCTACGACGGTGTGGGGGGCCAGGTCTTTTCTCTTTCTTTTTAGGAATATGAAACGAACTTCGAAGTGTGATGTGACGATCCATTTCATATTCAAAGATGCCTTGAACGGCCCATGGGCTATGAGTCAAAAGGCTTCGACTGCCGCCATTGTTGTCGGTAAAGGCTTTCATGGCAATGTTGTAAATTTTTAACTCGGCTGTAGCCATGATTGACATAGCCCAGGGGCCGATGCTCTTGGGGATCAATCTTGCGTCTTCATGGAAAATGCTTGGTAGCAATTGTGCGATCCATACTGCAATTGGAAGTCCTGTGTAGAGTGGATCTGGAAAGACTTGGTAACCTTGCTCAATGCGCTCGAAGAATAGATCTCCCATGAGGTATAGCTCCCAAGCTTTCATGAGGTCGCCTGGTTTGCGATATTCAGCAACGACTTCAAAGTAGGGGGAGTTGAAGATATCTCCTGGAGATGCGTAGACTTCTTTTTCGACGCCAAGGTTTTGGGCAAATTCAAAAGCTTTTTTTGATTTTACTGTAGAGAAATCATTTAAAATCTCTCTCGGATTCATCCCAGTGGCGTGAGCATAGGCTTTAACAATGAGTTCGCTGCAATAGATGGCGTAGTCTTCATCAAAGTCCATCTCGATATCATAAGGCGCTTTTCTTTTGGCTGCAGCGAGAGCCCAGTCGGATGCGGCGCGTGTGATCGTGGCTCGATTTGCGGAGGACTTCCAGCGCAAAACTGTGAGTTGGTTGTAGGGGTCGTCGAGCAAGTGTTGTAGAGGAAATTCCTCAACTCCTGTTTCAATGAGTGACTCAACAGTTGTCATTTTGCCATTTCGAACCCTGACGATAAAAGCGTGTGAGTAGCGACTTGGGGTATTGTTGATTTGTGAGATCATGGAGCTGATGGAAGAGTTTCCAAGGCCGATGACAACATCACCGTCTTTGAATTGGAAATCATTTTTATTGTTGTATCTTTGGTAGCCTTGGCGAGTGATCCAAGTGGCGGAGTGACCTTTGCTTCTAAGGTTGTCTCTGACGAGATCTTCTACGAATCCGATCAAGGCAAGATTTTGAACGTTTTCTCTCGTGGAGCTTTCTTGCAGGAGTTCGGCACGTTTTAAGAAAAGCTGTTTTCCCATTTCAGCAGTTAGTGAGGTTTTTCCTAGCTGGGCCATGCAGTTGAGGAAGGCATTGCGGTCGCTATTGTCTAAGTATTGGAGACAGGTCAATTCGTTGAATTGCAATCTTGGACGGCTTTGCAGTGATGAGTAGAATCCTTCTAGTGATTCAGGATAAACTCCTGCTCGGGAAGAGAGGCGTTCAAGAGATCTCTCTTGGTAGTGGGCCACTTCATGGGGGGCAGATCCCTTGGCAATGGCATTAGTGTTTGTGGCAAGGAAGATGATGGTGGTAGCAATCAACATTGTCTTTTTCATGGGCCCCAATGTATGGTCGTAGGGGCCGGGGTGCAATCGATGATAGAGACAACTTCACCGCAAAGGCGACACCTTGCAAGGCATCGAAAACATTGGCCAAATTGTTCAAAAATGACTTAGTGATGAGCTGCTGGCTGGATGGGGGGAGCGCTAGTGTTGCCGCTAGGAATCGAATGCGGGTCCTCTACATCGTAAGATCCGGTCAGAACTCTTAGGCCAATCGAAATTTTCTCTTTGAGGTAGGCGAAGAATCCCTCGTCATCGCCAGCTACGGTTCCTGCGACTCCCGTGAGTATCTTCTCTACGGCCGCAAGTTCTTGTTCAGCAGTGCAGTTGTTCTGCCGGGCACATTCTCGCTTAAGAATATCTAAAGCGTTCTGAACGTCTTTTGAGGGGGTATCTGTGGTGGAGTTTGCGTGGCATGGAGATGGGGTTCCATCATTAGCAGTAGCTCCAAACGGGAGGAGGGCCATCATGGCAGCAAAAAGCACAGGTGCGACTTTTGTTCTTATCATGTTCCAATTGTGCCAGATTCGTTGAGCTAGAATGTTAAGTTTTCGTATAATCATTGCATGATTTCGGGTGGGGTGATAATTCTTATGGCTTGTGTCGGCGCGTGGCGCAGCCTGGTAGCGCACTTGCTTGGGGTGCAAGGGGTCGTGAGTTCAAATCTCGCCGCGCCGACCATTTTTCCTTCTTATTTATTGCTTTCTTAAATTTAGCTGAAGTTGCCGGTCGATTTGCACACGATAAACAGATTTGAACTATAATTATCTAAATGGATAAAATCGTAAAGCTTTTACTGCCGTTGACTCTATTGTTTAGTGTCTCCTCATTTTCTCAGGCTGTTAGTAATGCTCAGATTAGAACAACGCTACAGGCATTAAGGGCTCAGCAAAAGGCCTATAGTGATCCTGAAATTCGAAGATCAGTTCATGAAACTATGGTACTGGTTCGTCAGGCTGATGGGGATCCAAGTCAATTGAGTAGTGTCTTAAAAAAAATTAATCAGACTCAAAGACTAATAGACAGAAAAAATGAGCAGCTAGATCCGGGGCAAACTAACGCGAGTCAGAAAGCACTTTTAAGAACGGCTAGTCGGGCCCTTGAATTGCTCGAAGGGCAAGTACAACAAACTTTTAGCTCGGGCTCTCCTGGCGGTAGCGGTGGAACCGGTGGTGGGAGCGGAGAAGACGAGCCTAATGGGTATAACCCTGATGAATATGATCCTCGAGATTCGAGGGAGGAGACTCCTTCCTATACAGATCGGACTTCTGAAGAACTTAGCAATGCCTATGACTCCGGTCAGTATGGCGCAAGTTCTGGAGGCGGAGGCTATGATATCTCAGACTCAGAGGTTTCTGGATCCTTAGAATCCGGTCTGGGAGGAGCGTTGTCCGATGAAGGTGAAAGTGAAGGTATCAACTCTAGTCAGAGTGAAGAATTGGATAGTTTGCTTTTAGAAAAATCAGAATGCACCACGTTTGAGTGTCGTCAAAAGGTATCGGAGGAAATCTCGGCATTAAAGAATGAACATATTTCAGAAAGCTACGAGGGTGGGGAGTCGGTAGATCCGGCTTTTGATTCGAGAGTTGCCGCCTGTGTGAATCAATGTACAAAGGGTAAGAAGCCAGATCCGAAATGTAGCAATCAATGTTTGGTAAAATTTAAAGATGGCAAAAACTCGAGCTATAAAACTCCGGTATGTATTGCTATTCCACCCAAAAGGTTTGATGTGAAATACAAGGAGATATTTGTCGACCCGGAAAATGGGTCAGATAGAAATAGCGGAACAGATGCTAAGGCGTCACTGAAATCTATCGAGGGAGGCTTAAAGGTTCTTGAAAAGCTTAGATCGAAAACGAAAAATGGAGATTTTAGAATCAATTTGAAAAAGGGTGACTATCGAATCACTCAGCCGATCATCTTGGGTAAATCTCATAGCTCGCCCAATGCACAAACAGTAATTTCCGGAAATGGAAGTAGCGTTATGTTTAGTGAGAATATTACAAACTGGAGTGAGAAAGAGCTGAGTAAATTAAAGACCGTGCTCTATTCAAGGGTTTCAAGATTAAATTCGCCGAGTTTTCTGAGTATAAAAGGTGGCAAAACTCAATTGGCCAGATTCCCAAAAAATCAAGATCTCTCTAGAGTGCTTTCTCTAAACTTTGAATTGGGAAGTATTGTGCTTCCTCTGAATGCTTCAACGCAATGGTTGTTAAAGATTGATCCTCTTGAAGTTAAGAATATACACTTAGTCATACAGATGGAGTCTGTAAGACAAAAGTTGCAAATGCAGTCTGCATCAAAATTGGATGCGAAAAAAATTGAGATCAAACTTTCAAAAGAAAGCTTGGATGTCTTAAAATGTTTGAGCTCTCCAAAGACCAGTGGTTGTATTGTTGAGCCTGATTCGTATAAGAAAATGACGGGACTTAAAAGTCTGGCTAAGAATCCCCAGTTCTATTTTGCAAACCACCCTTCCTTTGTTGAGGACCCGGGGGACTTTGCTTTTGTGGCTAATGATGGAATCTACCTTTTGCCACCTAAGAACGTCTCGAAAGAGGAACTAAATAAAGTTGGCGTAGAAGTTCCAATTATTAACCCTCATCAATCAGTGTTTCCGATGTTGGCGATAGTTAACGCGGCTAACGTCAAGATAGAGAACATAGGTTTCGAATTTTTTTCGGGAGCACATCAACTGCAAGGCACTAAGATATTCAATCAAGAAGGTCAAAAATATTTGAAGGTAGATGCCAAGAAAAAGCAGATTGCTAGTGAAGATCTTTCAAGTGCTATCCTGATTCAGGGCTCCAGCTTTGTACTTATTTCTAAAAATTCATTCACTAATATTGATGGTGCTGCGGTTCGAGTCATTGCCTCCGAGGGAGTTGAGCTTAAGAGAAATTTTTTGATGGATATAGGCTATGGAGGCGTCAATGTGCTTGATAGTCAGTCTATCAAGATTGAAGATAATATTATCAGCAACGTCGGACTGACTAACTTTGGCGATGCCATCAACGTGTTCGATGTGCACTGTGGAATATTTGGAAACAATACAGTTCAATCTATAGGTCGGTCTGGCTTTCGTTTTCGGGGCAAGACCACTTTGCCACGATTGATTTATAAAGTTAAGGTCAGGCAGAACCTTATTGAAAACGCTTTGGTCCATCCATTTTTTGCCCGTGGTGCTATACATGTCGATAGTCTCGCTGCTGATAAGCCTGCACTTCCTGAGGTTCAGTTTGAAGTGACGAAGAATGTCATTAGCAATATTAGCTCTGGAACAAAGACGGTAAAGAAGCAGGACCGGATTGATCTGATTGCTGTTTCATTAGATTCTAATACCCAGGGAATCTACTTCGGCCACAACTTCATTTCGAATGTAGATAGTGCCATTAATCATAATTGTGCGACTCAGAATATTGTTAAAGATAATAGTGTCTCTGGCTTTCTAAGTTATTTCAACGGATTTCGATCTAAGAAAGTAAGCCAGAAGAAATTAAATCAGTGCTCGGCTGGTTCAGAATTTGGAATTAGTGCGGCAAAGCAGAAGAGTTTTAAGAGTACGACTAAAGTTATTGGCACGCAGTTTAAAAAGAGAAAGGTCTCGGGTGCTGGAGCTAAGGATGCGACGATTAAATATTGGCAATCTCGTGGAAGACAACTTTGAGTATTTTGAATTGTCTCTTCATTGACATTGAGCGTTTAATTGAAGATCTGATACAATTTAAACAATGGCTTTGATGCTCCGACTCCTAGCGTTCTCAATTTGTATTTTTGTTTTTTCGGCCCATGCACAGGCTGTGAAAGACCCTGAGATTCGAAGCACCCTAAACGCATTAAGGGCACATCAGGATGCGTATGAAAATAAAGAAATTAAAAGGGCTGTCCATCAAATGCTGGTACTAGTTCGTGAAGCAGATGGTGATGAATCGAGAAAAAAAGAGGTCGTTAAAGAAATCAATCGGGTTTTAAGACTTGTTAAAGAAAATGAGAAAACTGAAGACAAGAAACTGCTCAAGAGTGCCAATAGTGCACTTGAGCTTTTGAAATCTCAGATCCTCGCAAGCTACAAAAACGGTGATCCGGACGATGGTTCCGGAGATGGAGATGGTTCCGGAGATGGAGATGCTTCTGGAGACGAAGATGAAGACGAAGACGGAGACGGAGACGGAGACGGAGACGGAGATGGCTTAGGAGATGCGTCTAGATTTTCTAGAGCAGTCCTGAGCGAAGAATATGACTCTGAATATTCTTCAGAGTCCTTTGATTCGAACCTAGTTGAAGGGGGGGACTCGGGAGCTGGCTTAGATACTGTTGATTCGAGCGGCAGGGGAGCTTTTAAGTCGGACAAGCGAAAAAATGCTAAAGGAGCTAACAAAGGCAAGGCTAAGGGCAAGGGAAAAGGCAAAGCTAAAGGCAACGGCAAGAATAAAGGTAATGGAAAAGCGAATACCAATGGCAAAGATCAAAAGACATCCGCTAAGACTACAATTAGGCTTAGTCCCGCAGGATCAGACGATCTCCCGAATAGTTCAGATGGGCCCTTTCGAACCCTGGGTAAAGCAAAGAAAGTTATGAACAATGCAGGCATCAAGAACGCAAACATCGTTCTTGATCCGGGAAGATATCCAGCTGAAAATATTCCCGAGGGAGCCACTGTAAAAGGCAAATCAAAGAACGCAAAAAAAGTTGTTTTTGATGGCAAGATGACAGGATCTTCTGACTGCATGAAAATGAAAAATGCAGGGCTAGAGAACGCCACCATCAAGAATCTTAAGTGCGATGGGAAGTATTCCGGGAGAGGGGCCCTGGAGGTTGATCAGGGAAGTAAGCTCGATAATGTTGT
>CAZXHL010000093.1:0-10301 GCA_964640545.1 uncultured Bacteriovorax sp. | reverse complement strand
TGGATGGTTCCAGTCACGTCAGTGGTACGGAAGGAGAACTGAGGACGGTAGCCATTGAAGAACGCCGTGTGACGTCCGCCTTCTTCTTTTTTAAGAATGTAAGCTTCAGCTTTGAACTTTTTGTGAGGCTTAACTGAACCTGGCTTACAAAGAACTTGGCCACGCTCAACGTCCTCTTTCTTCGTACCACGAAGAAGAGCACCGATGTTGTCACCAGCTTCACCAGAGTCAAGAAGCTTACGGAACATCTCAACACCAGTACAAGTTGTTTTAGTCGTTGGACGAATACCAACGATTTCAATTTCGTCACCAACGTTAACAATTCCACGCTCTACACGGCCAGTAACAACTGTACCACGACCAGAGATTGAGAACACGTCCTCAACTGGCATCAAGAATGGCTTGTCTTTTGGACGCTCAGGAAGAGGGATGTAAGAATCTACAGTCTCCATAAGCTTCAAGATCGCCGGAGCTCCAATTTCACTTTGGTCGCCTTCAAGAGCCTTAAGAGCAGAACCGCGAGTGATAGGAATATCGTCTCCCGGGAACTCATACTTAGAAAGCAATTCACGGATTTCAAGCTCAACAAGGTCAAGCAATTCCGCGTCGTCCACCTGGTCGCACTTGTTCATGAAAACAACAAGAGCAGGTACGCCAACCTGACGAGCCAAAAGAATGTGCTCGCGAGTTTGAGGCATTGGGCCGTCAGCCGCAGATTCTACAAGAATACCTCCGTCCATCTGAGCCGCACCAGTGATCATGTTTTTTACGTAGTCGGCGTGACCCGGGCAATCAACGTGAGCGTAGTGGCGGTTAGCCGTCTGATACTCAACGTGAGAAGTATTAATAGTGATACCACGAGCTTTTTCTTCAGGAGCGTTATCGATCTGATCGTAACCCTTGAACTCGCCTCCGCTTGTTTCAGCCAAGACTTTAGTAATGGCAGCTGTCAGTGTTGTCTTCCCATGGTCGACGTGTCCGACAGTACCGATGTTAACGTGGGGCTTATCGCGGTTAAATTTTTCCTTTGCCATTATATAGCTCTCCTTAATTTCTATGCAGTGATCTCTCTGTCTCTATCTTTTGCAGAAATCCCCTGCATTTTTTTACTTACAGATACTTTTGAACAGATCGAACCTAATTCTCATTTTGAACGAATTCCACAAGGAAAAACCCTCTGGGCTCAAAACGATAGGCCGTGACTATACCAACTCGCCCTTTCTTGTCACCCACGAAGAACGGAAAAAATTTAGGATCCCGAAGAGAATCCCAAAAATTGTTATGCGACGCGCAAGATGTTGCCGGTCAGCATTAGAAGTTTTAGGGCTTGCAATAAAATCTAGTTTAGTGTTTATTAAACAAGATCGAAGCGGACATTAACCCACATTTTGTTTTACTGCCCCCAACAACTCGAAGAGGATAAGAACATGCCCGACAAATTGCTTCAAGTAAATCGACAGTTTGATATGGCCGAAGGGACCCTTCCCGCTGGCGAGCTAGACTTTAGCCCAGGAAACTATGAGGCGATTCACCACGTTTGTGAAGTCGCAAGCCAAGTCACGGAGAAATGGGGAATTAAAAGAGTCATTGGCGCCACATGGGCCTTCTTACACCTATGTCCAGAACCAGCCTGCGCCAAAGATATTTGTAAAGCTCTAGGGATTTCTCCCGCTTTGGTGTCCATAACGATTCAAGAACTGCTTAAGCACGAACTTGTGAGCAAACATCCCACCGCAAACCGCCGTCGAGACTACTTCGGCACCGAAATGAATTTGATTGATCTGCTACACCGAATGGCTACCAAAGCGCCCAATCCCTCAAAAAAGATTGACGCACACAAACTCAACCTTGCCCTTGAAATATTAGACGGAGAAGCAGGCTTTAGGCCGGACCTCAAATCGAGAAGGACGTGTCAGTTTCAAAAGGTTCGAACGGAAGATCTGAGAAAGACGATTGTCACCCTCAGCGGTCCACTAAACTGATATTAAGTAGTGTTATATAGAGAGTTTAGCCCACTTCGAGGCTCATTCACCTTAGAGCGTTCGACAAATGCTAAGCTCCACTGCGTAAATCCTTATTTCGCTTGAGATTATAGGCATAAATCAGCTACGAAAAGCATGGGTAAAAATTGGCACAATGAAAGACAGCAACTCAAATTCAAGCACTCTATCGAGAAAGCAAGATCACATTGATCTCTGCCTCAACTCCTCGGTTGAGTCGGAGGTGACAGCGGGATGGAACCAAATACAGCTTCCGCACCGTGCTCTTCCTGACTTGAATTTTGCCAACATTGAGACCACTGTTGAACTTTGGGGCCATCGCCTCAGCTCTCCCTTTTTGATTTCTAGCATGACGGGCGGCAATCCAGACGGCGATCTTATCAACTTTCGACTTGCAAAACTTGCCGAAAAGTATGGCCTAGCTATGGGTGTGGGCTCTCAACGTGTGCTCCTCGAAAACAGAGAAAGCTCCAGCTTTCAAATTCGAAAAGAAGCACCCAACGCCGTTTTGTTCGCCAACATCGGAGCGGTGCAATTGAACTACGGCGTTGGTGTTGATGACTGCAAATGGCTTATCGACAAGCTTGAGGCGCAAGCACTCATTCTTCACGCCAACGTTTTGCAAGAGGCGATTCAAGCAGAGGGCGATCGCAACTTCTCAGGTTTGGTAAGCAAAATCGCTGAACTTAAAAAAGCCATTAGTGTTCCACTCATTCTAAAAGAAACAGGTTGCGGGTTAGATCCGCTAAGCTGCAAGCAAGCTATTGAAGCGGGGGTTGATGCCCTCGATTCCGCTGGCCTAGGTGGAACACACTGGGGTCTCATAGAAGGACTTCGGTCAGAAACCAGAAAGCCGCTTGGCGAGACCTTCAAAAACTGGGGAATTCCCAGTGTGGACGCTCTAGAGAACTGCGTAAATGCAGCCAACAAAACGACGAAAGTCTTTGCCTCTGGCGGAATACGCTCGGGACTCGATGCTGCCAAAGCTGTTTTTGTCGGAGCCGACTTAGCAGGGATGGCCCTCCCCTTCTTCAAAGCTGCCCAGCTGGGTGAAGAAGCTCTAGAAAATTTTTACACGACCCATCTTGAAGCTTTCAAGATTGCGATGCTCTGCACGGGATCAAAGAATCCGGCAAGCCTTAGAAAGTTGAAGATCAATGGCTAACAACAAAATCAAAGAGGGCCTTTTTTCCGGCTTCTACAAGCTAGACAGGTCAGAGAGATTAAAACGCTTAACGGAATGTTTTGACCTAGACGCGGAAGCACTAGAGTTGCTTGCCAACGACAACTCCCTTCCCTTTGAACTCTCAGATTTATTCGTGGAAAATTCCATCGGAAGCTTTTCACTGCCGTTCGGAATCGTGACAAATGTTTTGTTGAACGATCATGAGTATATAGTTCCCTTTGCCGTGGAAGAAAGCTCTGTCATTGCGGCATCAAGCAATGCCTGCAAATGGATCAAAGAATCCGGCGGCTTCAGAAGCACGATCACTCCAGGATACATGATTGGTCAGATTCAAATTCTAGACGTCGCTCCTGAAAAAATGGACGAGGTTTCCGAAGCCTTGCTACACAATAAAGATCAAATCATTTCCCTATGTAACCAACTGCACCCTCGCCTTGTAGAACGCGGCGGCGGAACTAAGGGGATGGAAGTGAAATCTTTTCCTGAAGCTGAAATCCCCTTCATGACTCTGCATCTTCTCATCGATACGAGGGAAGCGATGGGCGCAAATCTGATCAACACAGCCTGTGAAAAAGTAGCTCCACTTGTCGAGAAAATTAGTGGCGCCCGCGTAGGCCTAAGGATTCTCAGCAATCTCGCTGATTCAAAGCTCACAACTGTTACGTGTAAAGTTCGCCCTGAGCTCCTTTCGGAAAAAGGCAAAGACAACGGAAGAGAAATCGCACAGAAAATTGTAGAAGCCTATGTCTTCGCAAAACACGATCCGCATCGTGCAGCAACTCACAACAAAGGAATCATGAATGGAGTTGATCCAGTCGTCATTGCGACAGGCAATGATTGGAGAGCCAACGAAGCAGGTTTCCATGCTTTTGCCTGCCAAGAAGGCCGATATCAAAGTTTGAGTGAGTGGCGTATAGACGAGAATCAACTGCTCGAAGGCAAGCTCACCCTCCCATTGCAACTAGGAACCGTGGGCGGCATTACAAGATTGCACCCGACGGCAAAATTCTCCCTAGCGATGATGGGCAATCCTACGTCTGAAAAATTGGCCCAATTAGCAACCGCGACTGGATTGGCTTCAAATTTGGCAGCACTTAGAGCCCTCACAACAACCGGGATCCAAGCTGGCCACATGAAACTTCATGCTAAAAATATAGCGCTAGCAGCAGGTGCTCGCGGTGCGAAGATTGAATTGGTTGCAAATGCCATGATCAAGAGTCAAAACATCAGCCAAACTGAAGCAGAACGTCTCCTGAAGGCACCAAACGTTTCAGTTGCGGAAAACTTTCAGCACAGCAAAATTTGAGTCATCACAAAACTCAGCATAAGAAAGCAAGATGAACAAAGTTGTAAGTTCTCCCGCAAAACTCATTCTATTTGGAGAATGGGCGGTCATGAATGGCAGCGTCGGCATCGCTGCAGCTGTTGATGGAGAAATGAAAATCTCCTGGAAAGCGCCACAGACAAAAAGGGATGACCCGGCTTATCTACTCAGATCACAAGAAGGCATGACTCCGTTAATGGCCTTGTGGGATCCTGCAAAACCCCTTGACCAACAAAGTCAGGTGCCCGACTTTTTTAAAACTAGCATTCAGCTCGCACAGCACACCCTGCTATCACCCCATGCAGCACCTGCGTATCTTGGTGGCGGAGAGTTTCAATTTCAGCGAAGTTGGCCCGTGCCCTACGGACTTGGCTCTAGCAGTGCTATTGCGGCGTGTTTTTGCGAGCTGGCCTTCGAAGGGAAAAGCCTCATGCAAAAATGGCAAGCGGGGAGGCTTGCCCTTCAGAAGACTCAATCTCCACGAGCCTCAGGCCTTGATCTTGCGGCCCAACTAAAGGGCGGAGTTGTCTACCTAAAAAATCACGAACCGCGCGGGATAGCCATAGACATCCCAAAAGAGATCTTCGTTCTTCACGGCGGCGAAAAGGCTGACACAACTAATTGGATTACGAACAAGAACCCAGATGCCGGTTCTGTTCAAAAAATGGGAACCTCGGCAGAGGCGTTTCTTGAACATCGTGACTGGATTAAAGCGATGGACGAACACGCCACCGCGCAAGAAAATATGGATATATGGCCACAGAATCTAAGGAAGCTCCGCGACGAATGGCTGAAGGCCAAAAAAGTTGTCTCCATGAAGAGCTGCGGTGCAGGCGGCGGCGATGCTTGGATGGCCTGGATCGATCCAGATAATGCCGAAGCACTAACTCAAGAGTCTCATGAACGCGGATTCACATTAAAAAGATATGATGTGTCTGCACAAGGAACTAAATTTCAATGAATGAGATCTGCGCCCAAGCGTCACCCAATATTGCCTTTATAAAATACTGGGGCAAGGTCCAAAATAATCCTGAAAAAATCAACTGGGGATTGAATGCGTCGTTAAGCATGACCCTAAGTCGTGCGCAAACTCGAACCAAGATCGCCACTTCGACCACCCCCTACTCGCTTGTGCTTAATCATGAGATCGCAAGCGAAAAGGACCACCAAAAAGTTTGGAAGCACTTCGCAGTAGTCGCAAAGCATTTGGGTGTGAATCCCGACTCCAATATCCAAATCACAAGCAGCAATAACTTTCCCACGGCGGCGGGCATTGCCTCTTCTGCTTCGGGGTTTTGTGCCCTCACCTTAGCCAGCCTTGCCTGGCACCTCAGAAACAAAGCCAAGGCTGAAGAGTGGATCAAAGAGAATCCGCGAAGATTTAGTGAATTTTGCAGATGGGGCAGCGGTTCGGCCTGCAGATCCACGGACGGTCCTTATATGTTTTGGACCGAAGAAGCTGCTAGCAAAATTGAATGCGAAGCTAAGCTTTTTGATACAGTTGTGATTTTTTCAGACAAGCAGAAAAAAACATCCAGCTCCGATGGACATCTGGCCGCAAGCGAGAGCCCTCTTATGGCAAAACGATTAGAATCTGTCGGACAAAGAACTGAAGCCCTTCAAAGCGCACTACTATCAATTGAATCGGACGAATCTGCCTTTCATCGTTTCGGACAATTGCTCGAAGAGGAAGCTCTCGAAATGCATGCCGTTTCTCGCGCCAATGGAATTGAGTATTGGAGCAACGCCACCCGTAGCTTCGTGGAGCACCTTCAAAAAACCCTCACTAGAGACTTTTATTTTACGATCGATGCTGGCCCTAACGTGCATCTCATATCTCGCAGCCCCGTCAAAACTGAAATTCAAGCGATGATGAACACTTTGGGGCTCAATGCAAAGATTTGGGAAGACCGCGCTGGAGTCGGCCCGGAACTTCTTTGAAAACTTTACCCGCGACCGTTTGAGACTTTCGAACTAAGGGTATAATTTAGAGAGAGATTCTCTGGAGGAATACTGTGACACTAAATCGAGACCAAAAATTATCTATCGCTGGACTTCAAATCAATCCTCTTGATCTGCTCTCAAAAGCCGTATTTGCGATTCTATGCCTAAGTATCCTCTGGGTCGCCTCGGGAACGAATGCCAGTCTTTTCTGGTCGCGAGCTCCCCTCTTCTCCCTCATTAGCATTCTTATCTGTGTTGGTTTTGCCAGCTTAGACGTTGAGATAAAACCTCTTCTTAGCAAACCAAATGCTCAGGAAGTCAAAACAGCTTATTTCCTTTCATTAGCGCTTCTCATCCCAACCGGCATGCTTATGGTAACCCTTCTCAAGGTCGACCCGACCCTGTATTCAAGTCCTGGCGCCTTGAGCGAATTTTTCGGAAGCTTTCCATTACTTGCTATCGTTCCACTCGCTTTGTCAGCTTATGCCATTGAACTTTTTTCACGTGGATATCTACAAAGCCAATGGGGTTCCAACAATGTAGTCTTGTTAGAAGCTCTAGTTTGCGGGGTTGCCTTCCAACACATCTCAGCTTTTATTGTGGTTTATATCGCCGGACTCGCATCGATCTACATTCTTAAAAAATATAATTTAAAGACCGCGGCACTTCTAAGAATGTTTTGGACTCTCATGCTGATCATAGGACTTCGAATCGCTAGCACATGACGGATACGAAAACCGGCTCATGCGGTAAGTTTATTGTTGGAGGTGAATATGCCGTTCTTGAAGGTGCACCATGCATTGCCTACCCTCTGTCTAATTTACGTTTAAAACTGGTTGACGCCGAAAAGGCCAACGTAGAGCTTAGCGAAGAGCAAAAAACCAATTTTATCGCCGTTGCTGAACGAATTGGCCTCTGGATCAGCGAAGACCAGCTCCCTCAAATATATTCTGAGATTCCACTCGGTGCTGGTTTTGGGTCGAGTGCTGCGCTTTGCGTAGAACTTGCTAAGAGACTATCTCCACAAGTAGACAAATTTCATCGATTCGAAATCGCACGAAAGGCGGAAGATTTTTTTCATGGAAGATCTTCCGGAGTTGATCCTGCCTGTATTGCCTATGAAGCGCCAATTGTATTTCAGAATCAACCAATCTCAATTGAGAACCTAGAACTTCATCAGAACTTTGAGGGTTATTACTGGCTACTTCGTGACAGCCAAAGCAGACACAAAACCTCGGAAGGCATCAAAAGCTGTATGGCACATCAGAGATGGGGCGAAGCGGTTGTTGGAATTCGGGAAGCTGTAAATCAGATGATACAAGCATTAAAGGACGGTGATACCGAAGCCCTGATTGAGGCTTTGCGCTCGAATGCCCAGTCCCTAAAGCTACTTCCATGTCATACCCCTGAAATTCAATCCACGTGTGACGAACTCGAAGCCATGGGGGCAAAAGCGACAAAACTTAGTGGAGGCGGGTTTGGCGGATATGTCCTGGGGCTTATGGATCGAGCCACTCTTGAGAAAAATCGGGGGCTCCTAAAACGAAGCGATCTCGTCATATCCTTGCTAGGACATGACGAGACCAGAGAGTGGATTTAATTCTCGGCTTGTGGCTGAGAAGATTTCCTGAATTTGTGCGCCGGTCTTAATTGGACCTAGGCAAGATCGTATCCCAAAGCAGGCTTCCATTTGTACGAGCCGTAGTCTTTGGATTTGGTCTCGCCGTAATGCGCTTCTGAGTCTTTTTGGAAAGAGAAGCTTGTTGGTTTTTTTCATCACCAGCAAGTCGGCGAGCCTTGATTGTTTTCTGAACTGGTTTCATTCGTTCTTCGTAAGCTTTGTTTTCAGCAGCAAGGACAGCTCTATGAGCATTTGCCGTGGCACCGAACTGAGTCTTACCAACGAGTTGCTTGTGACGAACTGCTGTGTCTACGATGCGCCTCTTGATATCAGAGACTTTCAGTGACTTATTCACCGACAACATCAAAGCAGCGATTCCAGAAACGAATGCCGTAGCTTGAGACGTTCCCGTCATTGTTCCATAAGATCCGCCTGGAAGAGTCGAAAGAATCGAATTTCCTGGAGCTGCGATCTGAACCTTCTTAATCCCCCAATTTGAGGAAGGAAGCACATTACCTTCAGCATTGATCGCCGTGATCGAAAGAATATTGTTCAAGTCGTAAGCCGCTGGGAAGTAAAGATTCACGTCTGAGTTGCTACGCTCATTTCCAGCTGCAGCAACAACGAGAATCCCCTTTTCTTCGGCCTTTTTAAGAGCCATCATTTCAGCTCTTGAGAATTCAGCGCCACCACCAGAATAGTTGATGATGTCTGCGCCTTGAGAAACTGCATACTCTAAAGCTCTTACCGTATTTTTAAGGTTTTGAACTCCAGAAGCGTTTTTGTCGTAATATCTTAAAGACATGATTTTTACACCAGGACAAATTCCGCTGTAACCCGTCGAAGATCCTGCTCGGGCTCCAATGATTCCTGCGATGTGAGTGCCATGATTGTTGTTATCTATAATTTTTCCAGAACGAGTGACAAAGTCCCATCCGTGCACATCATCAATGAATCCGTTTCCGTCATCATCAACTCCCGGCTTTCCGTACAGTTCTTTCGTATTCACCCAAAGAGAATTCTTCAGATCAGGGTGACTACTGTCTACGCCTGTATCGACTACGGCCACAGTAACTCCAGAAGTAGAGCATTTGTCTTTTACTAAAGACCAAGCTTTTTCAGCTTCGACTCCGTACTTCGACAAGTGTCCCCAAGAATGAGACAAAGAACCTGCGACACTTAAGGTGCTGGCGGTGCTTAGCAATGCACCCAAAACAAACAGTTTGCAATTTTTTGACTTCAATAACATATCCACAATACCTTTCAGAACTAAAATCAACTCTCTGAGTAGTGATATTGCAGCAGGCGTGCCAAGACCTCCAAGCCGGATAAATAGGCGTAAGAAACTGTTTTAATTGACCTTTTTTGATACAGGCCAATGGCCCAACGGGAAGAGATGAGTGCTAAGAGGGACGGCCGACAAAGACCGCCAACAGGGTGTCTAAAAATTAGACGATATTTTAAAAGACTGAGCTCAATTTTCTTTTTCGAGTCCAAAACGTAAGGCACGAGTCATCAACTTACCGTTTGAATTCATTGAAATTTGAAATCGTATCACTAAGAATGGATCAATCTTTCGAACTCTTCTCATGGAAGGGATACGATCTCGATCCATGCTATAGATCCAACGATTGTTATGCACATTACCAAAAGACTTTGCCTCTGACTCCCTATTCACGCCGTGAAAGACCCAAAGCTCAAGATCAACAATTCCGCCTTCTCGCAGTTCAAAAACCTCATCGTTGCTTAAGAGCTCTGCTAACGGCATTACAACCTGAGCTACCCCTACGCGCTTGTAGCTTTCAGTTTGCTGAGAGTACTTTTCTTCATAAGCACTAGAACCACCAAAAATGCCTTTTTTCCTAAAGGCCACCACGCCATCCATATCCGAGACGGGGAAAATGACGGGTTGATAGTTGTTTTCAGACACTTCATCACAACGACCTAAGCGCATTCCTACGTTAACTAGAAGGTCCATTCCGTCTCGCGATACTTGAACGGTATTGCCACGATTTGCCGGCAATAGAAACGTAATGAACTCTGCATATTTTGTAGGGTTTTCTCGTGCATCTAAAATCATATCTCTATGATATCTTGAATGAGCTCTCTCCAAATCACGGTCGGTGCACCCAGTAGAATACCCCGTCCCGCGAATCGAGTTGTCTCCTTCTTCATAAATCGGAGGCTTAGCGCCACCTGCCATTAATTGAAGAGAGAAAGAAAGGC
>CAZXHL010000092.1:0-10309 GCA_964640545.1 uncultured Bacteriovorax sp. | reverse complement strand
GTTCTCACTGTTGAAAATGTTGAACCGCAAACGACACAAAACATTGGCCAAACTCCTTTTGAGTTTAGTCATGAATCAAATTTCGGTGATGGTTTTGTTTTGGTCGCTTCTAAAGAAGGATTTAAAACCCAGCGTCACTATGTTTCCAAAGATCCAGGCTCAACTTCTAAGATTCACTTAGTCCTTGAACCCGTAGAAAGTACGGATCGTGGTCCGGCATCGGTAAAGGAAGTTGAAGACTTTACTGAGAAGATGTTAGCCCGAATTAAGCGTGAGCAAGAGGAGCTAGAGAAGATTCGCATTCAGCAAGAACAAGAAAAGTTTGCCTTGATGGAAAAGTCTCTAAATCTACAAATTCGCGAAGGTCAGATAAACACTCAGGCCAAACTTGAGACATTAAATAGAACATTGGATGTCTACAAAGACACCGTGTTTTCAGAGCGCTTTGCCAAAAGAGCCTTTTATCCGCAAGATGAAAAACGTACTGAGATTAAGGCAGCACTTCTCGCAAGGGCACAAGATCGAGTGAGTCGAAGTGATTTCGATGGAGCCAAACAATTGGTAACTAGATTATTAGAGATGGATGAATATCAACCTCAAGCTCATAGCTTGAAAGGGACCATTGCTCACAAAGAGGGCAGGGTAGAAGAATCCATAAGGCATTGGGAGCGAGCCTTAGAGCTGGACCCACAGCAGCCTCGCACTCGAGAATATCTCGTCGAAGCCTATCAGAAAGCCGGCAGACCGCTTCCTAAGAACATTGCCGAGGATGAGCGTCTGTTGCAGCGAGAGCCCGCTTTTGCGACCTCTAGTCCAGACCCACTTAAAGTTAAGCTTAGAGATCCCTAATCCATTTGTCATTTTATTGGCAGAACCTATCAGCATTGCTTTGTTAGAATAGAAGCCTCTAATGCCTAGTGACGCATTGGGAAGAGGGTTAGCTAATTGTGAAGAAATGGACTTCTAGAAATTTAAATGGATCAACAATCTTGCTGGGGCTTTGTGCCCTTTTGGTTCTGTCTTATGCAAGTGTAGAACTCCATGCTGATCTCGAGAATGCAGAGAGTGAGCTATTGAATGTGAGCTCTAGTTTGCAGGACTCAGTTTCCCGCGATGTGCGTGATGTGAGAACACAGTTGTCTCAGTTTGAAAATATAGGAGATGAAGATCTGGGCAAGATGAACTTTAGTCCTATCCCTAAAGGAGAGGCTTTTCTTTGGGTCACTTTTGATGCCAGACCAACCCAAATGATCAAGGTGGAAGTTGAGAGCGCTAAGCCTTTCGAGGCAACTCTAGCTAAATATACCAATGTAAATTTGTTTGTTTTTAACGGAAAGAACGAATTGATCTCCCAAAAGTCGGACAATGACCCGGATCTAGATCTAGCGGTTAGTTTGCTACCGCGACTACGCCTGAAGCAAGAATCAAAGACTTGGTTTGAGAACCTTGATAGCATATCTGATTTGAGCTCGGGTAATCCATTGGTGCTTTTGAGTTCATCCAGAAATCTAGTCTCATTCAAAAAACTATCAAATAGCAATCTTGAAGTCGTTGCCGTTAGGTCCGTTGATGGTCTATGGGCGGAAGCTTGGACGAGGGCTTTGGTCATGCTCGCCATCTCCGGATTGTTTGTTTTTGCTGCATGGCTGGGTCGTAGATCTCGCCAGAAGATGAGTCATAATTTCCTGTTGTATGTTGGGGACTTTCTGGAGTTTTTGAGGGGAGGAAAAAAATTCTCATTCAAGACGGTGCAAGAAGAAAAACTTTCAGATTTAGAAACGAAGATCTATCTCAAGATCGATGATTTCTTACAGGGTTTCGACAAAACTAATCAATTGGAAAGCCAATGGGTCGATAGAGGAAAATCTTTAGTCACTCAGGAATATTTTAACAAATGCGTTCACAACTGGTCTCGGGGCTTGAATGATATTGGAAAGGCTCAACCTCAGGTTTGGTTCTTTGGAAGTGTTCAGTTGGAACATTGGAATCTCTTGGATGACTTCCAGCGCGCTCTTCACAGGCATCTGGAGGGCACTCACTTTTATATGGCTCAAAAGAGCGACAAGGAATTTTTTGTGATTGTTAAAGATCTCACATTTATGGATGTGTGTGCTCGACTTGACGAAGCGGTGTTTAAGCTGATGCGATCTCATCGCATTGATTCAGATAAATTGAGTATGGCCTTTATGTATTTCGACACGGTTTGTAATATAGAAGTACAGCAGTTATTGGCAAAAGCTTTGGAGCAAGGGCGTAAATTCAACCGGTCTCAAGATCGTCGTATAAAGTCTTGTTTGGGGGAGCTTCGTGCTTTCAAAACGGGCCAATTGATTCAAAACTTTGCTCAACTTGATCTTAGTAAAGTTCAGAGAGTCGATACTTCTGACATTCCAAGCTCAACGATTCGCTCACGCGCAATAGATTCATCAATCTAATTCATAAATCTAATTCATCAATCTAGCAGATAGCGAAACTGGGCTCCAAAGTTGTAACCACTCAAGCTGATGGCATTATCGCTGTAATCTTTTAGTAGAATCGTGGTCAGAAACTGCATCTGAGGCCCGATCGCTAAGGAGTTAGATATTGGAAACTCCACACCAGCCGCAACCGAATAAGACAGGCCAGAAGCTCCTATGTTTGTTTGTGCGCCAGTTTTCTCCCTGAGGTTGAGTGAGGCTAGCCCCAGCTTGGCGTTGAAAAAAGCAGCTATACGCCTTTTCTGAGTTTGCGCGCCAGACTTCAATGATTGATTGACCGAATCGAGCGATAGTCCGAACGGGAAGTAACTAATTGAAATGCCGCTCGAACTATAAGGAAGTTGACCGAAGTCACTTATGAAAAAACCTTGGAAATAAACACCCCAGGTCAAGGGAAGGTCGCCTAAGTTTCTGGTGACCTCAATTTCCGTAAAAGTTTTCGCACCTAAGCCGGGTGTGTACCCGCTGCCGAGATCAGTCGTCAGCAGCGGAATTCCTGCAGAAAAGTTAAGCCCAAAATTTGAGCTCCATGCTGGCGAAGATGCCAGGCATAGAGCAAGAAGTGTTATGCGCTTTTTAGTGTCCATTCTAAAATCATATTAACTCTTTAGAAGCTAATATCAAATGGGATAATCCCAGATTCTCTGAGGGCCGGAAATGGGGTCACCTCTCGCAAGAAATCGGGATAGATAAATTTTAGTGAACCAACGGGCCCAAGAACATTTTTTCCCATAAGGGATCCGCGGATGTCACCAAAATTTCTAAAGCGTATCTCTCTCGAGTGAAAGAGAACTCGGGAGTAATTAATTCGCTTCCTGAAAAAGGGAGAGCTAACGGCGTCAGGATTCATCCCAACCGTTCCAGAAGCGCACGCAGGAAGACCGCCAGCTACCCTATCTGTGCTGCCGTAGAAGTGACCGGTGTGCCCCCACCGCGGACCTTTTTCTTCTTTGAAGGATATACATTTGTTTCCTCCATCCAGACAGGATCCATTGGTCAAGTTACCGGATTGGCCCGAACAACTCATTTGGTCAGGGATCACGAAAAGGGCACCAGCGTCCCACTCCCATGGATCATCTGTGACACCAAACTTAGAAACTCCACCAGAGTCAGGGCCGAGGTTCATTCTAATATGATGAGTGGCTATGATCTGTAGATGATGTTTTTGGCTGTTGTCTGTGGGTGCTACAAGTTGAAGCGATCCATCGTCCAGCTCTTTGTAGATCTGAATGCCTTCATAAGCCGCATGCCGTCCAGGTGCTCCATAGATTCCCACTTGGCCATCGACGTATAACCTGCATCCACCATCATTCGTCACAATTCTTGGAACATCTGTCGGAGACACGGCTCGAAGGAGTAGGTCGCCCTTGATCATCACATCTCCAAAACAATAGATGGTTCTATTGTTCCCTTGAGCATCGAGGTTGGAGTAGAACGCTCCATCTGGCAGATCGTTTCGCACAAAAAATTCTGGTGTTGGCAAGCCATATTCATAACCGTAGCTATCTAATTGCTCCTCTCTATATAGAATACTCGTCTGAGGTAAGGAACTGTTCCAGTTGATAGTATGAGCAAGATTCCTGTCGTTAAGAACTGTTTTTAGATCATTCTGAGTGATGTCATTGATGTCTACAGTCCTGATTCTTTGGGAGCCGCTTCCATTATTTGCGGTGTCTTTGATATCGTTTCCATAGCCATAAGCTAGGGCTACGACCTCTTCTCCGGAAGCCATTTTTCCAAGTATCGCTCCTCGTTTGTTTCCCGGAGAGCCAATTGAAATTCCAGACTTTTGTAAAGTTGTGCCTTCGAGAAATTCACGTATGGAGACATAAGGTCTTCCAGCCCATGGTGAAACAATTCCGTCGGGACTGTTGTTGTTGGATGCAAGATCAGACTTCATGGAGGCGTTGTGCCTGACTTGGTAGCCGTTTACATCAGAAGATGTGGAGTTGTTGAGGGCTATGAGATTGTAGGGCACATAGAAGGAACCAGAGATTGTGTATTCGGGAGCAATAGAACTGTTGGTCATCGCAGCAAGTGCGGCCGCATCCTCAGTTGCGAGTCCTTGAGCTCTAAAGCCGTGGATGGTGTCTTGAAGCCCGTTGACGCTACCAGTAGCACCTCCTTTAAATTTTAAACCAAAATCTGTGATGAAATCTCCAACCACATTGGCGTGACAAAGGACGCATGTAAACTGAGAAGATACGAGAGAAGGTGAAAGATTTTGGAGAATCTCATCAATAACAATTTCAAAGCTTTGATTCAAAAATCTTGTGCCGAAAAGAGGACCATGTGTGCTCTCGTCGCACCAATTCCCATCGGAAGGGCGAGAGTATTTCTGATGGATTTCGGTGCAGGAGTATCCGGTGTCTCTGTAGACGAGATCGATTCTAACTTTCCGAAGTGTTTTTCGTCTAGGTTCAAATAAGATGACGTGGGTGTCATCATTAGCTGTGTTCGCGTTTCCTGAGGGAAGCTTGGTTGCGCGAAGATAAAACTCATCAGGAGTCAGTTCTGTACTGCTTGCATTCGGAGCCACTTCATACGCCCCGATGATCTCAGAATTGATGTCTTGATCTTCCTTGTAGTAGTCGGCAAATCCAGAGACGCTATCCCCTCCAGCATCTAGATAAACGACATTTTCTTTGGTGTTATTGACATAACAGAATGAATTGCTGCTGGTGCCACAACGGTCGACATTTTTGATAGCCGGGTCACTATTCTGGCCAGTCCAAGCAATATAGCGAGGAGCATTGTTGAAGGGGTAAACGCGAACTCTAAGTTTGAGTGAGTTTGAGCTCTCGTTTGAATAGCCTGTCCCATCTCGGTAGCTTATGGAAAGTTCGCAATCTCCATAAAAGCCAGCTCTCATTTGGAGGGAGATGGCTCCAGTCAAAGAGTCGATCGACAAAACTCTTCCGTTAATTCCCGATCCCACTTCTAAATGTGAGGAACAAGTCGATGGTTGTAGAAGATATCTCCCCCCGGTATCTGACAGGGATCTATTCCTAGCGTAGACTTCCTCGGTACTTTCCAGTTGGTAGTTGTCCAAGGTGACGACACCCTGACTATCCATTACGGCGCCAAATGTTGGAGATAAGGTTGTTGTTGAATGATTGTCTCCGATTCTTCTTTCTCTAAAAACAATCGTTGGTATGGAGTTTACGAGGGCCATAAAACTTTGGCCGCCTTTTTCAAATAAGGCAATGGAAGGCTGTTTGTTGTGGATGGTTACTTGATGGTTGATCACCGCATAGTCTGATGGGTTAAAATATCCGTCTGATTTGACTTGGTAGATGTATTCACATGACCCCACGTCTAAGTTGCCCGGACTGCCAACAATACGATCGTCTCCTGTGACGGGGTCGACTTCGATCTTTAACCAGCTACAGGTATTTTTTGTAAATTCGAAGCGAGGTTTCTTGCCTTGAATACCATAAATTTTGTTAGAAGTTCCTGGAATGGCAAGGCCGAAGCTATCACAGATGTATTCTTCTTCTTGTAAGAGTTCTTTTGGACAATTGCCATATTCTCCACCATTGATGGCGCGTGCAAGCTTGGGTTGATTGAAGGTGCTAGTGGTGTCGTCTGCGTAGGTGACCCTGCAATTGACGAGTTTAGAATTGAGAAATTCAATATCCTGAATTCCAATAAATAAGGAACCGTCTTTGAGTAGAAACTTTTTGTGTTTAGCTAGTGGATCGGTCATGGGATTGCTCGCACCTGGGTTGCGTGTGTCCGAAAAGAAGCAATCTACTTTTGTGGCGTTGGTGACTCCCGGACCGGGGGCAAGTATTTCAAACGGATTGTATTCCATGTTTAGTTGAAGACCGTAGGGAGCTTTGCTTCCGTTCGGCTCGCTGAAGCTGAATCCTTGGGAGTACTCAAAGGTCGGCCAAGTTCTGATTTGCTTTTTTAGCAGAGAGTTGTTCGAAGTTAATCCGTCATTGCTTTCCCCGTATAAAGCCAAGTTATAGAAAGAATTTGAATTGAGGTTGATCACGCGGGATTCGGCGACGAGAGTCTCTAGAGCAGATTCTATGCCTCCTAGATTATGAAATACATTGTAGCTCGCCCAGGGCTCAGGTTTGCTCCAAACGACGCTGACACTTGAGGGAGAGAATCCGTAAAACCCCTCATTAAGCTGTTCCCCGTTCTCGCCCTTCGAAGCTGAAAAGCTTTGATCTGTAGCTGGCGTCAGACAGGCTGAAAGCAGGGCGGTTAGTGCAATTGTTATAATGTTGATTCGTGATTTCATAACTTTATTTTATTGAAGCCTTCGTTGCCTCTAAATTCCTAACTTTTGGTTAGATTAAGGGCGGGTTAATTGTCTTAAATATTCCTTTTATTTCATGTGTTTAGCTTTTAATAATTGTGTCTCAATTCTTAAACAGCTTCCGCTATTTTAACGAAGACTTCACTTGAAGGGGGCGCTCTTCAGCACCGTATAGAGGTAAGATCTTGGTGTTCGTCGGAAACGCCTCAGTCGAAAAATTTAGAGAGTAAGGGAAGAGGGCAATTTCGGCGATAATACTCCCCGTGATGTCGCCGTGATAGTTCCAAAGAAATATCGGAGCATGTACGACGAGGTTCTTTGCGGCAAAGGCTGAATTTCCACTAATGCTCGATGGGTATAGGTTGGAGTTGCTATCGTAGTCATTTGGAAATCTGAAAAAGTCAGGGATAGCGGATCCAGCTCGTTCCCCCTCTTCAGCAATGGATTGTAAAAATCCTCCAGCCGTAGTTAGCGAAGGACCCTTGGAGGTCAACATGATCCTTTCGGCTAAAGTACCAAGTGGTCCACTGGGGCCTCTTCTTCCTGCGCTCCAACCGCTAAGAGACATTTCATTGTTGGCACTGACGGTATCCACAAATCCAAAAATCACGGACTTTGCGCTTGAGAGTTGAATCACGGCGTCTGGAAGTATGTCTACGAAATCGGGGTCAATGTTATTCCATACGAGCGGAGCACTGGGATCTTTTCTGACTCGGATTGGTACAAGGTGACCTTGAATAAAGATTGATTGAGTCGAATAGATTCGACACCCTTCTTCGAGATTCGTTTCGACATAGATTGCGCCGACTTCATCGGGGTGGCTCGCGGAACTAGCTGAATGACCAGAAAGAATCATGGTTTCGTCTAAGACAACGTCTCCAAGACAAAGAATTGTCCTCGGTTTAAAGTCCGGAAACGAAGACTTTGGTTTCATGGCTCCACTTTCGGAACTCGCTCTTTGTGTGAAAGAGCTTATACTAGTGGCTGTATTGAAGCCAAGTAATAGAGCAGGAGTGCTAAACTTAAAAGATCTAGACGAAGTAACTTTAACAATCGAAGTGTTCTCTTCAAAGGAGAGTTTAAAGAATGCTTGATTTCCGAAAGAGTTGTTAAGAGCAAGTTCGACTAAGCGGAACATTTCAACACCGCTGTAAGTTCCTGCAGCTAATGTTATGGTCCGAGATGTTCCATCGTCTAGAGACACAATAAAGGCATTGTTTTGAGAGGTCACTTCATATTGATGCTCAATGAGATTGCTGAAAACACTACCAGTGCCTGAGGGACTTACCGTTGCTTGGGTTATTTGATTACTGGCGTCGGTCGATCTAAATCCAAATTCTCCACCTAAAGTGCGAAAGCTAGCCCCATTTGTATACGATTGTAGTTTGGAGGCATTTGGCATTATAAACTCGACACTTTCTTCCTCTAAAACTCCATTCTTAAAGCTATCTTTTGCAGCGCTTCGATAGGCCGTTTCTCCTTGTGGCAGAAATTGGGCTGTGAGCATATTTGATAGGGTCCAGGTATCCTCACTGCCGAGGCCGAGCTGTGCCAAAAAGTTAGAATTCGTAATTTCGACTTTTGGAATCACTAATACGCCATCGATTTTTTGGTTGGGGTCGACGACATTAAAATTTGATCCCTCTGCAAGTCCATAAAGCCGAGTGTCTGACGTGGCGGAGAAAGGATTGCTCCCACCCATAAAATAGCTAAGTTCATTTCCAAAGTCAGAAAAGACATCGGATTTTTCAATCTTTGGGGGAGTGCATGTGTAGCCCAGGTGACATCCAGCAAGAGCACCAGAAAGGGCTCTAACTGCAAAAGACGGGAAAAGGTTGTAGAGGTCTGGTTGCTTGACTTCAATCTGACTAGTGTAGGGGGTCGGCCAGTTGTAAACTTGGAATCCATCAACATTCACGGCCAATGTGCAGACGGTGCTGAGAGCATCGAAAGGAAGGTCTTTTGATGGGGACGGGCGGCTGATCTTGTTGATGAAGGAATGGCTGTTTCCATCCTGTTGGATCCATTGGCAACTTGTCAAAGATCCGTTTTGAGAAAGTGATAGATTTAAAGAAGAAAAGAAGGCGCGATCTTCAGAGATACGATTGATTCGTTCTTGAATGTTAGTCGTGGAATTGTCAACGAGGTTGAGATCACATCTGTAATCAACTCCAGAGTTTTCTTCAGCAATGACTTCCTTGGGGCAATCGCCTGCAAAAGTTAGAAGCGGGGGTAGCTCGAGGGTGTTGGTAGACTGAGAAACAACTCCATCTACGAAGTGAGCCTTGCATGACATGAAATAAGTTGAATATGGATCCAGACGGTCGTGAGTCAGCACCAGATTGCCATCCGACATAAATGCTTCGTTAACGATAGCATCACTGTCCTCGAAGGAATTGTTGATGTTCTGCTTTGTGCTGAAAGCACATTCAATTCTAGTGTTGAGCTTTGCGTTCTCGGACATGGCGAGTCCGCTGTTCCAGGGCTTATAGTCCCATGATATTAGTGTTGTTAGCCCGAGCTGTTCGTAGCTAAAGCTGGCCTTCTCAAAAGTTGGCCATGGTTTGAATTTTACAACGGCTAGTGGCTTTGAATCCCGCATCCCTTGGCCTCGGACTCCAAATACTGAATAAACGTAGGGAACGCTTTGTTGAATCAAGCCAGAGATAAGACTTTGATTTGCTTTGGTTGCGATTTCTGATTGGGTCGATCTTTGGGGAACTAGCTCATAGTAGTCTGAGGTCGTGGATTCAGCCCAGGTGACCAAAACGGTTTCTGGAGATACACCGAATACTTCTGACTCTTGTAACTCTACTTGCGATTTCTCTTGGCCTGGAATACACGCAGCAAGCGACCAGAGAAGAACTAAAGAGTAATGGTACTTTGATCTGGAATTTTTAAATCTTCTAAGCATAAAGTCCTCGTCTATTCAAAATATCAATTTGAGACGAGGCCATCGATACGTAAGAATGAGCTTGGCCACAATAAGATTAAGAATGGGTGAAAAGATTAGGATTTCAAAGACCTACAATCGCTTGAAAGTGTTCTAGGTATGAGACATCACTGATTCTTAACAAAAGCAGATGCGGGCTTAGAAAGCCAGGACAGCTCATGCTTGTTGTTGTACAGGTGAATAACTTTTGAATTCGGGATGGCTTCGAATTCTTTTACTATCTTGCGATCCCAGGGGCCTTGAAATTTGATCGTAAAGATAAAATTAGCACTGGGGTGTGCTGCCTTCCAGGTTTTGGCGAGCTCCAGTAGCTTTTCTGGGTAGCAGATAATATCTGAAAAAATCCACTTAGGAGATTCGGGAATCGGTGGGCTTAGGGGATCTATCTTAAAGGCATCTTTCTTCAGAAAAGTTAATTCTGGCCGAGACTCAATAGCGAGGTTGGCTTTATCAACGCTTAGGACCGAGCATCCTAATTCTAGGAGGGCTTGCGTCCATGAGCCCGGGGAGCTTCCGAGATCAATGCAGTCATCGCCTTTTCGAGGGAAAGATCCAAACCGGCAAAGACCTTCCCAGATTTTTAAATAAGCGGCGCTAGGAGTT
>CAZXHL010000091.1:0-10444 GCA_964640545.1 uncultured Bacteriovorax sp. | reverse complement strand
TAAGACTTGGCTCCTTGGAAAGAAGCAAAGCAGCAGCACCAGAAACGTGTGGAGTCGCCATTGAAGTTCCTGAGTAAGACTTGTAAGCCGTTTCAGCGTTTGAAGACAAAGCAACTGGCACTGTTGAAAGGATGTTCTCACCCGGTGCCATCACGTCCACAGTCTCTTGACCGAAGTTAGAGAAGTAGCTCATAGCATTAACATTGTTACCAGCAGCAACAGAAACGATATTGTCTAAGTCATAGCTAGCTGGGTAAGCAGGTGATGAATCGTTGTTACGACCATCGTTACCAGCAGCAGCGATGAACAAGATACCTTTTTCTTGTGCACGAGCGATTGAGTCATAAAGAGTTTGAGAGAAACCTCCGCCACCCCAGCTATTAGACATGATCTGAGCGCCGTTAGCCGTTGCCCAATCGATTGCTTTGATTGCGTCGGCGAGAGTTCCGCCGCCACTGCCTGACAAGAATTTGACACCTTGGATACGAGCTTTCCAAGCCACACCAACAACACCAACTCCGTTGTCACCCACACCAGCGATTGAACCCGCGCAGTGTGTTCCATGAGAGTGGTCATCCATTGGGTCAAGCACGTCAGTGATCGCATTGTATCCGTAGATTGTATTCCCATTTTCATCAGTACCAGTCCAAGCATTAGCTGCAAGGTCAGGATGAGTGTAATCAACCCCAGTGTCGATAACAGCAACGATAACTTCGTTGGAACCTGTTTCAACAGCCCATGCCTCAGGAGCATTGATGTCAGCACCAACGACACCAGCACGACCGCTGCTGTCTGATTGTCCGATATTCTTCATTCCCCAAAGCTGGCCAAACTTAGGATCGTTAGGCACAACAGCCGGTAGATCGAAAGCTCTATATATAAAGTTAGGTTCGATGATTTCGACGTTAGAAAGAGTTCCTACGCGATTCATCAAGGATTTAGCAGACTGACTGCCTAAAGAAAGCAATGAAGCGTTTTGCTTAGCCTTCACAAGGACAATGTTTTCCTTGCTGTTCACAACTTTTTTGAGCTCAAGACCTGCATTATTCAGCGTCTGAATCCCTTGAGCAAGAGTCCCTAAACCACTCACTCTCATTTGAACAACAAATTCTCCTGGAACAGCTTCTGGCTCAAGACGGTTAGTCTTCTTAGCTCCATCAACCATCAAGGCATTCGCGCTCAATGTTGATAGCCCAGCAACTGCAACGGCTCCCCACAACACACTTCTCATTAATTTCATTATTTCTTCTCCCCTTCCAAACTAGGATCTGATGACAGAGTCCTCGTTTGCTATTGGACTAGCTTAGGATCTTGAAGAAGAAAATAAACGGGCATAGGGTCAATAAACCCCCGTTTTAAGTCTTATTAAGGCAAGGACCTGACGCTATCGCCAAAAATCGCGTCATGTTGAATAGTTTGAATATGACAACGCAAATAAAGTTTAAGGAGAAACTTTTGCTGGCGCAGATGCCACGCCGATAAATTTATCCGCGGCTCCGTAGTAGATAAATCGTTTGCCTTTGAACTCAACACTTCCTGAAGCAAAAACAACTTTTCCTACCTGACCTTCTATCTCATATTTTTCTTGCGGCCAAAGGAATGGCCCGTCTGAGGTATAAATTGGCGCTCCCGTCGGATCATCCAAACTAAAAATCCGGTAACCCACCTGATATCCCATAGGTGGAGAATCCCCATGCAAGGTCACATAGATTCCATTTGTCTGCCCAGTGCTTTCTTGCAAAGCCTTCGGCAAAGGCGCAATCACTGGTGCAAAAGCTGGCTCCACAAGATTCTGATCGTAGAAGCCCTCTCTTGTTTTGATAACAGGAGCCTGATCGGAAGGCCACTTCCAACCCATCGCAGAATCCGATTCAATAGCCATGATTCCACCATGCTCGCGACTGCCCTCACCCACATAAAGAATGTTTCGAACTTTTCCAGTCTTTGGATCTTTGTACTGCAAGGGAGCAGGTGACTTTGTCCACGCTGGATTCCCGGGAACAATCGGGTTACGTGCCACATCAGCATCTTTGAAAAGTGGTCCCGTATTGTAAAACTCTTTCAAATTATTGTGATTGAACAAGGTCGTCGCAACGCGAGCCGTCTTCCCGTCATAGGCTGTATAGAAAATAGCTCCATCATAGCTTTTGCCATTGTCAGCGATCACAGGCTGCAAACGAAAATCAGAATATCGTGGATCTTCAATTCCACCCGCCCTATCAAAATCATGAACCGCATCAAAGATCGGCTTGTCGCCCACCAAATCAAAATGAATTCCATCTTCGCTCACCGCGAGATAAGGAAGAGACCTACGCTTCCATTCAGCATTCGGCATTTCTTTCTCGCCCCGAACGACCATGAATACTTTTTCTTTCCCGTCGATAGGATCTTTTGCGACAAAGGCCGTGGGATTAAAAGCAGCTTCAAATTGATCGCTAGGACCAAAAGCTATTCCCTCTCTTTTGAACCCTTGAGATCCCTCTCGAACAAAACCCGGTAGCTCCACTGATCTTCTCGCGACCTGGGGACTATCTCCATGCCTAGCGCTGGGTTGATTTGGAGGAATCCAGTTTTCGTCTTTGACGGCTGCTGCAAGAAGCTGATCACACGAGCGTATGTCCTCACCAATGGTTAAGGGACTGGAGAAGAGGAATAATGCCCCTAACATTCTTGAAAGGTTTTTCAAAGGTACTCATTTGATGATGACGACCCTTTACCCTGCGGTCAACAAGCAACTCCTCTTCACACGAATTAAACATTTAAGACCAATCCGAAAACAAAAAAGAGGTGTGTAGCTGTTTCAAGCCACACACCTCTTTAAGCAGTTAACTGCAAAAACTTGTTCTAAGCCTTAAAGTAAGCCTTGAACCGCTTCACGCTCTCCAATGAGCTCGTCAGTCGTGGCTTTGACTTTTGCAGCTGAGAACTCATTGAGCTCAACGCCTTGAACGATTTCCCAAGTCTTTCCGTTATTGCGGATCGGGTAGCTGAACATCAAGCCCTCAGGCACACCATAAGACCCGTCAGAAACCACAGCCACTGAGTAGATAGTCTTGGTGTCAGAAACATTTTCAACAGCCTTCACAGTATCAAGTGCCGCGTTCGCAGCACTAGCCGCAGATGAGGCTCCACGAGCGCCAATAACAGCCGCTCCACGTTGCTGAACCGTCGTGAGGAATTCGCCCTCAAGCCAAGCCTTATCCGTGATGACGTCAGTCAATTTCTTGCCTGAAATTTTGGCTTCGAAATAGTTCGGATACATCGTTGGAGAGTGGTTACCCCAAATCGCCAAGTAAGTAACATCACTCACTGGCACGCCAGCTTTTTGGGCTAGCTGCGAGTAGGCACGGTTTTGATCGAGCATGGTCATTGCGAAAAAGTTTTTTGGATCAAGATTTTTCGCGGACTCCTTGGCGATCCAGCAGTTGGTGTTGCATGGATTACCTACAACAAGCACTTTAGAATCTTTCTTGGCATTGGCATCGATCGCCTTGCCTTGACCAATGAAGATTCCACCGTTGATCTTCAATAGATCAGCGCGTTCCATGCCTTGTTTGCGGGGCACTGATCCTACGAGAAGTGACCAGTCCACATCGCCAAACGCTGTATCAGCATTGGAAGTGCAAGTGATCGATGCAAGATTCGTGAAAGCACAATCATCAAGCTCCATCTTCACACCTTCAAGAGCCGGCAAAGCATGCTCAAGCTCTAAAAGATTAAGATCTACCAAAGTGTCTTCACCAAAAACTTGTCCTGAAGCCAGGCGAAACAATAACGCATAACCAATCTGTCCTGCTGCCCCCGTGACGGCAACTCTTACTCTTTTTTGAGCCATATCAAATATCTCCTTTTTGATTTTAAAACTTAGATAAGAAAAACGGCCACCCCCTAAACATAGGGAATCGCCGTTTGTTTCTGAAACAATATTACAATTTTGTGTTTACGAATTCTGATTTCTCAAAGAAATAAGAAAGCTCGCGTTGTGCAGATTCTGGAGAGTCACTTCCGTGAACAGAGTTTTCACCAATGCTTTTAGCGAAGTCTTTGCGGATAGTTCCCGGAGCTGCTTCAGCAGGGTTTGTAGCCCCCATGATCTCACGGTTTGCAGCTACAGCGTTCTCCCCCTCTAGGCACATAAGCATCACTGGAGAGCGAGTCATGAAGTCCACAAGCTCGCCGAAGAACGGACGTGCTTTGTGTTCTGCATAGAAGCCTTCAGCTTTTTCTTTAGACATGTGAACAAGCTTTGCAGCACAAACGCGAAGGCCTTTGCTCTCAAAGCGAGAGATGATGGCTCCAATGTTGTTGTCCTCTACTGAGTTAGGTTTGATGATTGAAAAAGTTCTTTCGATTGCCATTTTTATATTCTCCTTAATTAAAATCTTCATTGATAATTGCTTTGCAATTTCCAAATAAACTGAAGATTATGTTTTACAAATTTTGGTGCCGTATACAAGTATCGGATACCTGACACTCCCCCGTACATTACTGACAGCTAAACTCTCCTGCTCCTGTCTGAAGGTCCGCACATGATAGCGTCGCGCCTGCGACACTGCACGAAAAATTTAAATCGTTACAGTCTAAAGTAGGCTCAGCCACTGTCGTAGCACTAGAATCGTAGGCAAAATCGAAGCCCATCGTACAATCCACTACTCCCGCAAGCCCTCCCCCATCAACATTTCCATTCATATCCATATCGTAGGTAAAATTGTAGACTGCACCACTAACGGTGTAGGCCATCGTTGCGGTGTAAGCGAAGTTACTAAGCGTATAGGTAGAGCTCCCACATTTCACACTGTCATTGATTTGCGTACAATTAACCGTGAATGAAAGAGAAGACGTGAGATTCCCGCTGCAAGAGCCTAATGAGCAAGAGCTACCCAAGTCATTCTGAATGGAATCCTCAAAACTATCACAAACACTCAAACTATTTGGCGAGGTATGATTGGCCATCAGAACCTGCCGCCCCAAACGATTGATTCTCATTTTAAGCGTGTTTTCGCCTAGCGTGGATATCGATGACAAAGAACTAGAGGAAGACTGCAAACCACCCATCAAACCAACTACAGCTTCAGAAGTGGAACGCTCCCCACCGCAAGAAAGCAACGTCAGAAGAGCTAAGGCCACAAAACTCCTACCCATCATCACCATATTCACCATATGATCTCCGAAAAACTCACGACCGATTAGGCCATGCCTCGTTCTTTCAAAAGAGCCTGAAGCGTGGTTCCCATTTCACCAGGAGTTTTCGCAACAGCGATTCCGGCTTCGCGCATCGCCTTCATCTTGGATTCAGCCGTTCCGCTTCCACCAGAAATGATCGCCCCCGCATGGCCCATTCGGCGTCCAGGAGGAGCCGTCACACCAGCAATAAATCCAGCCACTGGTTTCTTCATATTGGCTTTGATCCAAGCCGAAGCTTCTTCTTCCGCTGTTCCGCCAATCTCACCAATCATAACAACAGACTCTGTCTGCTCGTCATTATTGAAAAGTTCGAGACAGTCGATGAATTCCATCCCCTTAACAGGGTCTCCACCAATACCGATGCATGTGCTTTGGCCCATTCCAAGAGCTGAAGTTTGATGAACAGCTTCATAGGTCAAAGTTCCAGAACGAGACACAATACCAACACTACCCACTTTGTGGATGTAGCCTGGCATGATGCCGATTTTAGCTTGGTTAGGAGTGATGATCCCTGGGCAGTTGGGGCCGATCAAACGAATGATGTTTTTTCCATCTGCTTTGCGAAGAGCATTTGTTTTCGCAAGATATTCTTTCACTTTAAGCATATCTAGAACAGGAATGCCTTCCGTGATCGCTACAACCAATTCGATTCCAGCATCAACCGCTTCAAGTATCGCATCCGCAGCTCCAAACGGAGGAACGAAGATCATAGAGACGTTTGCGCCCTCTTTTTCCACAGCTTCTGCCACAGAATCCCAAACGGGGAATCCTTCAACGCTTTGGCCACCACGACCAGGAGTCACACCTCCAACAACTTTGGCGCCCTTTTCCCTCGTGTAATCACGACACTGAACGGAGTGAAAGAGACCTGTCTTACCAGTAATTCCCTGAGTGATAATTCTCGAGTCATTATTTACTAGAACAGCCATCTTAGTTTCCTTCCTTCATCGCAGCTACAACTTTTTTTGCACCATCATCCATTGAGGTTGCTGGTGTAATTTTCAACCCACTATTCGCGAGCATTTCGCGACCTTTTTCAACATTGGTTCCCTCAAGCCGAACAACCAATGGCAAAGTCAAACCAACTTGCTTCGTCGCAGCGATCACACCTTCTGCAATCGTGTCACACTTCATGATGCCACCGAAGATATTCACAAAGATCGCTTTAACCTTAGGGTCTTTAGTAATTAGCTTAAATGCTTCGGTTACTTTTTCAGCTGTCGCTCCGCCCCCCACGTCGAGGAAGTTAGCCGGCTCACCGCCGTAGTGTTGAATAATATCCATTGTGGACATCGCAAGACCAGCACCATTGACCATGCAGCCAATGTTTCCATCCAAAGAAATGAAGTTGAGGTCCCATTTTGCGGCTTCCAACTCCGCAGGATCTTCCTCAGAAGGGTCTTGCAGTTTTTGAATGTCAGGGTGTCTCGCCAAGGCGTTGGAGTCGAAGTTGATCTTCCCATCAAGCGCCATCAATTTCTCATCAGCACCTTCGCCCACTAGAGCGAGAGGGTTGATCTCGAGAATCGAGCAATCCTTTTCTACGAACATCGCGTACAAGCGATCCATAAAGTTATGAAGCTGCTGGAACATTCTGCTCGGCGATTTCATATCCAAAGTCAAACCAAGGAATGATGCGAGTTTGCGAGAATGAAATGCCTGCCAACCGAGTCCTGGGTCAACAGGAAGAGTCAGAATTTTCTCTGGGCTTTTCTCAGCGAGCTCTTCGATATCCATTCCACCTTCAGCAGATGCTAAGATAGAAACACAAGAACGATCGCGATCAAGAATCAAAGACAAATACATTTCTGTCTTTGGAGGCGTCGCCTCTTCAATGAACAATCTCTGAACGAGCTTACCCTCAGGGCCCGTCTGGTGAGTCACCAAGTTCATACCAAGAATTTTTTCAGCTAGTGGCTTCACTTCTTCAAGAGTCTTAGCGATTTTAACGCCTCCGCCCTTTCCGCGACCACCAGCATGAATCTGAGCTTTCACCACAAATCCCTTGGCTCCACCAGCCTGAAGCTTCTTCGCAGCTTCTACCGCTTCATCGACTGTGAATGCTGGAATTCCGTTGGGAACCGCAACACCTGCGTTTCTAAATAATTCTTTGGCCTGATATTCGTGAATCTTCATGACTTTCCTCGCTGTTGCTAGAGATATTGGGTCGGAGCCTGGAAAGCTAGCACGCCCCTCCCGAGCTTGAAAGAATTGTGAGGCTCTTGAGAGGAAAAATTAGCCCCGATAGGCCAATTTAACACGCAGCAAAACCGCCAAAGGATTCCCCCTACAGGAATAGGGGAAAAATGCTCAGGCTGAACTAAAATAAAAAACTATGTCAGACCGCTTCTTCACCTTCATGATCATTCCAGAAAAAAGCGAGCGAGTTCGAAAAATCAGCGTTCCAACGATTTACATCCGTATCGTAGGCCTACTGTGCACCCTATTCCTAGTCTTTGGGTTCTTCGTATTTTTCGACTATGTTCACCTACTTAGCCAAGTCGCCGAGAACAAAAAACTAAAACTAGAAAATCACGTTCTCAAGATCGATGTTCAAGAAGCCAAAACTCAGCTCGAAAACCTGGACCAAAGCGTGTCCAGGCTACGCTCATTCGCTCAAAAGCTGAGAGTCATCTCGAACCTCGACAAACCGGGCACCTCAAAACTCCTAGAAGCACCAAGCGGTGCTCCAACAATCTCTCCGAGCAATATTCAAGAAGAAGAGTCAGGGGGGATCGACGATCCAAACGCCAGTTACCACTCACTGCCATCAAATGAATTATCCAGGCCTTTCAACTCAAGAGACGCCCATGATCAGCTCGAGTACCAAAGGTCCTTGACCGGTCCAGGGATGGCAGAAAACCCTGATAGCTATCAAGACAACATTCTTAGCGAACTGGAGAGCATCACCCGAAAAGCAGAAGACCTCATCCAAATTACACTTACCGAGGAATCTGCCTACGCCGATCTGCAAGAACACATTCAAGACAACATCACGCGCCTAAGAGCCACTCCGAGTATCTTGCCCGCCAGGGGCTGGATCAGCTCAGAGTTCGGCTATCGCATGAACCCTTTCTCGGGCCGCAAAACTTTTCACCGCGGTATCGACATCGCCAACTACACCGGAACCCCAGTTTATGCTCCCGCTGATGGAGTCATTTCTTTCGCAGGCCCGAGAGGAGGCTACGGCAACGTCGTCCAGATCGACCACGGCTTCGGAATCGTCACCCGCTACGGCCACAATTCGAAGATCAACGTCAGAAACGGGCAAAGAGTAAAGCGTGGGGACAAGATCGCCGAGATTGGAAGCACAGGACGCTCCACGGCCCCACATGCCCATTACGAAGTCGTGCTGAACGGAAAACACGTCAACCCTAGAGCCTTTATTTTAGAAGACAAATTTTAAACTGTGCGCGCTTAAGTGTTGTAAGAGCGTGTTTAGTAGCACTCCCCTTGTCCTGAGTAATGAATCTAAATATTTAAAATGACTTAGAAAGGTCCCTTAGGCCAGATATGCCCTTGCAACACTTAAGCGCGCACAGTTAAAATTTAAGTAATTACAAGCACTTGCATCCAGCACCGTCTAATCCAAACACAGACACTGTTGAGATTTTAGACAGCTGCTAGCCCCTTTCGAAACAATTTTCGGAATGGACCACCAAAGTCACTCCAGAAGGCAAAATCCCCACAGCTGAAGCTGGCACACACCTTGTATTAACTATAATCAGATGCGGAGTTGAAGTTGTAGTTGTTAAAGTTGTAGTTGAAGTTGAGCTGACAGCAGTCACTGTCTTACTTCGGGTGACCCTTCCCCCCCCACCCCCTCCACCCGAAGTAAGGCAGCCCCTTTTTTTCCCGCGTCGAGAAGGATTCTTGAAATGGAACAGACGCTTGGAAAACAAAATTTTCAGAAAATAATCGCAATAGGAATTCTATCGCTAAGCGTTTCCGCCTGCATGGCGCCCGACACTCAATCCAATTTTTACGAGCCCAATCCTCACGCCAACATGTCGTTCGGCGGACCAACCCCAAAACATCAGTTTCAATTCAAACCTGAGACTTTTGTTCCAAGCCCCCCAGAGCGACCTTCTATTGTCGGAGAAACCCCTGAAGGACTACAGGTAAACTCCCCTTTCGCCACAATTTGCGATGTAAAAAAATCGTCCGTTAAAAGAGGCCTCTTCACTCGATGGAGCGACACGATTCACCTGCCTTCAACGGGGATTTTTTATCAAGAAGGCCACTTAGCCACAGAAGAAGACAGCTGGAAAAACAAGAATGGTTCCTCTCGGTATTTTCCTCAATCCAACACCGATGACATCGAGAGCCACCTAGAACGTTCCGCTCGAATGCTGGGTGTTTCCGTTGAACAACTATACCCAAACAAATGGGCCAAACTTTGGACACCTCCAGAAGGTGGCCGCTCAGGACAAGGCTCAGTTGGAAACTTAAAACCATCCGCCCAAGAAGAGATGTTCATATTTAACATGATGTTTCAACAAGCGGACCGACCACCCCCAGGTGAAAGATGGCTGATGTCATATGGAAACCACCACGCCGTTGTTGTGGGTGGATATGAGATCGGCCCCGCCAGCCAAAGTCGCTTGGGCGGCGTTCAACCCGAAGTTTTGCACATATTAAAAGCACCGTATGGGAGTGCTGAACTTACGATACATGGTCCACTCATTGACCAGTCGCTCGCTCCAGGTAAAATTAACTGTTCTGACGTGGAATACGTTTCGAAATAATTCGGATCAAAAAATCGACAAGTTAAACCGGCATTTAAACTGCCGGCACCTAAACTGCCGGCATTTAAACTGCCGGCACCTAAACTGATAGATGGATCTTTTTCACATCGTCGTGATCTTCGAGCTTATCCATTAAGGTGCGAAGATCATTTTCTTGCTCTTCTGAAAGATCTTGAGGCGTCTTCGGACGGTACGAAATTTCATATTTCAAAACGTTCCATCCTTCGCCTTCAGATAGCGCACTTTGGACCGCATCGACTTCCTGCGGATCACAAATAAATTGAAATTGTCCATCATCAAGCTCATCCACCTCATCAGCGCCAGCGTTGATGGCCGCTTCCTCCGCATCTAGCCCATCCTTTTCAGCTTTTGCGATGATAGATCCAATCTTATCGAACATCCAAAGGACAGAACCTGATTCACCGAGGTTCCCGCCCCCACGAACGAACATCGCTCTTAGATCTTGAACGGTTCGATTTTTGTTATCGGTAAGAGTCTCCACCAAAAGAGCC
>CAZXHL010000090.1:0-10536 GCA_964640545.1 uncultured Bacteriovorax sp. | reverse complement strand
TTGAGAGCGGTTGGAAGGGAGGGCTATGTGCTGACTTCAATCGTGGACTCAGACGAGGAAATTTCAATGGACCTCCCTCTGCTTCATGGAGGGTTTTTTGATTCCCACCTGCATTTATGCTGGATGGGTGAATTCTCGCAGAGAATCATCGGGGATCATTTTATTAACGCTCAAGATTATCTGGATGCCCTAGTCCAAAAAGCAGATCATTTTGCGGGAACTTTGATCTCGTATGCATTTGATGAGAGTCGATGGGGTCTTTCGTTAAAAGACTTTTATCAAGAATGCTCTCAAAAGCTTGAGCAAGACAAAGTTTGGATCCTTTTCAGGAGATGTGCCCATAGGGCCATTGTTAGCGATGCGGCTCTAGAAAAATTTCTACCAGGCAAAGGCTTTACAAACATTCTGGACGATAAAGGTATTGTAGCGCTTCAGGATGCTCTGCCCCCTGCTTCGCTACAATCGCGTCGAACGCAGTTTCTTGTTGCGCAAGAAAAATTGCTACAACTAGGAATCAATGCCGTTGGCGACATGAGTTTAGATAGACCGACCTATGAATGTATAAGGTCATTGGCAAAAAGCGGAGAACTGCTACTTGATTATCAAGGAGTGCTTCTGGATGACGAGGAAACGCGCGAGCTCGATCCTTTCTCTGAAGACTTTCAGTGTCCAATGGGAACAAGGCGAGTGGAAATCAAACATTGGAAAAGATATTTGGACGGATCCTTCGGTTCGCAGACAGCACATTTGTTGGATCCATATACCACCGAAGAGGGAACGATAGGATTGAAGCTTTGGGAGAACGACGAATTATTCTCTGAGGCCAAGAGGGCGTTGAGCCGTGGTTTTGCATTAAGTTTTCATGCTATCGGAGATGCGGCCTTTGAGCAGATCTTAGAACTAAGCGAGGCATTATCGTCGGAGTTAAAGGCATCAGTGGCAGCAGCTGGATGCCGGATTCATAGGATTGAACATGGACAGTTGGTTAAAAAGGAGCAGATCGAAAGACTCCAAAAAGATTTTCCGTATTGGAATATCGCTGTCCAACCAGAGCATGAAATTGAAGATAGGTCCTTTTCCAAAAAATATTTGGGGGAAGATCGTGCTTACAACGATGCTTATCGTTTAAAAAGTTTCATTGATGCTAAAATCCCCATCAGCTTGGGTAGTGATGCACCCGTTGTGTCCTGCGATCCTATGCGAACTCTTAGGGCGAGTGCTGTGGAGCTTCGTGAGTCGGAGCGAATTTCTTATTGGAAGGCACTGCAATTATTTTTGAACGAAGGGCGAGATACTCATTCCTTGCCCAGAAGGCCTGTTGGAATTGGGGAGCGAGTGTTTTTGTTTGAGGGCTGGCAGAAATAGTCTTGCGAGGCGAGTCAGTTGACGTCCTGACCTTTACTTCTGTCTCGTGGGATAAGATACTAGGAGAGTGAACGTTATTAAAAGTGTTGGTTTTTTGACTCTTCTTGTTTGCAGTTTGTATCTGCCCAACGTCGTTGCCGACGTCTCAAAAAAATCTTCCACAAAAACAAAGCATGTTGAGGGTGCAGATGCCGACCGTGATTTTGAGCGAGCGACTGCTTTAATCAAGGCTGGTAAAGAGTCAGAAGCTCTTGTTAGCCTCACGGATTTCTTGCGCAGACACACTGAGAGTAAGCGAGTGGCCGAAGCTCAATTCTTAATCGGAGAAGTGGAATTTCGAAGAAGAAATTTCGAAGCTTCTATCCGCGAATTGAAAAAGACACTAAAATATATAGGTAAGGATGATGTTACTGTTGCTGATGCCGTCTTTTTGATGGGGCAATGTTGGTATCAACTTGGACGCAAAGACCGGGCGCTCATCGAGTGGCGAGCTTTGATGAGGCGTTTTCCGGGAACACCCGCTTCGATGAAGGCGGAAAGTAAGATCCAGGAATTTAAGGGGAACTGATGGGTTTGAAGATATCCAAGAAGGCTCGATACGGTTTGATTTTTACAGCACTCCTAGTGTCGATGGTGTCCTTTGCTCAAGATGATGATCTCCCCTTCGAAGATTTTCCGGACTTAGAGTCTACTGATGGTGGGGCCGGTGCTACTAGCGGAGGCGCACAAAACGCTGCAGATATGGCTGAAGCTCAAGAGGAGTTGAATGAGGCTCAAGATGAGATTGGCGAAAGCGCTAGTCAGCAGCAGACGGCCGCGGTTGAAGATGAGGAAGAAGAACTAATTTCTGACAAGGCTTTGGAAGAAGAGTTCGACGAGATGACATCGGAAGAAAAGGTAGCTGCAGATTCGCAGGCTGAAGAGAGTTTGGAAGATCCAGAGCCTTCACGAGGACAGGTTCTTAGTCGGCAGCAAGGAAACCCAGGAAGCCAGAGCGATCAGCAAGCAGATCAGATGAGAGTCACAAGCCCTGGTCCTTCCGCGCCAAGTCCATTGCTCGCTCAGCCGACTAATGCGGAAGATTTTAATTCGAATCAGGATGAAGGTTTTATGGAAAATCCCATGGGAATGCCTGAGGACATTCAAGCCCTAGAAAATCGCCTGAAGCAGGCCGAGCAATTGCAGTCAGGTGCGCAATCGCAAGCCCTATCGGATGAGCCAGGAAGTCAGCTCCCGCCGTCTGAAAAATTTTGGAGAGTTCCGATTCGTCCTCAGATGAGTGATGCGAACTGGTTAAGATGGATGGGTCCTTTGGTTGATAAGGAATACAATGTTCACCGAGGCGATAGCTTGTGGAAGGTGTCTGAAAGATTGTTCGGCACTCCCTTCTTGTGGCCTAAAATCTGGCACTTGAATGCCTCAATCACAAATCCGCACATTATTTCTAAAGGAATGAAGTTGGACTTTAAGCCGGGAAATCCTGGCTCTGCGCCGGAACTTGCTTATAAGGCCAATGCAGCCGACACAAGTAACTTGTCTCTCTATCCGCTTACAAAATTGGCGAAGAAGAAAACATTACTTGAGATCATCGATTCAACGTTGCGGGAACAGATTCGAGCATCGCACCCACCATTTCAATATTTCTTGCTTTATTCCAGACCGGACAACATCGGAGAGATTCCTAGGCTTTTTAACTCCTCAGGGAAAATCTTCTACCAAGAAGGCGACTCCTTTAAGACGACACTTGCAGATGGAATTTTTCCCATCGTTAAAGTGGATCCCATCAACGTCGAGTTCTCGACTTATTACAGGGTGAATTGGCTGGGCACTCTAAAAATTGAACGCAATCGCGCGACGGTTGTGAAGGCGTTTCGAGAAATTCGGGCAGGAGACCTCATTGTCAATCGCTCCTTTCAGCTAACACCGCTAGCCATTCACGAGGACACGATTGGGCCGGAAGCTAGAAAAGAAACAAAGCTTGTGGCCTTACAGGAAGGTGCAGATGTGCACACGGCTGAGTATGGTTTAATGGGAATTCGCTTTCCCGCGATCGGTGTTGGGCCGCGGCCCGGCGCTTTGCTAACGGTCAATGTTGGAAATTCCGCAAAGGCGAGGGCGCTTCTTATTGATCGAGATCAAAGGACGGGGACAATCTGGATTGTTACTTCGGAAGAAGAAGTCGACGTTGAAGATGCTCTTTTCTAGAAAAATACTTTTGGCTTAGTTTTTGAAACGGCGGGGTATGACAGATATTCCGCTTCCTCTCTCCGAGTTGTGTCCAAAAATTTCTGAACTTCAGCTCAATCATCCAAAGCTTCTCAATTGCGATTCAGTTTACCTTCGTGGTGACAAAAGAAGTTTTCATAAATCCTCATTTAGGTTGGCGATCATTGGCAGTCGGCGCTCCACTGAGTACGGCAGACGAGTGGTTCAGGAACTTCTCGCCATGCTTCGCGGTTCTAATATTTGTATCGTTTCAGGCGGGGCGATTGGCATTGATGCTTGCGCGCATGAAGCTGCTATAAAAAATGGTTTAGCTACACGTGCCTGGTTGGTGGGGCCAATCGGGCGACCTGGGCCTCAATGTAATAGCGCGCTGTTCGAGCGAATCGAAAGAGCTGAAGGTTCGGCAATTTTGGTGCCGGAGGTATTGGAATCGGAAAGTGGGCTCAGGCAACGCCTCGGGGCGAAAGCTTGGCTCTTGAGAAATGCTTGGATAGCAGCTGATGCTGACTGTGTTTTGGTGGTTGAGGCCCAAGTGAAATCAGGTACTTGGCAAACCGCAAAGGACGCTGCGGAAATGTCTAAGGAGCTTTATTTGGTCCCTGGGTCAATCTTTAGCAAATCTTCACAGGGCATTTCCTTAATGATTTCGAGGGGGCATGGGCAAGTATTGACGGATCTCAAGCTTTTTGCGGAAAGCCTGCTTGTTTGTGCGGCGCGCAATTCCTATAATGTAGATAGGGGAGAGTGATTTTGAAAGTTATTGGACTTTTAGTCTAAATAGCTGAAAATATTATTCTAAGCTGAAAGGGGGCATCGGTTATGAACACAAGGGTAATGGACGTCGTAGGCTTTATTGGCCAGTATTTTTCGGAATACGAAGAAGATAGTTTTGAGCAAGATGAGCTTAATGATGCCTTGGTCGATCAAGGGTTTTCAACGGGTGAGATCAAAGAAGCATTCCGCTGGATCGAAGAGAAGACTTTGGCAGAGGGCTTATCGAAGAAGCCGATGCTTGAAACACAACTTTCACCTTCTTTGAGAGTGCTTAGTAAGATTGAGGCTATGCGGATTACTCCGGAAGCTCATGGAGTCTTGATTGGATTGCATGGACGAGGGGTGATTGATCAGTTGATCGTTGATGAGATCATTGATCGGGCTATGGCTCTTTCTGGTCCAGAAGTAGGGCCTCGCACCATTCGTAGAATTGCGGCACTGACGGTGTTTGTGCGTATGCAAAATGAATGGCGTGAATGGCTCCAGCTCAACACGACCGTGCTTCAATAGTCGCTCCAATGATTCGAAAGCTGATTCGCAAAGTTTTGAGTTAACAAATCTTGATGGTGCCCTGGTGCATGATAGGGTGCCAGTGTGTTTTTATTTAAAGATTTTGAAATCAATGCTTCTGTTAATTCTTCCTTGATTCCTCCAGTGGGCAAAGTTTTGCTTGCGGTCGCTCTGTTTGCGTCAGGAAGCCTTCGGGCTCAGGAGTCCACCTCGGTAGCAGCTTCGGTAGCAGCTAAGCCTTCGGCAGAGTTAAAAACCAAGGTGGAGGCATCGGTGCTTGTGACGGGTGGAAACACAGACGTGAAAAGTTGGAGTTTCGGTGCAGAGCTTAGAAAAGAATCTCAAGCTTGGAAGTCTTCTTTTAAGGGTAGCTATTTGAGATCCTCCCAGTCGGGAGTGCTTAGTGCTGATGAACATCATTATGAAGCTCAAGCAGGTAAAAAGTTAGATGAAAGATTGTCGGTCTTCCTGCAGCCCGTATTCCATCGTGATGAATTTAAGGGAATAGATCAACGATATGAGTTCAACGTCGGACTTGATTATGTCATCACCAACACGGAAAAAACCAAATGGGAGTCGAAGCTTGCCGTTGGTGCTCTTTCCGAGAATCAATCGGGCGGAGAGACGCTCAATGATATGGTGATCAAGGCTTCATATGATTTGAAACATGTACTCAGTGATAGCTTGGATTTGGCTCAGAACTCGAGCTTCGCGACTCGTTCCCAGGAGTTTGCTGACTGGAGGTTGAGGGCTTCTGTCGGGCTGGAAACTCCCGTTCATCCCAATGTAAAATTCAAAACGAGCTTCGAATTTGAGCGCCAGAACCTCCCCCCTTCTGGAAAGGTCGAAAATGACTACAAAACGATGCTTTCTTTGATTGCGGAATTCTAAAACTTTTCCTAGCTTAGCTCGAAATGGGCAGGCAAGTTTTTCTATTCATTCTCTTGGCGGCAGCGGCCTCCTTAACTCATGTTGAAGCGTCCTATGCGGACGGTCCTCGCAACTCTTTTTCTATCCAGACTGGTGGAGCTCAAAACTTCAATATGCCCTTGAAGTTCGAGCAAGGTGCTTATCAAGAAAAAATCACAGCAGAATATTCTACGCGACCTTTTGGTCCTGGGGCCGCGCCTTACTACAATCTTAGGTACAAAAGACAGATGAGCAGTAGCATTTTGGGGCTGGAAGATATGTTCTGGTCTTTAGATTTACTTCATCACAAGGTCTGGCTAGACAATTTGCCCGCGGCTGTTAGCGAATTCCGTATGACCTTTGGATATAATCTTATTCCCATTAGCTTTGGTGCACGGATATTAAGTTGGCTTGAGGGTTATGTCGGGGTGGGACCTGTTGTTGTCCATCCGGTGAACACTGTGAATGGTCTTACACTTCCTAATGAACCTGTTATGTGGCCGACCGGAAAAAGGTATACCTTGGTTGGTGCGGGAGTTCAGGCTGGAGCGGAAGCTAGTTATAGCATTTGGAAAAATGTTTTTGTGGTAGCTGACGTTCGTTTTATGTTTACGAAGTCACTCGTTCCAATTGTAGGAGGGCGTGCTCGAGTTCTTCAGGCTTCGTTGCATGCTCATGGAGGTTTGGGCTTTGTTTGGTAGGGTGATACTTTTTCTATTTCTAGTTTTTTCTATGAACGGACAAGCTTTCGACGAAGGCTTTCACAAGAAGGTACAAAGTTGGCAGAATTCTTCTTTGACCTCAGTCTCAGTATATGGAGAAAGGTTTGGCGGTTTTGTGGCCCCCGCGTTGGCGATTTTTCCTTATGCTCTTTTCTCACTGCACTTCCCCAGAGAGGAAAACAAGGCTGAATACTCTCAGAAGATTTCTGTCTGGAGAGATAGTGCTAGAGCCTTGTTTGCGTCAACGCTTCTCGTCTGGAGTGGAAAGACGATTATCGGAAGGGCGAGACCGTATCTGCAAGAGGGTGCTTGGTCTTTCGAGCCATTTGCTTTTAATGATTCGGGAAGGAATGCCTTTCCATCTGGTCACACATCCTCTGCCTTCGCGATCGCGCACGTCTTGTCGTCTCATGCTAAGCACTGGGGTGTGAGTGTGTTTCTGTATGGATCAGCTTCCTTGACGGCCTTTTCGAGAGTTTACGACAGTAAGCATTGGCTCAGCGATGTTCTTGTGGGAGGCGCGCTCGGATATCTAGCGGCTGAGTGGAGTCTGACTCGCGGACGAGATTCTTTGTCGGCCTTTGAGTTCTATGTTCTGCCTGATCGGGTAGCGATGCAGTGGAACTTTTGATGAAAGCACTTTTTTTGTTGAAGCAGTTCTTCTTTGGGCTCTTGGTTTTCTTGGCCGCAAACGGAGCGTTGGCTGACTCACGTGTCGAAGAAATTCCGGGGAAGGTGAGTGTTCGTGTTGGAACGACTTTGCCATCGATTCCTTTGGCGATTCAATCCGCAACGGGAAGCGCGCTGTCGCCTGCCTTCGAGTACGAGCAGAACCCGGCACCTAAGGTCGGAGTTGGGGTTGACTATAGCTGGTGGGGTTTCTACTTATCCTTTGCAGACACGGAACATGAAAAAGACCCTGCAGTTTATGGCGACACTCAGTATTTTGATTTTCAATTGCATTCTTATTTGGGTCAATGGGGCGTGGATTTCTATTGGCAAGATTTTAAGGGCTACCATGTGGCCACTCCGTCTGAAATCACAGGTGCCCAGCCGGCCGTAGTTCGTCCCGATTTGAAGTCGGGGTATATCGGTGTGAATGTGTTCTACCTCTACAACCCTGAACGAATGTCGCTGGTCGCAACGGGCAACGGAACCGCTATTCAGACGACGTCTGGCGGAAGCTGGATGCTATATGGCGGTGTGGGACAGCAGACCATTTCTAGTGATGCTGTGCTGGCACCTCCCGGCTTTGAGACAGACTATGGTCGACTTGGGAATATTCAGACGGCAGAGTTTAAGATCGTTTCTTTCGGTGGAGGATACGGATACAACATCGTAATAGGGGGACCTTGGTATCTTCACCTATCGGCACAGCTGGCATTAGGACCACAGCATCAGGAATACACAACTCGAGACTACGGCAGAACAAGTGAGTGGAAGTTCGCAGGCAAAGGCACGGGCCGGACGGGTTTGGGTTTTAGTGGAAAAAAATATTTTGGAGCGATCTCGATTGTGGCTGATACGACTTACATGCAGATCGACGATGTGACCTTAGACTTCATCTCGACTCAGTCTTTTGCCTATATAGGAGTGCGCTTTTAGTTTTCGCTAAGTAGCCTAGCGAGCGCCCAGCTATTGAGAAGTAGATCACGATAAGCAAGTTTCTTGTTGTTGTTCGCACTTCTCTTTAGGAGTTCGGCCAAAAGCTCATTTTTATTCAGACCATTTTTTTCTTTGATCTCTAATAGGTCGTAAGCATTGAATAAAAGCTTTGCTAAAGCTTCGGCGGGATCTAAGTTTGTGGCCAGAATAGCCGCCCTGAACTTCGGCGGAATGATCCTGAGGGAACTCGGGCCCATATTCTCCTTGGCAAATTTCGCAAAGTCTTTCTCGGTGATGGGGCTCGGACAATTCGTATCTCTTGACGAATAATTCTCACAAGCTTCTTTTCGGTTGAATTTCATCACAGTTTCGAGCCACTGAGTTAGGAGGTGGGAGAGGGCGAGTTGAGAGCTAAAGTTTTCGGTTTTGTATTGCGCGGACAATGAGGCTTTTACGACCCAGTCATGGTTCTTCTTGAAAATTTCTTTAAGGGACTCCACATCTTGCGATCCCTTTGGTGTGCAGTATTCGGTATGCTTTCTGAGAAACTCCTCTTCTGAAGCGGAAACCTTAATAGCTTCGATGAGGCAGTACCTCGCCTTTTCGTTATTCCAGCTCTGATTGATAAGGCTGGAGTGAAGATTCCATTGGAATCGATTTGATAAAAGTTCTGCGTCCAGCAAAATCCATTCGGGAAAGGCTGCGTCCTGATACTGCTCTAGATGACTTTGCTTCCAAGATATATCCTCAAGTTGTTCGAAGAGTTCGCTGAGCTCATGAGCATTGAGTGAGGCGTCTCCTTTAGACATTTGAGCCATGTTGTCAGCCCATATTCCGAAAACCATAGACGCTTTCGGGGAGGATAAGACTTCTTTCAGGCTACCTTCCTTTTCTTTGTCCTTGTCGTCCTTGTGGCTAGAGGAGAGCGCGCCTTTGAGGTAGTCACCTAGGCGAAGAAGCGTCGTAAATTCTTTGTCTTTAAGATCCTGGCTGAGTTCGAGGGTTCCATTTCCATTTTTATCGAAGCCAGAAATAAGAGCGTGAACAATTCGAAGGCCAGAGCCACGTTCAACTAAGGCACCCCAGTTAAGTGTCAATTTTTCGGAAGATTCGTAAGTAGCTATTGGGAGTATGGATTGATATAGCTTTGTTTGTGACTCACTTAGCCTGAGGCTTTCAAAAATTTTCGGAGATTTTGAAAGTTCAAAATGTTCCACATCGCGAGCAAGATTTGACTCATAAACTTCGAACAAGACGGTTTCCCCAGCAGTTTCAAAGTCTTTCCTGCCTAGAGAGCTTGATTTTGAATTGCCCGCTAGTTTGCCGACAAAGTTGAAAGCTGCTTTGGCGAGAATCTCTGGTCCATCAAGAAGAGTGACCTTTTTGATTTCTCCATCTTGAGTAAATCGAATTCTATTCAAAGATTCGAAAAACTCTCGGAAGCCATCGACGCTCACCCGCCCGCCTGATCCGTATCCGGTTGCCGCAATGAGATCGATCGCGAGTTGTCTAGTTTGGCTGCGAATCCGGTTTCGCAGATTTTGATAGGTGTTCAAATCGCTTGAGGAGCTTGCAATTTTTAGAGGATCTTTTGTCTGGCTTAAATCTTCTAGTCTTTCAAAGGCATCGATGGATCGACGGGCACGATTTACGGCCTCAAAGAGGCTAATCTTCTGAGTCTCAGAGGAATATCCAAGGAATGATGCTAACCCCGAAAAGATTCGGGGAGTTTCTTCTCGAACTTCTTCTAGAGAAATGGCGTCGGAAAAGCGTTCTACGATTTGGCTCGCGCCTATGAGCACGGGAACAGTAAGGCCAAGCTCTTTGGATGGAGAAATGTTTTCTAGAACTGATTTTATCAGGGCTAAATCTCTATCGCGGATTTCCGGGTCTCGTCTGATCTTGAGCCAATGGCTTGCATTTTTCGCGACGATTTCACGCAATTGATCGACCTCCTCCCATTTGAGAAACTCCTGAGAGCCTCCGACAAGGAGTGACTTCACAAAGAGCGCTACTCTAATTTCATCGGCTCTAAATGCAGGTCCTTTGGATACAAACTTTGTGACGATCGTCGCTATCTCACTTGCCATTAAGCCTTCAGGCCGAGGCATCCTGACGTTGTCTCTTTTTTTGCTGTAGTCATCGATGTAACAAAGTATGGCGTTGGTGATTTCTTCGTCAGCGGCATCTTCCTTCCAAAGAGTCTTGAAGTTGGGGCAGCTCTTTGCGTCGCCATCACTTTGAGTGACCATGATTGTTGTCGAGGGAGCGGTGTTGTCCGAGAGAAAGCAGCCGTTTAAGGTGAGAAGCGCTGCTAGAGTTAGCGAAAGGATATTAAATCTCATGTCGCACCCCTAGGCTGATGTAATCCTGCCCTCTGACAGACGACCAAATCTTCTCATCTTTTGTTGAAGAATAGATGAGA
>CAZXHL010000089.1:0-10547 GCA_964640545.1 uncultured Bacteriovorax sp. | reverse complement strand
CGTAAAGCGAAAGGGTAGACAGAAGGATCATTCCGCTTATCAGTTGTAGATAAAGGGCCTTCTTCTCTGGATTGCCAAGCACTTGCTGAACCGTATATGTGCCTAAAAGTTCAGTTAGTGTGATGGAGAAAAAGACGCTCGCTAGAATAAAAAGCACGCTCCGTTTGGCGGGAGAATAGGCTCTGCCAGGAGCTTTAAAGTCCTTCAAAATATCAGCAATCACATCTTCATGATTCGACATAATCGACCTCCATGGCTCGAACGGCATCCGATAGCATTTGGTAGGCTCTTGAAATCCTCTTTCTTAAAGTCGCCTCAGTAAGTCCTTCGCGCTCGGCGGCTTCCTTGTAGGATAGTCCCTCAATCTTGGTGAGAATGATCACATGGCGAAGCTTTTCAGGAATTTGATTCAAAATATGCTCCCATTTCTCATAATTCTCTTTCTCTATTAGACTATTCTCCGCATTCTCCTGATTTGTGACATTTTCTTCAAATTCCAAGGGAGTTTCTTTGGATAGCTTCTCTAACTTTCTGAAATGATCACAGATTTTAAAGCGGATGATACTGATAAGCCATGGCTTGAGCCTCTTTTTGGGGTCATAGCTTGATAATGATCTATTGATGCCAATGAGGCACTCTTGGACGATGTCATCCCTGTCGACGGAATGGGGGACCTTATTGCTGACAACTGCTATGATGAAATGTGAGCAGGATCTCAGGAAGCGTGAGTAGGCTTCGCGATCACCCATCTGTGCTTTTTGTAGCTCTCGGCTCCAGGTCTCAAAGGTTTCTTCACTGTATCTTGCCATTTTTTTAGTCCGTTTTAAGGATATAGTTACTTTGTCACATCTGTGACTTTTGCGCGAATAGTCCAGGGATAGGAATAGATCTTAATCACTGAGTTAAAGAAGGTAAATATATGATGAAGATTATTAGGAAATTTCAGTTAAAAAGCTTTCTCACACTGATGCTATTCTTGCTTTCCTCAGGGGTTCAAGCGGGTGCTGATGCCGTAGCTACTTTTGCAGGTGGTTGCTTCTGGTGTATGGAACCTCCGTTTGAAAAGCTCGATGGAGTGGAGAAGGTGATCTCTGGCTACACCGGTGGATCGCTCAAGAATCCTAGTTACAAGCAGGTGTCTGGTGGAAGCACTAAGCATATAGAGGCTGTTCAGGTTTTCTACGACCCTTCCAGGGTCAAATACGAAGATCTTCTCGAGGTATTTTGGAGAAGCTTCGACCCGACTGATGCGGAAGGTTCTTTTGTGGATCGCGGCTACCAATACACCTCAGCCATTTTCTATCATTCGGACGAGCAAAAGAACTTAGCTGAAGCTTCCAAGAAGAAGCTTGGAGAATCCGGTCGTTTTAAAAAGCCAATTGTGACACCAATTCGCGAGGCGATGACTTTCTATAACGCAGAGGACTACCACCAGGATTACTATAAGGTGAGTCCTGTTCGTTACAAATACTACCGCTATCGCTCAGGGCGGGACCAATTCATTGAAAAAGTTTGGGGTGAAGAACGCGAGTACAAACCCATGCCAAAGACAGAGGCCCAGAGCCCTGCTGATATGAAATCAAAATACACCAAACCACCGGCCGATATCATTAAAAAGAAGCTAACGGCGATGCAATACAAGGTGACTCAAGAAGATGGCACAGAGCCTCCTTTTAAAAACGAGTTTTGGGACAATAAAGCAGAGGGCATCTATGTGGATATCGTTTCCGGGGAGCCTCTCTTCAGTTCAAAAGACAAATACAAATCAGGAACAGGCTGGCCATCGTTTACTAAGCCCCTAGTCGATGCTCATATTGTGGAGAAAGAAGACAACTCTCTTTTTTCAAAGCGTACGGAGGTCCGTTCCAAGTATGGGGATTCACACCTTGGCCACGTCTTTGATGACGGTCCGGCACCGACGGGTCTGCGCTATTGCCTTAATTCGGCATCACTGCGCTTTATCCCCAAGGATCAGTTGGAGAAACAAGGCTACGGAGAATTTCTAAAGGACTTCTAGTGGTCAGCTCAGCGAATCTCGGATAGCTTAAAGCTATGTCTGAAACTGAAGTCCCCAAGTGCCCAAGTTGTGAAGCTGAGTTTAGTTATCAAGACGGTCAAATGTGGATTTGCCCATCGTGTTCACACGAGTGGTCGATTAATGCTAATTCAGAAGAAGCATCATCCGGTGAAAAGGTCTACAAAGACGCTCACGGTAATGTTCTGGTCGATGGCGATAGCATTACGGTCATCAAGGACCTAAAGATCAAAGGTTCATCTGAGGTCGTCAAGGTTGGCACCAAGGTTAAGGGCATTCGACTGATCGACTCTGGCAATGGCCATGACATTGATTGCAAAATCAAAGGCATCGGAGCGATTCAGCTCAAATCTGAGTTCGTCAAAAAGATCTAACGCTTCTTATTAAGGTCACTGAGTTGAAGGTTTAGGGCGTTAGCTGAGATTTGAATCTCCCACACCGACAAGCCCAGCGAGAGTGCCAATAGGATCAGGCTGATTTTAAAGCCAAGAATTGCGGCACCTATTTGTTGCTCAACGATCAAAAACATACAACTCACACAAATCAATAGACTTAGGACACCGAAGGCCTGCATGGCTCTGATGAGTCTTATTCGTATCCGCAGCCGTTGAATCTGAGGTAGGAGGATGGGTTCTGAGGTTTTCTGAAACTCGCCGTGGAGGTCCCTAATGAGCTTGGCCAACGCCAGAAACCTGTTCGTATAGGCAAGCAATAAAAGCGATATAGCCGGAAACAAAAGAGCTGGTGTTGAGAGATCGAAATTTGCCATACTGTATAGTATATTTAATTCTATGAAGATCCAAATCACAAATATCGATCGAAAACTAACAGAAGCCGAACTCAAGGTGGTCTTTGAGAAGATCGGTGCTTTGAAAGAATGCTCATTAGTTATGGATGCCCAAACGGGAACTTCTAAAGGGTTTGCTTTCGTGGTTTACGAGAACCCAGCTCTTCATCAAAAGGCGGTTGATGATTTTAATGGTCGCGAACTCAATGGGCGTCCGATCAAAGTTAAAATCAAAGACTAGCTCTTGGAGCGCAACCTCCCGCGAAGATTCTATGCTCTTCGATTCCTCCGAATATCAGTACTTTAGGGTTTTAAAATCAGTTTTTTAGGCTCCGGTGGGGGGTAAAATTAGATTGACGTACCGAGGGCTCCTTGTTTGAAGGTGGGAATGATTTCATTCAGCAAAAATTCTCACGTTGTTTTGTTACTTACTCTCGTATTCTCCGTTGCTTCTGGAGATGTTTTGGCAAACATTAAAGCGACTCCTGAAAATCTTGCGACCTTTGAACTCGTTTCTCCTGAGCTCACAGACGCCGAATGGAATGACTACATAGCGGGTGTGATTGGTGAGATGACATCGGCTGCAGGAGATCATGATATTGAGGAAAATGCCTCATACGAATTGAACTCCAATCCAGCTCTTAGAGTGGAGCTTTATCAGGCTTCCGCAGCTGTGGGTAAGCAGTTTATTCTTTTCTACGAATACGATGTTCTTAGGTATGCCTTCGTCGTTTCTGCGGCCGCTGTTGGCCGATCAACTCCAGGCGGTCAATTCAAAATTATTAAACAGAGATGGAGACACATGTCTGGAACTTATCCGAGCCGCGGTGAGAACAACATGGACCACGCGTCTTACTTCCGTCCTGTATACGCATTTCATGCTACGACTTTCGGGGCTTACAATCGTTTGGGGACGAGGGCATCGCACGGTTGTGTAAGAATGGGGCGTCCGCAAGCTCGTTTGTCTTTTTCACTTATTCGAAAGCACCTACCAAATGTTTCATTCAAGTCATTTAAGAGTGGCGATCCTAAGCCATCTGACCTTCCCAAGATTCGTAAATGGCTTGCTGATGATCTAAACTTTGTTCAGGACATGCTTGACTCCCGAAACAAAGGTGACACTCCGTTTTCTATGACTGAGTATTTCCAGTACGTTCGTGGAGAACTTCCGAGCTCTTTCATTGAATCTCGTATGCGTGCTAAAGGCATATCCAAGATTTTAGAAGTCGATAACGACAAGAAGCGTGTTCCAGAGTCAGAGTAGTTGTCTCAGTGGTTGGTTATGGGGCTTTTGCCTGTTGCTTACCTTTTGATTCTTTTGGGAGTATATTCATTTATACATGAATGTTTATACTCTGATTCCTAGTCTCTTCTTCGGGATAATCGGAATGTTTGTATTCCGTGAGGGAAGGCGAGACGGTCTCTTCTTGATGATGGTGATCGGTGCCGCACTCATGATCTATCCCTACTTCGTTGATGGTGTTTGGATGAACTGGGGCGTCGGCATCGCTTTGTGCGCTTACGCTAGATATAATTGGTAGCACCGAATCTATCAGTAAAGTGGTGGAAGCCGAAAATAAGGGCTGTATCTAATCCATTTTGAGTGTTGCCAGCGATATGTTAGACCTGTTTCTAAATGAAATTAGCCATCCTATCCAGAGAGCCTAACAATTATAGTTCCAGACGTTTGAAAGAAGCCTGTCTTCAGCGTGGACACTCCGTAAAGGTGCTCAATACGCTGAAATTCGCGATTGATCTCGAAGAGGAAAATCCGGACCTTCATTACAATCAAAAGCTGCTAGGCCACTATGATGCTGTTCTTCCTCGTATTGGCACTTCCGTGACCTATTTCGGTACTGCCGTAGTAAGGCAATTTCAGCAAATGAACATCTTCTGTGCTAACTCGGCGGATGGTATCATCAATTCACGAGACAAACTTCGTAGTTTGCAGATGCTAAGTCGTCACAACATTGGGATTCCCGCAACGGCGTTTGTAAAAAGTAAAAATGACGTTCTTTCTGCGATTGAGCGAGTTGGTGGTGCTCCTGTTGTCATTAAACTCATCGAAGGAACTCAGGGAATTGGTGTGCTGTTGGCTCACAGTCTCGAAATGGCAACATCAATCATTGAACTCTTGCAAAGCCAGAAGCAAAATATCTTGATTCAAAAATTTGTAGCTGAAAGCAAAGGTAAAGACATTCGTGCGATTGTTGTTGGTGATCAGGTTGTCGCTACGATGAGACGCGTAGCTCAGGGGCAAGAATTTCGAAGCAACGTGCATAGGGGGGGCATTACTGAAGCTGTTGAACTTGACGAGAAATACAAAGAAACAGCCATCCGCGCCGCTCAGATCATGGGGCTAGGCATTGCCGGTGTTGATATGCTCGAAGGCAAAGAGGGTCCTCAGATTATGGAAGTTAATTCATCCCCGGGCTTGGAGGGCATTGAAAAATGCACTCAAATCGATGTCGCAGGTGCGATCATTGACTATATTGCTGCACGTGTAGATTTCCCTGAAATTGACTTCCGCCAAAGACTCTCTGTGAGTCGAGGTTATGGAATTACTGAGATCATTGTACCTGAGGGATCGCAGTTTATTGGGAAGACAATCTCAGGAAGTGGTTTGAGAGAAAAAGACGTTAATGTGCTCACACTCTTTCGGGGAGGAAAAGCCATACCTAATCCAAAATCAGAACGAGTCTTAGAACCGTACGATCGCTTGCTTTGTTTCGGCAAGCTAGAATCGATGAAGGAATTGATTCCTGAGAAGACAAGAAGACGACGTAAGCCAAAGTTGCGTCAGCTTGAGGTCCCATCTGGAGTCTAGTGAATACTCTATAATCGATACTCTAATCGATGAGTTTTGCGCCCTTGGAGAACATTTTCAGCATGAGCTGTAATTCTTTGGCGTTGCCATAGGATTTTCCTCCGTGCCCAATTCGGAAAATCTCCAAAAGGCATTCTGCGGAGCTGCCTGAGCCTTCAAGGTCGACAAGGCCCATATTCCACTCAGGCATCAAGCGACTTTCGGCCTGAGCTTCGCCCTGTACGATGAGAGATCGATGTCTGGGATCTTTCTGAATGCGTTTATAACACTCACGAACTTTGTCTTCGGGGCCTTCTAGTAATTGTAGAAAATATCCACTACGCACAACGAGAAAACCAGTAACAAGATTCTCTTGGTTAAGTTTTCGAGAGGATTTGAGAATATCGCCAATAATTTCTTCGGATATGACTTCAGTGGCCGTGCTCGTATAGACAAGCATGAAAATATTCTCACTCATAGTTTGAATCATACTCCTAACTTTTCAAAAGAATAGTGCCCAGAGCCTCTAAAGTTCCTCGGCAAAAATCTTTTCTGTGATCTTCCAATACTTCCCTTGTTTGCGGGCAATGACATAAAAAGGCATCCGTAACAATCTTTGATACTTTAAAACCTCATCAATTTCTGTAATTTCAAGTCCAAGCTCGGGTCTTTTCATGTGGGAGCGAAGGAAGTTGATATTGAATTTCTGGATGTTGCCCGGACTGTCTAAGTAATAAATCTCAGAGAGATATTTGGCGTCATAGTCGTAGTATTTGATTTCGAGATAGGAGTTTCCATTTTTGTCACCGCGCTCGCCAAACTCAATGGAATCAGGCTTCAAGAGGTGAGCATTCTTCGAAAGCCTTGCCTGTTTGAGCTTTGAATCAGCATCGATCAATACCGCTTTACACTTGCTACACTCTCTGGCTGTGATGTCATTTTCACAGCCACATTGATTGCATATTTTAAATCTGAATCTGTAGCCGCAGGGCTTAAACTCAAAAGTGTTGGCATCGTAGTCGCCACCTCGGCACTTTCGGCCGAAATGCTCGATCATTTCGCCATCCATATTAATTCGGCCCCAGAAGTCATTTTCAAATCCGCATTTTGGACAGGGGACGATCACGGCGACGGAATCAGAGACTGTTTTTTTGTCGTTGATCGTCGGGCTGTAAATGTCATAGCCCATCCCCGTATAGTCGAGAACGAAACAGTCCTTTTTTGCGGGGTCTAGACGGAGACCTCGGCCAATGATTTGTTGATAGAGGCTGACTGACTCCGTGGGACGAAGAATCGCGATGACATCTACATGTGGGGCGTCGAAGCCTGTCGTTAAAACTGAAACGTTGACGAGGTATTTGAACTTTTTCTTTTTGAAGTCTTCAATGATGGCATCACGTTCAGCGTCTTCGGTTTCTCCAAGAATCAGCCGCGAATCGTCCTCGGGTAAACTCTTCATGATCTCTTGAGCATGTTTTACCGTGCTGCTAAAGATCATGACTCCTTTGCGGTGGTATTTTTCTGTAATGTCGACGATATTTTTTACGATCAATGGAGTCAGGCGCTTCTGCTTTTTTAGCAGCGCTTCTACTTGGGCCGTTGTGTACATTTTCGCCTCAGTCAATTCAGAAAAATCGTAGCAAGTCACCGGAATGTCTACCGTAACTGGAGGCGTGAGATATTTGTTCTGGATCATATATTCAAGAGGCAGTTCAAATACACACTGCTTAAAGAATCTCGTTTGCTGAGATTGCATGACACCTTTGTGACTAAAATTGTAAATCCATCCCACGCCTAAACGGTAGGGTGTCGCGGTCAACCCCAGGATGCATAGGCTTGGATTGTTGGACTTGAGTTTTTTGATAACTTTTGCATATTGAGAATCAGGCTCAAGGCTGACTCGATGACATTCATCTATAACCAGAAGGGTGAAGTTCTCAAAAAAACTTTCATCAGCATTGGCTACGGATTGAATGCTCCCAAAAATCACTTTCTGAGAGGAGTCTTTTTTGTCGAGTCCGGCTGAATAAATGCCTGCATCCAATCCGTAGCTTTCATACTTTTGATGGTTTTGTTCAACGAGTTCTTTGACGTGTGCCAAGACGAGGACTCGCCCGGTGGCTATTCGAGCGAGTTCAGCGATAACGAGGCTTTTGCCAGCCCCCGTGGGCAGGACGATAACGGCTGGGTCACGCTTTTTCTGAAAGTATCGAATGGTGTTATCAACGGCTTCTTGCTGATATCCCCGGAGTTTGTACATCTTATAGAATGTCATAATCTATTTTTTGAATTTGATAAACTTCCTTACTGGGCTTGTTCGGCAAGGTATTACTGTTACTATTTTTTCATGCGGTTTTATCTTACTGGTGGGGGCGATCAGGAAAATTTTCGAAGCCTGGATAAGCGGTTTTTAAACGGCCTAGCGCCGGGTTCAAGGGTCGCAGTTCTCCCACATGCAACTGACGACTATGGTGATGCCTTGGAGAGGGTCGAGGTAGAGTTCACTCATAGAAATGTTTCTTCGTTCGAGCTAGTGATTAATGCTGGAGAAGAATTGTTAGACTACGACGCTATTATTATCGAGGGGGGCAACACTTTTGATCTCATAGATGTTATGCGCCGAACTTCTTTCTTTAGTCTTTTAAAACAGTTCGCAGAAACCGGTAAGCCGATTTATGCAGATAGTGCTGGTGCCATCATATTAGGGGCAGACGTTGAGACAGCTTTTCTTGGGAGTGATGGTGATACCGATGGGTTGAAACTTCAAGATTATCGAGGGTGTAATTTGCTGAGTGGTTGGACCTTGCATGCCCATGCGACATCCGACGAATATGAGGATCTCAATGACCTTCTTTACACGAAGGGAAATCCCATTCTTGCTTTGCCCGAGGATTGCGGAATCCTAATTGAAGATGGAAAATTTGAAGTTTTTGGAAATGATAGTCTGGGCTTGGTTACTTTTGAAGGGATCAAACAGGTCGATGTCGGAGAATCTGGGCAGCTTGATCTTTAGTAGTGCTTAATTAGCTGAGTGACGTCATGGGCCTGCATGGCACCGGGCTGTCTTTTGAACTCTCTTCCGTTCTTAAACACGACTGTGAGAGGTATTCCTCTGATCCCAAGCTTTTGTGATATCGCTGGGTTTTTCTCGGTGTTCACTTTAAGGAAAATAGCATCTGTGTTTTGGAGGGATGCTTTTTCAAATTCGGGGCCATACATTTTACAGGGTCCACACCAGCTAGCCCAAAAATCGACCACAACAGGTCTGTCGGACTTTTTTAGGATACGCTCAAGGTCAGTACCGCTTACTTCACTGACAAGGCCATGCATATTTAGGCTTTTGCCACACTTGCCACATTTTGCTTCTTTATTGAGGGCTCTTTGAGCGTCGACATTGTTTAGTGCGGAGCAATGGGGACAGACTGTCATAGTTTTTGCCATGAGCATCACTCCTTGTATTTAACTAAGTTCTCGTTTGTCTTGATGACGTGTGCTGATCTTAAACGGTGTGTATAGAGGGCACCACTTTATAAAGGCTGTTGCTATTAGCACCAAGCCGATGAGTCCCAGATAGTTGTTGGCCCAATAGGCCCAGATAAGCAAGGTGAGTCCTGCTACCAATCGAATTCCACGGTCGGTGTTACCCATATTAGCTTTCATAATGTCTCCTCCAGCCTATAAGACTACATCGATAGCTTTGGAGATATTATGACGGCGGTCATGCTTTGAAAAAATTTTCCGATGAAAGCTAAGAGTCGATTATCAGGGAGCTTAATGCGTGGCGCGCATTGTCCATTGGGGGCCTAGTTACGAACGGCAAAAAGCTTAGTAGTTTAGCGCTCTGTTCGAATGAGGTAGGTGAATTCTAATGATTGCCATTTATAAACGATGTTATCTGCCCGGACTGATATTGCTTTTAGCATCCGGCATTGGGCCGACTGCTGTTGCTGCCAAATCGGTTGTTCGCAATGCAAAAATTAGCTTAAGCCGCGCTCAAGAGCTTGGTGAAATTGCGGCTAAATCAACGGATTTTCCAATTGTTGTAAATGAAAGAGTTCTGACTCAATTGAATCGCTACGTGTCCACTCGGGGCGGCAGAGATTCGATTCGCAAAGCCTTAAAACGAATGAAAAGTTATCAACCAATGCTCGACGCCAGGAGCGCCGAGCACAATGTGCCCTTGGAACTACTTGCACTTCCCATTGTCGAGTCAGGTTATAGAAATCTAAGTGCGGCACACAATCCCAAATCAAAAGCGGCTGGTCTTTGGCAGTTTATTCCCGGGACAGCTAGGGGTTTTGGATTGCGTGTTGATCAGAAAGTTGACGAAAGGCTTGATGAACACAAGGCCACTGATGCGGCGATGAGGTATCTCGCTGGACTTAAGCTGAAATTTCAAGACTGGCACTTGGCCTTACTTGGATATAACGCTGGTGAAAGCCGAGTTCAAAAGGGGATTGAATCCACAGGATCTCGTGACGCTTTTGAAATTATTGAAGCAGGTTTTAAAGGGGATAAGCATTACCTTTCAAGGACCATAGCTGCTGTTATTATTCTGAAGAACCCAAGTTTACTTGAATAAGTCCTTTTGAAATCTGATTCCTTTTACGCGGGTGCGGGATCGGCTAGGTAGTCGGCGGCCATGGAAAAAATTTACTGGTGCGATTTTGGTAGGCTTTGTAATCACTTCGAGATTTCATGGCCTGCTTCTCAGTTGCTGGAATTCCGGTAAGTTTTAGCAAGAAGAATAGCATGACTAGGGGGGCTGTCAGCGTCCAAATCCAATGCTCAGAACCGATTGCAAAAAAACAATAGGCCCACCAGTGAATCCATTCAAAAAAGTAATTCGGGTGTCTCGAATACTTCCAGAGTCCGACTTGGCATGTGTGGCCTTGATTGCTTTTGTTGGATTTAAAAAC
>CAZXHL010000088.1:0-10698 GCA_964640545.1 uncultured Bacteriovorax sp. | reverse complement strand
ACTGCCCCAATACTGCAGTTCTCCGTGAGGTTTTGTGAGCGGAAGTAAGTAGCCGAGCCCGACAATGGTGAAGAAGAAGGTGATGAGATGAATTTGAGCTGCAATTGTTCTCTTGAAAAACACTTTCGGACTGGAGTCGTGGCGCCTGGATATTTTCACTGATTGGCAATTTAGCGGACGATTGTGTTGGAAGCACTATTTGTTGAATGCAAAGTTCAAATTTGTTTTATGAGTTCTATGATTCTAACGCGGGTCATTTTTGTTGCAGCACTTCAAGTCTACTTAATTACTCCCTGAACTCGTTAAGAAACTGTTAAATAATGCATACGCTTTCTGACGAGCGCTGACGCCTTGCCCGAGTTCGTAAAGTTCGCACGCCTTGCTGGCGATAGCCTCTGCAGGCAGGTTGTCTTGAATGTTTGTATAGTGCAACGATTTGAGGGACCCAGAAATTATAAGGGGATGAAAATGTTAATAGAAAAAACCAAGTTTAAATCATTGTACAAAGTTTCAATGCTTGGGTTGTGTGTGGCGCTTTCAGCGTGTGAGCAGAATCCAAAAGAGGCTGTTGATTCAATCTTAGTGGATGTTGGGGGATACCTGTCCTACCAGAATCCAATCGAAGATGTAAATACGGGGACGATTGTTGGGGGCATTCCCGCATCGCTTTCTTATTATGCTCCGGGCGAAGAATGTTTTCCTAGCTCTGCCGTGAGAAGGCATTACAATCACGAATATTTAGATAAAAAATATATGAATCAATTTCAAGGGAATGTTGGCTTTTTGTCCTGGGGAGCATCGGCTATCTCGGGTGGGGGCTCCTTGAGTAAGGAGCATTTGGTTGTCATAGAGATCAATGGAATTACGGTGGAGTACTTGAACGCTCCAGATGTAACAAGATACTACCGTAGTGGAATGGACGATGTTTGTAAGGACTACCTTGATGAATTTGGATTTGTTGTACAGTCAGCCATGACTGAAAAACTTTCAATTTCGATCTATGACCGCACCGGCACAAAAGTTTGGCTGGATGAAACAAATATCAATGAGTACATCACAATCTCTGGTGATATGGATTGGGAAATTATCAATAGTTACCGAGTAGATGTTACTACGCCGCACTACCTCGGCTATCATTTGGGACAGCTTAGAAAGTCTGATGGTCAAATGGTCAGGCGTCGTGCGAGGTCTGAGGCGAATGGTAGATTTGTGTTCGAAGATGATGGTGTTTTTGATCCGGACAGCCTGCTACGTCCCGAGAGCTTCATGATTCGAAGCAATCCTGAAACGAGTCACCTTTACGTCCCGTTTGATGCATTGCTGAAGTAGGCAATGAGTCCGTTCGATGAGTCAGTGGCGCGTCTTTCCATCCTGGGAAAGGCGCGCTGTTTTTTTGGGCTCGATTGAACTCTGGGACCATTCGATTTATTGTGTCGGGATGGGAACTACCAAAGGTAAACTAGAACTAAGAAACGCCACAATTGATGATATTCCGGGGATTAAGGCGCTAGTTGAAAAAGTTTATGTCAAGCTAGGCGGCTACACCGTGGAGATGCTTCGTGGTCAAATTACGAGTTATCCCGAAGGATGTTTTGTCGTCATCGTCCAAGATAAAATCGTGGCCTATTCCGCCAGCATTCTTGTTTCCGAGAAGCTAGCTAATAGTAAACATACTTGGAAGTCGATCACTGGAGGGGGCTTTGGAGCCACTCATAATGTTGATGGCGATTACCTCTATGGTTATGAGACCTGCGTGGATCCCGATGTTCGAGGCCACAGAATTGGACAGCGGATTTACAACGCTAGACAGCGCTTGGTGAAATTTGAAAACTATAAAGGCATTGTCTTCGGCGGACGCATTCCTAATTTTGAAAAATACACCGGCCAAGTTAAAGATGTAAAAGACTACATTAAAAAAGTTAAAGACAAAAAAATTAAAGACCCGACTTTAGGATTTCACATTCGTAATGGCTTCGAAGTTTTAGGAATTCTTGAAGATTACTTGCCTGCGGATTCTGAAAGTGGGGGCTATGCGGTTCACTTAATGTGGAAGAACTCGGAGTATGTGAAGGATAAGGCATCATCGAAGATGAAGCCTCAGTCTGTAAGGGTTGTTTGCGTTCAGTATCAAATGCGTAAGGTGAACAGCTTCGAGGAATTTGCTCAAATTGTTGAGTACTATGTCGATGTCGCCGGAGACTATAGGGCGGACTTCTTGCTCTTTCCAGAATTGTTTACGATGCAATTGCTTTCTATTGAGAATGAAGAAGTGCCTCCCGATGTAGCGATCAAGCATATGACTCAATATACGAAAAGATTGAAAAGACTTTTTCGTGATTTGGCCGTTAAGTACAACGTCAATATCATTGCTGGATCACATCCCACTCAAGAGGATGGTGTCGTTCGAAACGTTTGTTATATCTGCCTCAGAGACGGAACCATCCATGCTCAAGCGAAGATTCACCCAACTCCGGATGAGCGCTACTGGTGGAAAATTGAGGGTGGTGACAAGGTCAATGTGATAGATACTGACTGTGGTCCTATCGGAGTGTTAATTTGCTACGATAGTGAGTTTCCTGAGCTCACGAGACATTTGGTGAACCAAGGAATTCATTTCTTGTTTGTCCCCTTCCTTACAGACAATCGCCAAGGCTATTGCCGTGTGAAATATTGCTGCCAGGCGAGAGCCGTTGAGAATCAGATCTATGTGGCGATGGCAGGCAACGTCGGCAACTTGCCTCGTGTAAAAAACTTGGACGTTCAGTATGCGCAAAGCTGTATTCTGACTCCGTGTGATTTTCCTTTTGCACTAGACGGAATCGCGGCTGATACGACACCGAATGTGGAGATGGTGGCGATCGCGGATCTCAGAACCGATATCTTGCTTGAGGCGCGTGCTCATGGCGCGGTTAGAAACCTAAAGGACCGTAGGCATGATTTGTATTCGGTGGTGTGGCATAAGTAAAATGACGTATTGGAAGCAGCTTTGATTTAGAAAGCTGACACAATAAAATACGCAATCAACGCTGCAATGTACGCAAGAAGGCTATATACGACGAAGATTAGCGATGGAATCTTCCAGGATCCCATTTCCTTCTTGAGAACAGACAGAGTCGCAACACATTGCATGGCAATCGCGTAGAATGCAAGTAGCGCAACGCCACTTGCTAGAGTCATTCCTGAGTTCTGTAGCTTTTCAGCTAAGCCAGTGAAGTCTTCGTCCGCTCCTTCGATACCGAACATGGTTCCTAGGGTGCCAACGAAAACTTCACGAGCAAGAAATGAGGTGATGATGGCTACGCCGAAGCGCCAGTCGATTCCTATGGGGGCAAAAATGGGGTCGATCCATTTGCCTAGAGAAGCTAGGTATGATGTTTCAAGAGTTCCATTGGTTGGAAAGTAGCCAAGAGCCCAGACAATGGCTGTGACCATGAAGATCATGGGACCTGCTCTAGTGACAAAAGCTAAAGAATGCTCCCATGATTTCTTTAGGATCGAGGCGAGGCTCGGCCATCTATAGGGAGGTAGCTCCAAGACAAAGGGAGCTTCCGTCTCTTTCTTGAAAAGTGTTTTGCTGGCGATTGCTGAAATCACCAGGGCTGAGATGATTCCGAAAAAATAAAGAGCAAAGAAGGCGAGGCCTTGCAATCCGACTAGGCCACCAAAGTAGAAGTGTGCTGGAATCAATGAGGCGATGAATAGTCCATAGACAGGCAGACGTGCCGAGCAAGAAACTAGGGGCACGACGGTCATCGTTAGGATGCGCTTCTTTCTGGACTCGATGTTGCGTGCTGCGAAGATGGCCGGGATCGCGCAGGCGTGACCCGTAAGCAGCGACACAAAACTTTTGCCCGATAGCCCGAAATAGCCGAGAGGTTTGTGGCAAATCAGTGCTGCTCTTGCGAGATATCCGGAGTCTTCCAGAAGTCCGATAATAAAAGTGAGTATGAAAATTTGCGGAACGAAGACGAGGAAAGAACCAAAGCCTCCAAAAATAGCGTCGCTGAAAAAGTCATGAACAATACCGCTGGGAATGTTGGCGACAGTAAGGTCAGAAAGTGCGCCAATCAATGATTCCACTCCATCCATCAGGGGAGCGGCCCAGCTAAAGATAGCTTGAAAAAGAAAGAGCATCGTAAAAATAAAAATAATTGAGCCAAAACTCTTGGAGAGGACCCACCGATCAATCTTGAATTGAGTTTTCAGCAGGAGGTCACCGTGCAGTCCAGCCTTATTAGCTAGGTCTTTTGCTAAGGCCTTTAGCTGGTTGGTGTCTTTTCCTTGTGTGAGTCCGGTTGTGTCTTTCCTGGTCGGTGCTGCGAGGACTTGGTCGAAAGAGGACTTCAATTCTGCAAAACCTTGTTTAGTCTTTGCAGATACAAGCGTGAGCGGACAATCTAAAGTGCTGCTAAGCGAATCTAAATCTAAAGAAAGTTTGTGCATGGGCAGCTGGTCCACCATGTTAAGTAGCATGATGAGCGGGACGTTTTCTTTGTCGCAAAGCTGACGAAGTTGCAGGAATAAAAATAAACTGCGTTCAAGGCGTGTGACGTCCAACACGCAGACACAGACTTTGGGCGATTTTTCTTTTAGCTCTTCGTTAAGTTTTTCTACCGAGATTTCCTCGTCCTTCGTGAGAGGATTGAGTGAGTAGATTCCCGGAAAATCGACGACATCAGCTTCCATCCATAGGCTTCGTCCTTTTGAAATTTGAACGGTAACACCTGGAAAATTAGCTACAGACTTTCGAAGCCCTGTGAGGCGGTTGAAGAGGAGGGTTTTTCCGCTATTGGGGTTGCCGACTAAAAGGATCTTGGCTTCAGGTTTTGGGTCAGATGGCGATTTCATGTTCGTGCAGTGCTGTGAAGTAGATTCTGGATGCGTCTTCCTTCGAGAGGGAGAAGACGGTGCTATTAACTTGAAAGATTCTTGGAGCGCCTAGTGGGGTTCTTTGAACGCACTTGACAGGTTCACCCATTCGAAAGCCAAGCTCATTGAATCGCTTGACGTGCTGCTCATTCATCGTGGGGCAAAAAGCGGTCACGATGACTTCTGATTCTTCTTCTAGGTTCCAAATAGAAAGTTCCGGAGACATAAGATTAAGCTATACGTCTTCGGTAGATGGGTCAACGATATTGATAATCATTATCAAAATTAAAAAATAAAAAGTCGATATTCCAACAAAAACAAGTGGTTGCTTTTGTTATTTGGGGCGAATTCCCAGGCGTCTTTGCACGGACTCAATATCAAGAATCATGCTCCTGACGGAGTTTATATATTCATTCTTCAGGTCGGCACTCATGTCTTTAGGTAATCTTAGGTCAGAGGCGAGAACCTTGTCTTTGGGGGAATAATCTGGTCCCATAAGCTCAGAAAGTTCTTTCTTGAGATAGCTGAGAGTGCTTTCTACGCTGAAGCGGGAGGCAGATTTGTCTCTTTTGGAGCTCGTAAGTTCTTCCGAGCAAATGATATTGGCGGCCGTGCGCGATTGCCCGCCAAATTTAAACCTTTTCTTGAGAGCAATATCCTTCATGTGTATCACTGGCAAATCATCTGATACGTAGGAATCCGGTTTTGCGCCGATCAAAAAAACAGGTTGGACGTTGATTCCAAGTTTTTCGAGGTTTTCAAGCGCCGACTCGACCTCTGGCGTTCGATCGTCGAAGTTCTCTTCCTTTTTTTTGCCGAACAAATCTGTGAACAAATTACTTTTGGGCTGGGCTTTTAGATAGGCTTTGAATTGCCTTGTAAGCGATTCTGATTTTTTAAGATTGTCATACATCAATTTTTCTAAATTGCTTTCGCAAAGGCTGATTTTTGAGGTTGAGAATGAGTGCGGTCCATTGGTGTGGCCCTTTGAGGGGGCTTGAGCGAGGGCTAGGCCAGTCCAAAGCGTGATGGAAACGCCGAGTAGTATTGTAGTGCGCATGAATGTATTTTAAGGCAATTCACAGAAAAACCTCGTTAAGATATGGTTATCTTACGGGCTGCGCTCTGCGTTGAGTTCCATTGGCTGGGGTGTGAGCGTTCCAAGCCAAAGGAGGCGGGGGGTGATAGACAATTATTACACAAAATAAATTTTCGTTCCAAGGGGCGGAATATGCTTAGGGGGCAGTTTTGGACCAGACCATCGCGGAATTAAGTCAGTTAGCCAGCATTCACTTTGGGGCTAAACTCAAAAGTGAGTCTCTCGAACTCAAACGAGTTCACATGGACACTCTTCAAGTCAATATTGGAAAGTTGTGCAACCAAGCCTGTCGCCATTGCCATGTGGAATCTGGCCCCACCAAAACTCGCGAAAACATGGACAGCAAGACTTTTGAAAAACTTTGTTCCTTGATCGACGCTTCTCGAAATATCCAGACTCTAGATATCACGGGTGGGGCGCCAGAGCTTAATCCTCATTTTCGAAGTCTTGTGAAGTTTGCAAGGTCGAAGGGTATCGAAGTCATTGACCGTTGTAATCTCACGGTGCTTTTTGAGCCGGGGCAAGAAGACACGGCAGCGTTTCTTGCAGAACAAGGGGCCCAGGTTGTAGCTTCGCTTCCTTGTTACTCTCGTAAAAACGTAGACCAGCAAAGAGGCAACGGCGTCTTTGATAAGAGTATTCGCGGACTGCAAATGTTAAATGAACTTGGCTACGGCAAAGAAGGTTCCGGATTATCGCTTAATCTGGTTTACAATCCGGGCGGACCAAGTTTGCCTCCAGCCCAAGAAACTTTGCAGGAGCAATACAAGGTAGAACTCAAAGAAGACTTCGGAATTGAATTCAACCAGCTCTTCACGATCACCAATATGCCGATCAAAAGGTTTTTGGTGGATTTGAAGAGGGCGGGCAAACTCGAAGAATATATGAACTTATTGGTTCAAAGCTTCAACCCAACGGCGGTTGATTCGTTGATGTGCAAAAGTTTGGTGTCGATCTCTTGGGATGGACGAATCTATGACTGCGACTTCAACCAAATGTTGAATATAGAACTAGCTCCTCAGCTTCCACGAACCATCTGGGAGATGGAGTCGTTTGATGAGCTTGAAAACTCCAAAATTCTAACGGCTGACCATTGTTATGGCTGCACGGCTGGAGCGGGGAGTTCCTGCACGGGCGCGTTGCTTTAATTGATGGCGAGATTGATTACGAAATATATGTTGTGGGCGCGTGAGCGAGTATAGCGCTGGTATATTACAAGTTCATCGATTAGCTTTCAAAATATGGGTATTCATCACCACCATCATCACCACCATGAGACCTCAGAAATGAGCGAGAAAAAGCTTCGGTGGGCTGTGATGGCCAATGTGCTTTTGACGGTGGGTCAAATTGTCGGTGGTGTGGTGTCTGGCTCACTTTCTCTTGTGGCCGATGCCATTCATAACTTAAGTGATGCCGCCTCGCTTTATATTGCTATGTTTGCGGAGCGAATCGGTCGCAAACCTGCTGATCAGCAAAAGACCTTTGGGTACAAGCGAGCGGGAACCATCGCCGCACTGATCAATCTTACCACCTTGATCCTCATAGGTGTGTTCCTCTGCTATGAGGCTGTGCTTCGCTTTATCAATCCTAGCCCCATTGCGGGGTGGATCGTGATATGGGTCGCAGGACTAGCCCTTGCTGTGGATTTGTTCACGGCTTATCTCACTTATCGCAGCTCAAAAGACAGTATGAATATTCGTGCAGCTTTCCTTCACAATCTCGCCGACGCTGCGGCGTCTGTTGGGGTGATTATTAGTGGAACATTGATTCTGCTCTATGGTTGGTTGTGGGTGGATCCACTGATGACCATCATTATTGCGGCCTATATTCTTTGGCATGGTGTAAGTGAAATGCCGAATGTGATTCATCTGCTAATGGAGGGAGCCCCTGAGGGGGTTAAGATTGACGCGCTTGTCGAAAGGCTTGAGAAAGTTTCAGGCGTCGGCAGGGTCTATCATGTGCATGTTTGGAAAATTGAAGAGCATCGCAATGCCCTTGAGGCTCATGTTGTGATCTCAAGGGATCAAGATATGGAAGCCATCAAGTTTGAGCTCAAAAAGATTTTGGATGAAGATTTTGGAATCTGCCATTCAACACTTGAGTTTGAATGGCAGTCTTAAAAATTTTTAGGTAGAATTTTTTACGACGAAATTTTTACTACGCTAATGATCAAGAAGGTCTAGGAGCTCGGGGTGAAGTTGAGTTACTGCCGGATTTTCTAAAAGACGGCTTTCCACTTGCTTTGCCGCCTGGCTTAGAAGATTTTCCGAAAGGGCGTTTCCCGCCACCGCCGCCAAAGGATTTTCTTGGTCCTTTGCGATCGCCACGATCACCACCGCTGCGAGGTCCACGGTCACGACCAGGTCTTCCACCGCGATCACGACCGCCGCCACTTCTTCCACCGCGATCACGTCCGCCTTGTGCGTCTTCGAGTTGAGAAGGGATTCCAAGCATCACTCTTTCAGGAGCGTCTTTGAGCATATCAGGAAGAAGGACTCCGAGGAGACGAGCGACGATTTCGTTCGGGCTCATGTCCTCGATTGCGTCTTGCCACTCATCGCTGAGAAGGCTCTCTGCTCGGCTGAAGTTGGTTTGTGCTTCGAACTCAGGAAGCATCGCTGCGAGCTTCTTCATTCCAAGATCTTTACCAGAAGGAACCGTGCCTTCTTTCATTCGGCTTTTTGTCATGGATTCGATTCTTGGAATCAAACGCTTGTTAGCATGAGTTACAAGGCTCATCGCCACGCCAGTTTTTCCACTTCGGGCAGTTCTTCCGATGCGATGGACGTAGCTATCAAGCTCGCGAGGAATGGAGTAGTTCACAACGTGAGTGATGTCTTGAACGTCAATACCACGAGCTGCAACGTCTGTGCAGACAAGGATCTGAACGCGTTTGTCGCGGAATGCTTGCATGGTGCGCTCTCTGGAGCTTTGGTCGATGTCGCCATGGAGGCAACCCGTTTTGTAACCACGCTCATTGAGGTAGTTTGTAAGATCGCCAACAAGTGCTTTTGTTTGGCAAAAGATCAATCCATAGAATTCATCAGCGGCTTCGATGAGCTTGCAAAGGACTTGGGCTTTGTTGGATTCTTGAGTAACGTAGTAAAGCTGCTCGAGTTTCTCGGGAAGCATTTCTTTTCTGTTGAGTTGAACCATTTTTGGGTTCTTCATGTAAGTGTCAGCAACGCGGCGAACTTCACGCCCCATTGTCGCAGAGAAAAGCCAGATGTTGCAGCTCTCGCGAGGCACACCCTTGAGGATCATCTCAAGTTCGTCTTTGAATCCCATAGAAACCATTTCGTCGGCTTCGTCGAGAATGACAGTTTTAAGGTCGCCTAGTTGGAAAGTTCCTTTTTGGATGTGTTCGATCACACGGCCAGGAGTTCCAACAACAACTTGTTTGCCGGCTTCCATTCCGCGGCGTTGATCACCGAAGCTAGATCCACCGTAAACAGGAACGGCTTTCACGCCTTTGTTCTTGCCGAGCAAATTGATTTGCTTTGAAACCTGCATCGCAAGCTCGCGAGTCGGACAAAGGATAAGGGCTTGAACAGCTTTCTTATCCATGTCGATTTTTTCGATCATTGGAATTCCGAAAGCAGCAGTCTTTCCGGTTCCAGTTCCGGCAAGCCCAAGAAAATCTGTGCGCTCGTCAGTTAATAATAGAGGTAAGGCCTGAGCTTGAATGGGGCTCGGCTTATCGAAGCCCATCTCTTTGATGGCGCTTTGAAGTTCGGGACTAAGTGATAATTCAGAAAATGATTCCATTGACCGTGGCTTTAACAGTTTTGATGCCTCGCGTAAATGCCTATTTTCAAATATTTACAGTCAATTTTGGCTACTTTGGCCTCAGGTGCCGGATAACTGCCAGCTGAGCGCTCGAGACAGGGGGCTGTGTCACCGAAAATAGAGATATGAAGAAATTAGCGCTACTAACAATACTCATGACAAGTCCCACTTTTGCCGCAGGTTTTGATTTCAATCAGGAGCTTTTGCAGACGATTTCTGAAATGCCAGAAGGCGGCAGATATTCCACCAGAAGTGAGGCTTTTCAGGCTCTGCAGGGCAGAGTTCAGATTCTGGATGGGGTCCTTGCGATCAATCATCAATTGGTAGGTCCGAGCTTTTGCTCGAGTGCGACGTATCCAGCATTTTTGAAGACGCTCGAGAAGATTCAAGGCTTGCAGCCTGAGATTTTCGATCCAGAGGCCGTTGATCTTTTGAAGGTGACACATGAAGGGAGATATCTCGATGATGGCTTTGGAATCTGGGGAAGGTGGAATGCCAATGGCCCAGGAACAGCAGCGCTATTTTATGATTTGGATATCGGTGACAACTTCGCCGATGATAATTTCGAGCACGCTCAAGCGGGGGATTTCCTCAAGATCTTTTGGACCTGGGGCAGGGGCGTTGGCCGCTATGAAAGAGGGCACTCTGTCGTGTTTACGAAAGTGCTACCTGAAGGGGCTACGGGCGCGAATGTGGAGCAAGTGTGCTTCTGGAGTTCACACGGATATGACGACGGACGAGAGAGCGGAATGGGCGAGAAGTGCGTGCCCAGATCAGACATCCAAGAAATGATTTTTTCTCGCATGACGAGACCCGAGAATATCAACCTCGTTTTGGGCGATGATTATCAGTTTGAGAATGAATACCTCGCCTCGCTTCTGGATACGGAAAGCACCATCGAAGAGGCCCGCGAAAAGACCGGAACCGTGGTTCTTAGTCCT
>CAZXHL010000087.1:0-10721 GCA_964640545.1 uncultured Bacteriovorax sp. | reverse complement strand
TATGAACCTTAAGGTGCCCCTGATAAACATCCATGTCATTTGCGACATCCCCAGTGACGCTATAGCCCTGCGAAACGATGTTCCCCGCTAGGACTTCGCGCCCCGTATCTGCGACCGCCCCATCATCAAGCTCTTTGAGAAGCTCTTTTCTGCGCTGCTCAACTTTCATCGAGGCGCGAATCTCATCCAACCTCTTCTTCTTTGCAGCCGCTGCAGCTTTTGCAGCGTTAGCCGCCTTTGCTGCCGACTTTGCGGCCTCTTCCTCCGCCTTTTTCTTCTCATCAACAAGCTTCATAGCTGTCTCTGACGGGGCTGGCTTCACTTCTTCTTTAACAGTTTTTCCCACAGCTTCTGTAGGATCTACCTTTTGAAGATCCATCAATTTTTTGGTCGGCAAACCAACCATATCCACTCGAATGGCATTCTTAAAATCTTTCTTTTTGAACTTGTCCTCGTAGCTAGGCTTAAAGCCAATAAGCCCCATGACTTGAGGAACAATCAACATCAATAAAAATGCTGTCGTATGTGCGAAGACAGAAGTGAAAAATGTTTTTTTAAAGGACTTCAGGGAAGAATCAGGAATGCTTTCCTCTACGTCAAACCCAACAAGGTTCACCGCCGGCTCACTTTTCCTCACACGCTCTCGCATGCCCGATAAAAAAGCTGCTTCCTTCATCCGTTCCTTTCCTATTTTCTTTCCACGATCCTAACGCCTAAGGAATTTATTGTGGCTGAGTGACCAATCCCACTCTTTCGATTCCAGCGCTCTGCACCTCTGACATGATCTCAGCAACAACGCCATATGGCACAGCTTTGTCAGCTCTCACAAACAATTCTTTTGTGTCACGCCCCTTAAATAGTTTCGCGAGTTCTTTCGCTAAAGCATTTCTCGAAACCGGTGTATCTCCGATTCTCAAATTTTCGTTTTTTGAGACATAGAGAATAATAGGTTGCTCTGAAACTTGCTTTTGCAAGCTTTGTCCACCCGCGACTGGCAACTCAACATTCACCCCTTGCTCAAGAAAAGGCGTCGTCACCATAGAGATAATCAAAAGCACGAGCATGACGTCGATAAACGGCACCATGTTCATTTCGGAAACAGGTGTGTAGTCGTCCCCGTCTCCACCGAAGCTTGGACCAGCCATTATTCTAAGTAACCCCTACGTAGAATATTGCTAAACTCAGCAGAAAAGTTATCCATTTCCACCCGGAAAGCTCTGAGCTTACTCACGTTTAGGTTGTAAGAAATTGAAGCAGGAATCGCCGTCGCCAAAGCTACAGCGGTTGCGATCAATGCTTCAGAAATACCAGGTGCTACGTTTTGAAGAGTGGCTGGACCGCCCTGCCCGATACCCTGGAAGGCGTTCATGATTCCCCATACCGTTCCGAACAACCCGATATAAGGAGCCGTTGATGAAATCGTTGCAAGCCAAGGTAACTTGTTTTCAAGTTTCATAGACTCAGCTACCGAAGCTTTTCTCAAAGCTCGTTCTACATTTTCCATTCCGCGAGTTCCGAGAGTTTCAGTGGCGACATTCTTTTCTTCGCCCTTCTTGGCGACCTTCTGAAATTCCTTGTATCCCGTTCTAAAAACGTTCGAGACAGGACTATCGGTCATTGACTTTGCTTCCGCATAAATCACGTCGAGAGATTTTCCATTCCAAAATAGATTTAAAAATCTGGTGGATTCCTTTTTGACTTTTTTGTATCCCATCCATTTTCCGAAAATCACGGCCCAAGATACGATCGAGAGAAAAATTAGACTGACTAAAACAAGTTGGACGACGAGGCCCGTCTCCATGGCTAGTTCCATTGCGTTTGGTGTGCTCATTCCGAAAATTCTAAAACCGAAGTGCGATGGTAGCAAGAGAGCTACAAAACAATGAGCTACCGAGAGCTTTTGAGCAATTTTGACTAGAGACTACGAGTCTGAACACGCCGTAGCATGACAGCGGAGACTAGCGTCAACAAAGCAATGAAAATGACGTTGCTCAGCAAATAAGGCTGAAACAAAGGAGCCAAAACACCTACGTCTTGATTCACAAAAGTAGAATAAATGGAAATGTTCCGCCCCCAGGCAAACGGCAGTCCATAAATTCCGTAAGCGGTTAACAAGAAGACTGAGACAAAGATCGTCCGACGCCAAGCGATCATTGATTTCTGAGAGGTCATTCCAGACCAAAGCTGAAGCAAAGCCGCAACCCATAACGCCACAAGTGCCACAAGACCCTGTTCAAGAACATCGCCAGGAAGCTTAAAGACTTTGTATATCAGGTAACCTTCAAAAAGAACCATTGCGAGACGACCGATGAACTCTGTGCTTTGAGTTTTGAGTAGAATTTTCATGAGACGAAAACGAGTCATCTCAAGAATAAGAACCCAAAAGAAGAACGTGAGAGCCTTTAACAACCACAACGGTGCCCAGTAACCCATCCAGCTAAGGTCGACCACGGGACCTTCAATCCTGAACAGTCCCGCGCCAAGGCAAATTGCGACGACCATTGTGGCAAGCGCGAAAGCCTGGCCAGCGGGGCGGAAAGACTCACTGAAGAGCCTTCGCCTCTGAATGGAGGTATTTTCGTCGAAACTAAGAGAAGCCCAAACTGAAGATTTAAGAGCTCCGCGGGCAGCCTTTCCAAAAACCAGCCAAATTCCGAGAAGCAAAGCGAGAGACTGTATAAAAATCTCATTATTTTCAATGCTTTGAAGCGAAGCTCCCTCGCTCCACCCAGCGAGCAAAAGAGCGCGATACAAAATCACCCCAAGTAAAGCTTTGCTTAGAAAAAACCCTAGAAAGAAGCTATACACTCTGAAAAGTGGCGTTTGGCGAAATCCACCAAATAGCCATTGAAGTTTTCGGCTCATTGCGGCAAAACCTAGAAAATAAAGAGTTTTGAATCAAGGGGCAAATTTGTTGGACCCCGAAAAACTCTCAGATAAGACGGTATAGAAAGATATTTTGGATCATGAGCGAACAAGCGAACAAACGAATAGGTGATTATATTTCTGAATCGAATTCAGAGGTTATCGTAGTTGGAGCGGGATTAGCTGGCTCGGAGTGCTCCTGGCAGCTGGCGGAAAGGGGGCACAAAGTCCTTTTGGTCGAGCAGCGGCCAGTGAGATCGAATGAAGCCCATACCGGTCCTGACTTCGCAGAACTCGTATGCAGCAACTCACTCAAGTCCAAAGACCCCGAAAGCGCTCCAGGCATTCTCAAAGACGAACTGTTGAAAATGAACTCGTTGATCTTGGCTGCCGCCAATGAAAGCGAAGTTCCTGCAGGTCAGGCTCTTGCTGTTGATCGTATTAAATTTGCAAAATTCATCACGGAAAAATTGGAGTCTCATCCCAACATCACGATCGCAAGACAGCCTCTCCATCACTGGGAAGAAGCTCTCATCACAAAAAACGGAAAAGAAATCCCATGCATTTTCGCAACGGGCCCACTGACATCTGAAGACCTCGCACAAAGTCTCGAGCCTTTGCTTGGTGAAAAACTTTATTTCTATGATGCCATTGCGCCGATCATTACCGGCGAGTCGATCAATACAGAAATTGCTTTCACTCAAAATCGCTACGACAAAAACTTAAGTGAGAACGGAAGCGACGACGGCGATTACCTCAACTGCCCCTTCAACAAAGAGGAGTTTGAAAATTTCATCCAAGCTCTCAAAGCTGCGGAAATTGTTCCTGCCCATCAATTTGAAAAAGCAAAATATTTCCAAGGCTGCCAACCTATTGAGGCGATTCTTGAAAAAGGCGAGCGTTCTTTGCTCTTCGGCCCCATGAAGCCCGTCGGCCTCACCGACCCGAGAACGGGGCAGCGCCCGTATGCCGTGGTTCAATTGCGCAAAGAAGATTGCGAAGGCCGTGCGTGGAGCATGGTTGGATTCCAAACGAAATTGAAATACGGCGAGCAAAGCCGGATTTTCAAAATGATTCCCGGGCTAGAGAACGCAGAGTTCTACCGATTGGGAAGCCTCCACCGCAACACTTTCATTCACTCACCAAGCTTGCTAGACAGCAATCTTAGACTGAAAAAACATCCCTGGATCCGCTTTGCAGGTCAAGTGACTGGCGTCGAGGGATACCTGGAATCCTGTGCGATTGGTGCGCTCGTTGGAAGACTGACAAGCCTCGAACTCCGCGGAATGGAGTCCCCCCTCAGCCCACCGGAGACTTGTGTGCTCGGAGCGCTGGCAAGTGCCACCTACAACGGCAACCACAAAAACTTCCAACCCATGAATGTGAACTGGGGACTTGTGCCTCTAAACGGTATTAATGAGCGCGACAAAGAGAAAAAACAAAAACTGAAAGTCCGCGCCGAAAAAGACTTCGCTCACTGGATGGCATTATTCGGATGAATCGCCCGGGTAAAGGGTTCGATTAAGAACAAAATTTCTTAAGACGCTCTAGCCCGCGTTCAATCTCTTGCTCGCTCGTAGCAAAAGAAAGTCGAATCCAGTTCTTCATTCCAAAAGATGATCCGGGAATCACAACCACTTTTTGTTCTTCGAGAATATTGGCTGCAAACGCCTTGTCGTCCGCCCACCCTTTACGCTTCAAAACCGCTTCAACATTTACAAAAAGGTAGAATGCCCCGTCGGGCTCCACACACTTCAAACCATCAATAGCATTCACGCCAGAAACAATTTTCTTTCGGCGTGCCTTGTAAGCATCCACCACAGGAGGCAAGAACTCAGGGGCCGCATCAAGTCCCGCCACAACAGCATCCTGGATGAATCCAGGATAACAAGTTACCATTTGAGACTGAATGGCTGTAAGTCGCTTGATGTTGTCTTCATGTCCAACAATCCAGCCCAGACGCCAGCCGGTCATAGCCAAAGTCTTGGAGCAAGCATTGACCGAAAACAAATACTCGGATTCTTTTTTTGAAAACAAAGAAAAAAGAGACACGTGTGACTTGGAGTCATTCAAGACAAGTCTTTCGTAGAGCTCGTCATAAATAAGATAAACTCTCTTCTCGATGCACCATTTTCCAATCTCGCGAAGTTGTTCCGCATCAATCATGCAGCCAGTTGGGTTGGACGGTGAAGAGAATACGAGCGCCTTAACTTTTGGGTTATAGGCAGCATCGAGTTCAGCAACTGTTGGGAAATATCCGTTAGCTTCTTGAGTTTTCACAAAATTCGATTTTCCACCAACCACTTCCGTGATTCCGGGATAAGAAACCCAGTAAGGAACTGGAATCATGGCTTCATCTCCTGGCTCCAAAATCGAATCCAACAGAAGATACAGCCCCTGCTTGGCCCCACCAGTCACAAGCACATGCTCAGCTTGCACCCAAGGAGCGTTCAAACGATCACGAGCATCCCTAGAAACTTCTTCCCGAACGTTGGGTTGCCCTTGGCTAGCCACATAGCGAGTATTCCCAGAACGCATGCTCTTCTCAGCAGCTTCAATCACTTGGATCGGAGTATCAAAGTCGGGTTCTCCGGCTGCGAAGGAAACAACGTCTTCCCCGGCGGCTTTCATCGCACGCACTTTACCGAGTAGAGCTAGGGTTTGGCTTTCTTGAACTTTTTGAGTGATCATGCCCTTTAATTACTGCAGAAATTTTATGCTGTCAGCGAACAAATTCAATCTTACGCGGCGCCTAGCCACAAAGAATTAGAAATAGCGGCTTTCAACCGAAGCTACCAAAAAAACTACCCAAGAAATTTACCCCAAAAATTTACCCAAAAATTTTACAGATGCATGGCCTGAAAAGCTTTGGCTACTGGCGTCGGCACGAGTCCATCGAGAGGAGCGCCATGCTCTGCCACTTCCTTAACCAATGAGCTACTCAAGAAGAAATGGGTTTCATCGGCCATCACAAGGAAAGTTTCTAGCCCCGCTAGCAGCTTGCGATTCATCGTCGCCGCCTGCATTTCGTTTTCATAGTCACTAATGGCCCTAAGCCCCCTCAACAGAAACGAGATGTTTTTGGACTTGCAGTAATCGGCCAGCAACCCAGAATAGACATCGACTTCCACCTCACAAGGAAGATTGAGAGATTTGATGGACTCCATCGCCAGAGTTCTTCTCTTTTCAGCCGAGAACAAACATTTTTTCTGGGAGTTTTCGGCCACCAGCAAAACGATGCGATCAAAAACTCTTGCCCCTTTTTGCAGCACATCTACATGCCCCATAGTAATCGGATCAAAGCTTCCCGCATAAACAGCTGTTCGTTTGGATGGTTCTTGAGTCATCGCTCTGCAGGCTATCACAAAGCAATGCGCTCTCAAGACGAAAGTGAGGCTACGAACTTCGCCTAAATATCATCTGCCGAGAGGCGCCCTTCTGTCGGTCTTTGATGAGCTCCCAACCAACAAAACTAGGCAGGGCATCTTCCTTCGCTGCCTCCAAATAGACCAGACATTCGGGCGCAATCAAGTCCTCGCGACCAAGAAGCGACTTCAAAGCCCGCTCTCCCAACCCCTTTCCGTAAGGTGGATCACACAAAAGCAGGTCAAAGCCTTCAAAGTTTGGGGGGACTTTCTTCAAAAGCTCTTCTGTCCATTTCTCAATCTTTTGGGATTTAACGAGATGAAATTCAAACTCTAATTCAGTCTTAATGTCTGAAATGTTTTTTTCAATAGACCTCAAAGCTTCTCGATCGGCTTCGATAGCTAAGGCGAACGTCGCCCCCCTAGAAAGAGCCTCGAGCATCAGGGCGCCAGAACCAGAAAATAAATCGAGCACGCGATGATATTCATGGGCCAAGCCATTATCTAGAATGTTAAAAAGTGCCGCCCGGTGCGAATCACTCGTAGGCCTTGTGGTCATTCCTTTTGGCGCGACAATTCGCCTGCCTTTGCAATTTCCACCGGTAATACGCATGAGCTGACTATGACAGGATTATTGGTGTTGTCTAGCGTCCGCAGGAACGACCATACCGTTTTGAATCGGAGCCTCAATGCTGGAGCGAGCTCCACGTGGAGCACAGCCCATTTGTGGTGTCATAGCATAGGCCTGATGCTCACCAACACCCCTAGGTACCGCCTGATAGGCTCCCGGCTGTTGAGCGACCAAAGACCCTGGAGGCATCGCTTGCCCGCCTCCCATATAAGCTGGATTTCCACCACCATTGTATTGAGCCTGCATTCCACCCGAGAAATTCGCAGACACGGCACCCGAAACCAATAAGGCTAAAATAAAAAATGTACCCTTAACGACATTGTTCTTCATCTGATTAGCCCTCCGGTCCAAGAGTCACACCTGCGGGTTGAACAATTTCAAGCAGGTTCTGAAACGTGTTTGTCACAGCTCTAGCCGTTTCCATATCTTTTTCAGAAGCGATCTCGCGCCCCTGAGAGTTATAGACTCCGATAACTTCTCCGTTTGCAGCGTATTTCATCTTAATGATGCCTTCGCTAGTTTTCGTCTTTTCCTTGATCTCGATAGGGCGACCGTTTCCATCATAACGGAAATAGACTTGTCTTTTGGCGAGAGCCTTACCTGCTCCCACTGTCTCATTAACTACTGAAATGCGCCCTTCTGCATCGTAGTTCAATTGGAGGTTTCTTTTATCTGCAAAATCATAAGCACTTTGAAGATTTCCTTTGGCGTCATAGCCATAAGAAATCTTACGACTTCCACGTTGAACGCTGGCTACTTTTTTGTGTTTTGGATCGTAAGTGAGCGCCGTTACAATACCATTTGCAGATGTCTTTTTCTTCAAAAGACCGTCTGGAAAGTATTCAAAGTAAGTGGAAGTCTTGTTTGACTTAGCAACAGTCCAATCAAGCTTTTGCTTAGACACTCCTTTTGTCGAGTCAGGCCACTGAGAAACCACCAAAGGAGTCCCACAACACTCCGTGAAGAGTGTTTCCGTAACTACGTTGCTAATTGAAGTCACGCTTCGGTAGTTAAATTTGCTACCATCTGCACGTTTTCTAAACTCATACCAGAACTTAGAGAACTCACGATTCTGTGAGCCTTCCTGGTAGCGAGACACGATCGTTCCAAATTTATTTTCAGGATCTAAGCTATCGGAGAAATAGTCGTATTCCGTAACAAAGCCACTACGATCACGAAACTGAGTGATCCAGTCCCGAGACTTGTTGTATTTCATTTCTTTGTATTCGCCGTTAGCGTAAGTGATCTTTGTGAGGTTGTGTTCCTCATCGTAATCATAGCTATAAGGAACAGCGTCAACACCGACAGCCTTAATTAAGTTCCCGATAGGAGAGTAGTTGAATGATGCCTTCAGCTCATCTCTCTCAATACGAACGATACGGCTGTGAGTTCCGAATTTTTTCCAGCTGAATTTCACCTGGTTGTTGAAGTTGTCCTGAAGCATAGAGACCAATCCGTCCTTATAGTTCAAGCTAATCTTGTTTCCATTAACGTCAGCCAAACTGATCATTTTACCTTGGCCATTAAAGCCAATGATTTTACCTAGAGCTGATGTTAGGTAATAGTTGCCTTGCTTATCTTTCCGAATAGTTTGGAGTCCATAAAGAGAATTGATCCAATTTCCCTGCTTATCCTTATTGAAACTGACGATGTTTCCACCACCGCCCTCATAAAAATCAATTTTAGCTCCCTTGATGTCTAGATATCCTTCAATTTCTGAAGACCATCCAATCCCAAAGTAACCTTTAACGTAACTAGAGCGACTGTTGTATGTTCTAGCGATCTCAACATTCAAGCCAGAGGTCGGCAGGAAGAAATCCGTATTGGCTACGTAATAGTTGCCGTTGTTTACGTTCACTCCAGCCGATGCGGGAACCGCAACAACCACAGCAAAAACCATTGTAGCCACTACAGCCAAAGTATTCATGAAACTCTTTCTCATATAAACCAAACCTCCAACAGATTCCTTCTCATGTTAACAGCAATTCCCTTACATCTGGCGTCAATAACTTCGCACACCATAGAGATCTCTTCTTTTGCACCGCACTAAACTCGAATCGTTACCATTTTCTTAATCACTATAAATCCGATGCCCTCTAAGAATAGGACTCCCATCAGAATCACCCACCCCTGGATTGTAACCAACATTGGAGTCATCAACACAGGATCGATTAAATACAAAATACCCAAAAGGCCCCAAGGCAAGGCCGACACAACCATGGCCGAGGTCATTCCTTGAGCCGTCAAAGCATCGATTTTATTTTGAAGTTTGATTCTCTCCCGAATCGTTTTAGTGATCGTTCCAAAGGTCTCGGTCATATTACCGCCCGTTTCCTTCAAAATATTGACACTTGTGGCGAACATCACAACGTCCTCAGACGGCAAACGAGCTGCCAAGTCCTCCAGACCTTCTTCAACACTTTGACCAATTCTGTTTTTGTCGAGGATCAATCCGAATTCTTGAGTAATCGGCCCTTCAAGCTCGTCAACACAGATCTTAAAAGCCTGTGACAAGTTCATCCCTGACTTCATGGCATTACCCATCAGAGTCAAACCATCAATCATTTGATCGGAAAAGATCTTAGTTCTTCTTGGTCGAACAATCTTCTCCAAGTAGAAAAGCGGAAGCTTCCAGCAAAGGAAGAAAGCTCCAACTCCAACAATCAATCCAAATATCGGTGATCCACTAAACATATAAAGACACATGAGCAAGACACCACCAGAGACACAACATTGTTCGATGATGACACCCTTCTCAGTTTTCTTAATGTAGAACATGTCTTGATAAACGTCGTAGGTTTGTTTGCTTGTAATTTTTAGCTTCGACCAAACGTTTTGATAAAGACGTTCGAACGAGAAGTAAATGGCTATAAAGAATAGAAAACCACTCAGAATACTGATCGCAAGCGGACTCACAATTCCGAAAATCTGCGTCATGCTGCTTTAAAGATTCCTTTCGGCAGTCGAATCCCTAGCGACTCCATTTTCTCAACCATCTTCGGCATAAAGCCGGTAGCCATATGTCGTCCGATAACTTTCCTATTTTTATCGATACCTTCTTTTTTGAAGATGAAGATGTCTTGCATCGTGATCACATCTCCCTGCATTCCCGTGATTTCAGTGATATGTGTCACCTTTCTCGAACCATCCGAGAGTCTCGACTGCTGAACCACCAAATGGACAGCTCCTGCAATCTGCTGACGAATCGCCTCTACAGGCAAATCCATTCCCGCCATCATTACTAAAGTTTCAAGTCTAGCCATCGCATCTCGCGGATTGTTTGAGTGGACTGTAGCCATAGAGCCATCGTGACCAGTGTTCATGGCCTGCAACATATCTAGTGCCTCACCGGCACGAACCTCTCCGATAACAATTCGGTCAGGCCTCATACGTAAAGTTTGCTTAACTAGATCACGGATCGTCACCGCGCCAGTTCCTTCAATGTTCGCAGGTCTAGACTCCAACCTTCCGACATGCTCCTGTTGCATTTGAAGCTCGGCAGAATCCTCTACCGTTAGGATACGTTCGTTAGCCGGAATAAAACTCGACATCACATTTAGCAAAGTCGTCTTACCAGAGCCGGTACCACCACTAATCAAAATATTTGCGTGGGTTTCCACGGCTGCCCTCAAGAAAGCTGCCATCTCCGGAGTCATCGAACCAAATTTAACAAGATCTTCAGGTCCAAGTCGCTTACTTGGGAATTTACGAATGGTAAGCATCGGCCCATCAATCGCAAGTGGAGGAATAATAGCATGAACACGAGATCCATCCGCAAGACGAGCATCCACATATGGACTTTTCTCATCAATACGCCGGCCGATAGGGTTCACAATTCGCTCAATGACCTGTCTTAGTTG
>CAZXHL010000086.1:0-10878 GCA_964640545.1 uncultured Bacteriovorax sp. | reverse complement strand
GATGGCGGTATTGTCAAAGCAAGCATCGACGCCTCTGCCTATCCACTCTTGCAATGGTATTTGTTAAATCGCCCCAAAGAAACCGTGGTTGAATATCAATGTTCGTGCATTCTGAAAGTCGGTGGAGAAAAAAGTTATTGGTCGAGCCGGATCAACCCGTCTGAAGATCCAAACTTTCATTCACCAGATTCGTTTTTAGTTCTTTAGTTTTTCGGCAATTTCTTTGGCGATTTTTGCTTCCATGCAAGCGCCGAAACCAGCAGCTAGTTGGCCAAGCTCATATTCATAGCCCAACTGACTGATCGGATTCGCCCGGAAACCAAGTGGAACGTAGCCCTGCTTATTCACGGAGACCATGCAACTCTGCGCTCTCGCGCTTAAACAAAGAGGCGGAAATACATAGGCTGCTTTTCCTGAGCCTGAGTAAATTCCATTCGGCCCTCGATTGAACTTTGCCGCCAGATCTAGCCGGCCACCCGACTGCAATTCATGGCGCATTCTTTCAACGTCGAGCGATCCATCTTTATATGTTCCTTCAAAAAGAACTTTCTTGGGAATCATCTGACAAGCTGCCTTTTTTCCATCACTCAACAAATAGTCTCTAGACTTTGGATGGGCAAAAAACTCATCAACGATGGGAGCCAAGCGACTTACCCACAAACTCTTGGGAGAATTTGCTGAGAATCTGATCTTGGCCTTTAAGCTTTCCTTCCAATCGGACAGAAAATGTCCCTCGCTCGTCCCAGAAATGGATCCAGAAAGTCTGGACCCTTCCAAGCCTATTGGCACTTGAAGTTCTTCCGCAGGCAAATCGCTAAAGCTGATATTGGCACTTTGCAGGGGAGAGGCAGAGCGATTCCAAACTGGATTAAAATCCAAAGTGTATTCCCCCTTCAACAAACCCCCATTGCGACGTATGGACATTGGCTCCAAACGAAAACGTCCATCATCAAGCTTAGCCTTTGCAAAAAACTTGCTACCCAGTGGCTTCTCACTCCAGAAAAGATTGTCCACAATCAAATTCAAATCAAATGATGAATTTCGAAGGAAGGAACTTTTGTACCACGACTTCGGAAAACCAAACTCACCTTTCGTATTCCCAGGACTAAGCATGGTCGCGACATCAAAGGACGGGACCGTGATACTCCCTCGAGCATCCCAATCTTCGGTCTGAAGCCACTCATGAAGATAGACCACCTTTTTCTTTTTGTTGTTTTCAAATTTAGGCTGGAGAGATCCGTCCAAAGAGTAAATCTTATCTCCCTCTCGGAAACTAAATTCTTTGACCTGAAGTGAGTCCCTCAGAAGATCCACCCGGCCGTCCATTCCGTTAACTCTTTGGCGAAGAAATTGAGAGTCCCACGAAAGGTCACTCATCTTGACTTGCCCCTCAAAGATCAAAGTCTTCCAATCGATGTCTTTTTCCATATTCAAGCCAGAGTCCAAACTAAAAGCCCCGTTGAGCCACCACTTACCGGTCAGACTTTTACTTAAGCTTTCATCAATCAAAAACTCGCGCCATTTTTCGAGATCAACTTCTTCTTCAAGCGATACATTCATGCGACTTCCACTAGACCCCTGAATCATCTTGCCGGAGAAATTCATCTTCATATCGGCAAAGGAGAAGTAACCTTTTTCAAAATCCACTCGGTTCTGACTCTGATCTAAAGAAAGCTGTAGCTGCAACGGAACATCGGCAGGCTTGCGAATGTATTTGTCGACCCAAACTGTCGCTTCTGTAAAGTCCGCTTGAGCGAGCAAACGAGCCCGCCTCACCTTTGATGCCATGCCTCGGCCAGTGAAATAAAGTGTGAGAGCAAATGGGCCCGCAACTTCATCTTGATATCCAGCGAGATTGAGACGACTGCCAAGCTCGGAATCGATCGACCCTTTGACATTGGAGAGGTGGAACTTATCGACACTCCACCTCATATCATCTAGAAGCGATGTTTTATTCGGGTCGAGCGCCCCCTTAAACGACGTTACAATTTCAACAAACCCTTGTAGTGGAACTTTTCTAAAGCTCGGAAAGAAACCACTCCATTCCGAAAGGTCCACATTATTAGTTCTAAAATCAATATCGTATTCGCCAGGAAGATCATCAAACAGATAGACAAAAGGGCGATCAATCTTACCTCTTAAGTTGGCCTTAAGAGTGTGGAGATTGAAAGTGATGTCTTCAATGTCGAGTTCACGCCCAAATTTCTTCACACGCAAAAGAAAACCAAGTGGGCTTCCTTCTGGTTTTACGAAATGACCGTTCGGAAACTCTATTTGAACTTTGTCCGCATCGACCTGGAGTTCGGTTCTTGCTGTCTCCAGAAGCCCCGCCCTCAAACTCCCCTCAGTAATAGCAGAAATTTTGAGCTCCCCTCGAACAGAGCGTGAGTCACCAAACATAGACGCAATCGACTCGGCCTCCATCCGGAAGTTATTTAAGATCAAGTGCCACTTCGCCTCTGAGCGCTCATAACTATCGCGAAGAATGATTCTTCCGTGGCTTGTGATGATTCCCTTGCCCGGGGACCGCCTCAACCCAACGATCGGAAGCCTAAGATCCGTCACTTCACTTCGGCCGATGATCCATTCCAGATCCCACTCTTTCTGAGGCAAATACAATAAATTAAATCCTACTTTCAAGTCGTCGTAGCGAAGCACAGCGCTCGACATTTCAACGGCCTCAACCCCTACACCCTCACCTTGGTTTTCGATGGTGATCCTGGGGGTCGCCGCAACCCTTAATTGTGAACCACCAATTCTCTCCACCACACCCAAGGCACTAAAACTTGCTTTTGATAAATCCAAATCAAAGCGATTGAACTCAATGGCCTTAGGAACTCCATTTTCTCTAACCAGAACACTCTCCGCGTCTAGATAGATCGGCCCCGCAACACCCCACTTGCCATCTACAGAATTCAAATCCACGAAAGCATTCATCCTGATGTCTTGCTTAAGCGAGATCCCCGTCGAGGCATCCATTGAGATATTCTTGAGAGTTAGAATTTCTTTGCGCGGATAAAGAGGCATCGACAACTCTGAATTATTGACCTTGAGCTTATATCCTTCGAGATCAGAGAGCACGTTCTTCAGAACTTCAACCATTTTGGAATGCTCTTGCGGCACCTCAATCTGCTTTTCAATTTCTTCGTTGAATTGGTTGGGATTTCGAGGGCTGAGCTTAGCCTCCATTCCCTCGATAGAGATGTTGAAAGGTGAACCTGACCTTAAAAGCTCCAAGGGGCGAATCGAAATGCGCATGGAATCTGCTTGCGCTTGTTCAATCCAGGAAGCTCCATCAATACGCACATCTTCAGCCTGTACCCCGAGACTAAAAAATAGAAAAGAGTGGTCCCACTTCAGCTCTCCAACGGAAACCTTTTCTGCCTTAAGCTCTTGGACAATTTTTCTAACAAGCCACGGCTTTAATTCGTAAGCCGGATAAATCAAAAATATACCGAGCCCCACAAAGCTGGCGAGCATGACAGGAAGTCCCAGGAAAAAAACCGACTTCTTTCCAAAAAAGGAAGCAACAGGCACAACTCGGCGAGCGACAGGTCCGGTCTTTTCCAAAACCTTTTGGACCGCGTCCCTAAACTTTTCCCTCAATTCCTGGAGGCGCTCTTTCATAGAGCTCTATTCTAACCTTTTTGGTAGAAGGCGACAAAGAAGCCATCGCCAACAATCCTGCCAGCCGCGCTTTGATCATCCTGAGTTTGCGGTGAAGAAAAACTCCACTGAAGCATGTTCGCAGGGCGCGAAACTGAAGACTGCAACATGACAAGCTGAGCTCCAGAAGTTTTGGACACAGCCTCAAGAAACGCTTCAAAACGAAAGTCTTTCCCCACCTGATTAGCACGGCCATCAATAGAATGAGGTTTCAAGAGCTTCTTAGTCGCAAGAAACTCTTCAAGACTACTCAGCTTGTTCACATTTTCTTGAGGACGCAATGTACATGTTGAGTAAACGAATAGTCCACCATCAGCCACATACTCCGAACAATCAAAGATAATTTCACTTTGAATTTCTAACTTTTTCCATGAGTCAATTTTTTGAATGCGGTCTGGGTTTCTTCTTAGGTTCCCCAAACTTGAACAAGGCACATCCATCAAGACTTGATCGAACTTTTCCTTCTTCGAAGGAGCTTCATTCATAATCCGAATATTCTTAAGTCCAGCTCTTTCAGCTCGTTGCTTCAAGGCTCGTAGCTTTTTCTTCTCCAGATCGTAGACCCAAACTTCGCCGTCGTCGCCAAGCATTTCTGCAAGGTGAAGTGCCTTGCCCCCAGCTCCCGCACAATAATCCAGTATGCGATCACCAGCCTTGGGAGCCATAAGATCTCCCAAAATCTGACTACTCTCGTCTTGAATTTCGATGAGTCCATCGTGATACAATTCATGCGAGAGAACCGGAGTTCCTCGATCCATGATGACAGCCGATGGCGAGAAGTCCGAAGCCCTGGCTCCGAACTCTTTGAAGGTATTGACGACCTCATCCCTTGAAATCTTTGATGTGTAAACTCTCAAGCATAGCGGAGCTGGTTGCCTGGAATCATGCAAATAGTCATGCAAAGCATTTTGAAGTTTTTCTTCATTGAGATTCCAAGACGTCATCAAAGTCTCCGGCAAGGCATGGCCCTGGCGAAGGTGAGACGTTGGATCTTTTTCGAAAGAAGGCTTGAGCTGTTCATGCTTTTTCGAAAGCTTCTTTTCGAGGTGTTTCTGCACAAGTAGATCTTCAAGATGGGCATCAAGCTCACGAAGAAACTTCTGACTTGTGGTGGAGTGGACATCCATTCTTGGGAATAAAACGGGCCAATACCTGACGGCCAAATATGCGGCTTCAGCGATGTGCTGGCGCTCGCGAGAACCGGCACCATGTTCTTTGAAGACGTTCTGTAAAACCACATCGAGTGGAAGTCTCACGTCTTGTTGCCATTCTAGTAGAGATTGTTTGAGAAGCTTTTTCTCGATGGAGCGCGCTAATTCCTTAGCCATGTCCACTCATCAAAACTGGAGCGGCTTCTCTGAATTCATCAGAGCCATCCCCTAGTTGTTTCACTTCATCAAAGAACTCTAGAGCCCTGTTGATGAGATCTGGAAAATGCTCATGATTGAAAATAAATTTTCTAAATTCTTTGGAACCCGGATAACCAGCCGAATACCAAGCCAAGAATTTACGGAAGCCAAACTTCACGCGCTCTTCAGGATACATGTCGTACAAGTATCCGAGGTGATCTTCGATCAAAGTCTTCGCATCGCGGTCTGCACGGATGCGTATCCATTCAGCACTAAAATCTACGGGAGCTGGTTGAAGCTTTTTCACTTTTCTTTCGTAATAGTGACGCCCCTCTGGAAGATCGCCTGCCCCTGGAAGCTGATGATGACTCAAAACTTCTTGAACGAGGGAGTCAGCCGCAGCTTCATCCAGCCCTTGCATTTTTTCCCAAGCCTCACAGGCTTCTTGGAAAATCCACGGATTCTTTAATGCACCTCGACCGATCATCACACCAAAGTTTCCAGACTCAAGAAGACGAGCCGCAGCCAGCGGCCCAGAGACAATGTCACCGTTTCCAATGATAGGAAGATGACCCACCTTTGCCACATCGCGAATGATCTGCCAATTGGCATGACCGGAGTAACCCTGAGTTCGAGTGCGCCCATGTATGGCAACCCATTCGACGCCTTCTTCTTTAGCAATTCGGCTGACTTCTTCCGCATTGATTTGGTTGGAGTCCCAACCCGTTCGGATCTTGATCGTCAGGGGAATGTTAATGGCCGACTTGATCGTGGAAAGCATTTGCCCAAGCTCGTCTGTGCGAGTGAGCCAAGCGGAACCCCCACCTTTTTTAACAACCTTAGGAACAGGACAACCGAGATTGATATCCACAAAATCTACGCCGGTTCCCTCAACAATTTTGGAAGCTTCAGCAAGAGACTCAGCATCGTCTCCAAAAAGTTGGATGCCCACAGGTCTTTCGTCTTCGTGATAGGCGAGGTATTTTTCGCGCTTCTTAGATCCACGGATCAAAGCATGAGCGGAAACGAATTCAGAAATCACACATCCAGCACCCATTTGTTTCATCAACCTGCGAAATGGCATATCCGTAATCCCGGCCATAGGCGCAAGGATAAAGGGGTTGGATGGCTTAATCATGGCCCCCTTGTATATAAAGAGGCTACCTTCTGACAAGGCAAAACTGGCCTTATCGAGCTACAACCTGGTGCGAATTCCGGCCGAAAACTGGAATGACTTCAACAAGATCCAATCTCCTTGGAAGATAACCTGGTGCGGTCCATCGGTATTGACATCCATGCCTATCGAAAGCACTGGTGAGATGGAGGAAGAATGTCGCAGTTGGGACTCCCTCACACCGCCGCTAGCCGCCGTTTGGCTGGAGAAGGCATAGTGAAGATTGAGCCCAGCGCCCCACCAATAAAACATCTCATCTTCATGGCTAAGTGGAGTCTTTAATGTGAAATCCAAGGTCATGAGTGTGAGCTGTTCTTCCAAAACGCCCGATGTGTAGTTAGAGCGAATGTCGTCTGGGATATTGATTCCAGCCCGGCCCAAGCCCCAACGGATTCGAAAAGCTTCCTGTGCCGCCTCATTCCAGCCCAAGTCGACCAAAAGGAAAATGTTAAACATTTTTTCAGACACGTTTCCTTTGAGGATGGTGTCGTCTGAAATCGAATACATTCCCCGCGTCACACCATTATTTGAATAAGAAAGGCCAGCTCCCAAAAAGTGCCGACTCAAAATTTCTTCTTGAATGATGGTGGGATCAATAATCTCGTCCCACATGTCCTTCTCTTCATATCCTTCAATATTTTTTTCCGTGAGTGCATCTGGCGCGCTAGTTTCATTGCCTTGATAAGAATCATTCGTCAGCCTTAGACGTTCCGGCTCCAAGCGGACAGGCGGAAGACTGCTGCGCTTTTGATTGTCGTCTTGCGAAATTGCGATCGATGAATACAGCAGACAAAACATCGTTCCAGTAATGAAGAGATACTTTTGAGACACTAAAAAGAATTATAACCCAGGATAGCCAGGAGTGCGCGCTTTAAGAGAATGTGGATTCGACGCTTTCCACTCAAGATAGACCTCCATAGGCTGAGAATACACGGGATCTGCTTCTCCGCTAAACCGGTAGCCACCAAAGGGCTTCACAGAAGACCAATGTATGGAATAAGCACCATGCTTCCAAGGGTTCACAGCCTCGTCCGCATTTTGCACAAGTCTGCGCGTGTGAACACGAACAGGCCAAGATTTAGATTCCAAATTGCCTTGAATTCCCGGAGCCGAAAGAACAGGGGCAAGCCAAGACATCTTCCACGGCTTCTCTACGATCATATGAGCTTCATCGACCTTCACCCATTGCCCAACTTTTTGTTTTTGCATCAGCAGCGTAAATTGTTGCTCGACCTGATTGAGGGCAACGCTTGTTGCAAGCCATGCCACTAACACACAAAAGATCGCCATAAAGCCGCGCTCTTTGTGACCAACCGACCAAGAGTTCTGTCTCTGGAGTTGGACCTTTACAGGTTTTCTTTCTTCTTCCTGATCAAGCCAAGGTTTTTTGATGTCAGTATAGGATCGAAGATTTCTTCGAGAGGATCTTAACTTGCGAGGTGCGGCCGAAGGCAATGCGACTTTCGGATAAGGTTGAACCACATACGGTTTTGCTGTCATTCCAAATTCTGAAATCGAACAAACAGGACGCCATTCACCATACCCTTGCTTCCAGCAATAGCTTCCCTCTTCGAGGTGCCCCTCATCAATTTGTTTGAGTAACTCTTCAGAACTGAATGGCCCTTTAAGCGTTTGGCCGTTCGCCACAAACCACAAGGAGTGCGACGCCCTTTCATAGCCCGACGGACTGATACGCTTTTTAAGAGATCCAGACATCACCTCTTTATCGTCGGAAAGTGATGTTTTCTTAAGGTTTAATGAAGTTTTTAGTCTTGTTCAAAAGAGTCAACGGACATCAAGGCCTCGCGCAATGCGTCGAGATCTTCACAGAGCCTCGTTCGCTGCTCTGAATTGAGCTCAGAAGGGATCAAAGTCGCCCCATGCAAACGCAAAGCACTTCCTGACCGGCTAAAAATTTTGAAGTCTTTGGTCATGCCCTCAACAGGCAAATCCATCTGACCTTCGGACGCGGTGCGCCTAGAATGTTTCTTCACACCTGCCGCTCTCAAAGATCTTTCGAGCTCTGCAACGGAAAGTCCATTTTCCAATGCCTGCACAAGCATAGTTCTTCTAAAGGTGATGTCAGGAATTCTAGAAACAACTCGCCAATGACGGTGAGTGAAACTGCGTCCGCGACTATGAAGCAGGCCGTGCAAATCTTCTGGGACTTCTGTGAGTTTGATTTTTTCACTCAAAGTACTTTTGTGAGATCCCAAGCGCTTCGCCAATTTCTCAAGAGTCATTTCAGGATTTTCTTCTAGAATCTTTTTCAAATAAAACGCCTCTTCGATAGGAAGAAGGTCTTCGCGCTGCATGTTTTCTACGAGAGCGAGCAGCCTGGCTTCTTTCTCAGTGCAATCTTTAACGACGCAATCCAAATGAGTGAAGCCTGCGAGTTTCGCCGCACGAAAGCGTCTTTCTCCACTAATGATTTCAAAAATATCGCCAACTCTACGAACTGTGATAGCCTGCGCTTGACCAAGCTCTCTCATTGTTTGAGCCAATTCTTCCAAAGCCTTCGGGTCGAAAACTTGTCGTGGTTGATTTGGGCACGGTGCAATTGATGCAATAGGAAGCTTGCTGGTGCCGACGTTCTGACGTGCGACCTCATCTGCTTTTCGCTCGATTCTTGAAGCAACGGTGCTTGCCACTGAAGCTAGCCCTTCGCTCAAACGTCCAGAGATCATCCCCTTGAGATCAGATACGGAACCTTTGAAGGAAGTTGGTTTGTCAGCGTGGGAAGAAGCGCTGGAACCAGAGTGTGAGGAACTAATGTTGCTGTTTGTCGAAGATGAGAAATCCGTCATAGTTCCCCCAATTTACGTCATGTTCGCAGAGTTCGCAATCCTCAGCAAAGGCAATATGGACAAAGCCCCAAATCGGTGCCAAAAACGGCTGCGATGAGCCTACGAATTTGTGTTTTGCAGATCAACCCTTTAGTGGGAGCCGTGCAAAGCAACACCGAGAAAATTAGAGACCTGATGCGAAAGAACGCGGACAACGTGGATCTCTTTGTGACTCCCGAACTGGCCATCATCGGATATTCACCTCGCGACCTCTTGTCTCAACCAGCCCTCATTCAAGCAGAACAACAAGCCCTCGAAGTTTTGAGGCAAGAAACCGCGGAACTTGAAGTGGGACTACTCATCGGCCACACCGAAGCTCACGCGAAGACCTCTAGAAGTTTGCTGAATGTCGCCACACTTTACGACAAAGGCTACAGCCTTGGCCGAATACGCAAACGCCGCATTCCTTATTACGACATTTTTGAAGAAGACCGCTTCTTTGAATCGTGGGAAGAAAACGATCAACATCCCCTCGTTTTTCGCGGCACAAAAATTGGCATCAACATCTGTGAAGATGCGTGGTGGGAAATCAGACGTTACGGTATCGCCGATGCAGCCATGACGAGATATGGAGATCTTCTTCACACGCAACATGAGGGAGCTGAGCTCATCCTAAATCTCTCTGCATCGCCTTTTGCCATTGGTAAGCCGATGCGTCGTCTCGAAATCTTCAGCAAGCATTGTGAAGAAAATCGGTGCCCTCTTGTTTTCGCCAGCTGCGCCGGCGCACAAGATGAAATTTTATTCGACGGGCATTCTTTCGCCCTCAATAGCGACGGTTCTCTTGCCTCGATTGCTAAGAATTTTGAAGAAGATCTACTCTTTCTTAGTTTTGATCGCGGGAAATGGGGTTCATGCTCTGGCGCCACAGACCTTCCGGAAGATGACTGGAATTATGTTCTCGCAGGCCTACAAAAAGGGATTGAAGACTATGTTCACAAGACTGGTTTTAAAAAAATTCATCTTGGTTTGTCGGGCGGCATCGACTCAGCCCTTGTGGCTTACCTCGCCGCAGAAGCGCTAGGGCCAGAAAACGTCTACGCGATTTCTATGCCGACGAAGTTTAACTCAGAGGCGACCAAAAATGATGCTCGAGTTTTGGCAGAAAAACTAGGTATTCATTTCGAGGAAATACCGATTAACGACATTCTCAACCAGAGCGCAAAGACAATGAAGCTCGAAGGCACCGGACTAGCTTTTGAGAATTTACAGAGCCGCATTCGAGGCATGACCCTGATGACCCAATCAGCCGTTCACGGATCGCTGGTTCTTGCGACCGGGAACAAAAGTGAATTCGCCATGGGCTACGCCACTCTTTATGGGGACATGTGTGGGGCTATTGCGCCTATAGGCGATCTCTACAAGACTCAAGTTTTTGAATTGTGCCATCACATTCAAAACTCCAAAGGTCGCCCCTTCCCCCCGGAGCTTTTGTCTCGACCACCTAGTGCCGAACTTGCTGAAGGGCAGACCGACAATCAATCGCTTCCTGACTATTTCATTTTGGATGTGCTGCTAGAAGATTGGATCGAAAACCAAGGCCTTCACGAAGAAGTGCTTCGCGCCTTTCTCAAGGATATCAGCCAATACAAAGGTCCCCTTGATTTTGATAAATTACGTAGAACGTTTATGAACAATGAGTTCAAGCGAACACAGGCCGCCCCGATCCTGAAACTTCAAGCCCGCTCCTTCGGATCAGGCTGGCGCATGCCACTAGCCAAGAAGCTACAAACAGGCCGCGATCTAAGCTTTCACTGTGCGCGGTAAAAAGTGGAAGGTCTAAAAAGTCGTAGTTCGGGTTCTCAATCATTCTAAATAGTTGGTTTGTGCTTAGGACTATGGG
>CAZXHL010000085.1:0-10943 GCA_964640545.1 uncultured Bacteriovorax sp. | reverse complement strand
AAACCATCACCGAAATTTGATTCATGACTAAACTCAAAAGGAGTTTGGCCAATGGTTTGTGTCGTTTGCGTTTCAACATTTTCTACAGTGAGAACTGTATCTGCAGGCGAACTCGTGACTTTGTAGCGAGTGCCACAACCAGCCATAACAAACATCAATACAGGAACGATCAAGTAGTGCTTTCCGATTTTGGAAATGTCGCAAAAAACCGTTTTCATAGATCCCCCTTCGGAAGATCTGAATACATTCTTAATATATCTCCAAAAAAAACTATCGACTGTCCCCAAATGGGAACACAATTTTGAGCCCAAAATCAGAACTAAATACATGAAATAATTGAACAATTAGCTTAATCAAGCCTTAACAGGCCCCCTCCCCCCACTCTCACCTCGAACCCGAGCACGCCAACACGTAGCATTAAGTAAAGGGGAACAATATGAAAACGCTTTTAAACACTTTCTCACTTTTCTTAGGACTATTTACGGTAGTAACGAGCCAAGCCCAAACTAGAGAGAAAACCCCTAGCCGGCAGCTCGTAGAAAGCGCGCTTTCAAAGACCTACCAATTACAATCAGAGCGAAGCCTACAAAACATTTTTCGGGACAACAAAGAATCTTGGAATGTGGCCGTCGCCGTAAATATCGACAGTGCTGCCCAGTTACCAACTCTGAGCGAAGCAGATCTTGGATTTCCTGGAACTGGAATTCTACGCTCTGAAGCCGAAGCGATTGAATTCAGGCTAGGAGAATTCAAATCGGTTGATCACAAAGTGAAAGCCGTGATCGTTCTACCGGCCGACTCAAATGAATCCATAAAAAAAGCAGCTCGCGAATCCGTGGAAGCGGCGATTGGACTGCAGGAAGCTGGCAAAATTCAAATTTCAATCCATGAAGGGATCTCCAAGGAAACCGTATCGTGGACGTGGGTCACCATCGTTAGTGCCTTTTTGTTTACCGCGCTTATGAGCATTTTGTATTACCTAAAACGAGCCGAAAGACTCACTCGAGAAGCTAGAGAGGCAGAGCTCGAATCTATCGCTCAAAGCAAGAAAAAAGAAGAAGAGCCTGAAGATCCTTCTATCAAAGAAGCTGAACTCAACAATATTATCAAAGAAATCCTACACGCAGCAAAAACAGCGAGTAAAATCTCCTCTTCATCACTAGCTAAGGTCTGCACAAATCATCCAGAATTTGCAAGTGCAGTGAACATCATCGTCGAGAAAGCGAGTTTTTCAGATATGCTGGAATGTTTCCCCAGTGCCAATCCGGCAATGTGGCAGAACATCCAAGCTCAAAACAACGACAACGGACAGATGAATCAATCAGACGACGAATCTATAGAGGATAAGATCGTTCATCTGCGAAATCTTCACAAAGCATTTGCAGTGGATCTTCTTGCCAACATGCCTAAGGAATCGAAGGAAAAATCTGATTCTTCATCCATTGGAGAGAAAATGAGTGCAGAACAAATTGCAGGACTTCTAGAGAGTCTAGAAGCGAAAGAAGCAGCAAAATTACTCGTCGGCCTTCCGAAAGAGAAAGTGCAAGAAGCTTGCAGAGACATGAGCACCGACAAGCTCACGAAAATCTTTATCTCTCTGGCATCCATGAAAGACGTAGCCCGATCGGACATTCAAGCCCTCGAACTGAGTGTGGACAAGCTCTTGAAAAATGGATCAGCGCTAGGTCGAATCAAAATTCGAACAGAGTTGGTCATCCCATCTCTATTGTCCCAACTATCTGCAATGGAAGAACAGTCGACGGCTTCAAAAGTCCTCAAGCAAAACCCTTCATTGTTGAGGGACTGGGCTCAGTCTAGGCTTTACCATGAGCACATTGGTTTCATTGACACTGGTGTTCTTGCTGATGGCTTCTCCGAGCTTGAATTAGAATCTCAGGTTTCAGTTTGGCTCAGCCTTAGCTCCGATCAACAATCGAGGCTGAAGAGTCATCTATCGGAAAAACAACTCATGATGCTTTCCGAAGGCATGCAGTCCCAATCAAATAACAAATCACTTCAAGCCCAGCATCTTCGAATGTTCTTGGACAAAATATATTCAACCCACTTTTCAACCCATTCCGGGGCAGGCGAAGGCATCTTCGACTTCTCTGCCCTCAACACACACCAAGCCGCATAAACATAACTATAAGGAGTTACAGACATGAATATATCTTCAGTATTCGCAACCATCCTCACAGTCGCAGTCATCTATTTCGGAGTCATTCAAAGCACAGATAGGCCTGAGATTTTTCTCAATGCTCACGCGATCATTCTAGTTCTCGGCGGGACATGTATAGCAGCACTTTATAGCTATTCCTTAAAAACTTTCTTTAAGATTTTTTCTCGAATGGCTCAGGTTCTCTATTTTACCGACAAGAGCAAAACTCACCACCTAGTCCAAACCGTGCTACAGTTGGCTAGTGCCTCAAAACAAGGTCCAGCAGCACTGCAAAACGTCAAAACAAATCATCCATTTTTTAGTGATGGAGTTGAAGCTTTGGTCGACAAAGTTATCCCACTAAATGACTTTCGCACCCACATGCTTAATAAAATCACAATCACCAATGCCGACTACCAGGCCGATGCAAAAGTCCTCAAGAACATCGCAAAATACCCTCCAGCCTTCGGTTTAATAGGTGCAGTTTCCGGAATGATCGGCATGATGGGACAGCTAAGTAGTGGAGTCGACACGATCGGTGTTTCTATGGCAACGGCTCTCGTGGCAACGTTTTGGGGCATTGCCTTTGCCAACCTTATATTGCTACCCTTCGCCGACTACTATCAGAAAATTGCAGACCAAGACCTTAGACAACGCAGCATCATCCTAGAAGGAATCTGTCTCATCAAAAATAAAGAACCTTTCCTAGTCGTCCAGGAAAAAATGTTGAGTTTTGTTCCACTAAGAGACCAGAAAAAACTTCGTCAGAACAACCACGCGGCCAATGGATCAAGAGTTAGTTCAGTAGCGGCATAAGGAGCAATGACTATGAGCCACCAATCTGAAGAAAATTCTAAAGGATTTCACATCGAACAAACACACGAAGAGGGCCATGAAGAAGGCTGGCTCGTCTCATATGCAGACCTTATGACTCTACTCTTCGGCTTCTTCGTGATCATGTACTCGATCTCCAACGTCGATCGAGATAAACTCGAAGCTCTAAAGAAAATGAGCTCCGAGCAGTTCTCCAAAATCGAATACGTTAATCCATCTAAAAACATGGCTGAAGATTTTCGTATGACGATTGTCAACCTAGGCATCAATCCGGACAATATTGAGGTCCAAGCTCACCTAGATGGCGTTAAACTGATTCTGCGAGGAAACTCATTTTTTGAAAGCGCATCTTCCAACATATCTATCCAAGGGAAAAATTTTATTGCCAAAGTCGCCCATAACTTAAGTCAGAATCCCGATAGCTTTTCGGAAGTGCGAATTGAGGGGCACAGTGACAATATTCCTATCCACACCGATCGATTTCCATCAAACTGGGAGCTTAGCACAGCGAGAGCATCAAGCGTTGTTCGAGAGATGATTGAATTGAATATTCCGAGCTCGAAGATTTCAGCTTCGGGTTATGCAGACTCAAAACCTTTGGTACCAAATCTCGACTCGAATCGACACGCCATTCCCGAAAACCAGGCCCAGAATAGGCGCGTCGAAGTCTATATCCGGCTACCACTTGTTAAGACGGCCAAGAACTAGAAAGGAGCACGTCATACTAAGACTCAGTACCAAGGACTTGGATAGTTAAATCCTTTCAAGCGAGGGAAGTCAGCATCAACTTCCTCCCAGACATCACTGAAGTCCCAGCTTTGAAACGGCTCTTTACCTGAAGTGAAGACATCACCTTTAAAATCATTAGCACCACCGGTGGCCACGTTAACTACCGTGCCAGCCACCGATGACCAATTGTTTGTATTCGTACCAAAGAATCCTTTTGCTGCATGAACATTTGTCGCTGAGAAAGAATCGATAACATCACTCCAAGTATAACAAGTGATGCCTCCAGATCGTGAGCCATACTTCAAACTAAGATTCCCGGCTCCATAAGATCTTATAACAGGCTTATTCGCTCCCGCTTCAATGACTCCCGCAAGTGATCCAGTGTAATCATCAGCACCCGAAATCGTAGCTCGCACAAACGAATCTCTAACGATTGACCCTGCTTGCGATCCTATATAGCCAACTATCCCACCAGTAGACCATCCGGAATCTGGATCTCCAGCATCGACGTCGCCGCTTACACTTCCGGTCAGGAACACTCGATCAATCTCAACATTCCTTCCAACTCCGATCAGCCCTCCAACCCACTTCGAAACCCCGGTAACATTAATGTTCACAATTCCAAGGTCTTTAAACTTCGCATTTTCGACTGTAGCAAAGATTCCAACCCCACCAACACGTATTGCATCCATAAATAAATCACTAATTATTTTATTATTCCCATCAAAATTTCCTTGGTAGTTCACAATCGGAATAAATCCAGCACCAGAATTCCATGAACTAGTTTCCGAACAATCAATGTCCTGAGTAAGCTGAAAAGGCAAATCTGAATCATCCGGAATTTCTTGTAAGTCCTGACATGTTGAGATTCCAAAGGGATTGACTGAAACTGTGACCACTACGTCAACAGCTTCGTTCACTCCATCGCTAACTCGAAAACTAAAACTGTCAGCACCAAGAAAGTCAGTATCTGGAGTGTATGTGAATTCTGGAGCCTCTCCACTCAAGTCTCCATTAGTAGGTGAAGATTGAAGAACATACTCCAGCGAATCGCCATCAGAATCCACACTATCTAGGGTAATACTCTTGGCGGTATTGTAGGTGACATCGGCAGAGTAGGATAAGTTATTTGGGCTACGATTTGGCGATTCAGGATCGTTTGAGCCGGGGGATTGAATCAGCATGTTGCACGAGCAAAGCCCAAACAACAAAAACAAATGGTTAAAAACCTTATTTTCAGCAAACGTACAGCATTTCATAATGACCTCTACTTTAGGGTAACAACTTTCACGGGCCGCTTTGTGTTAAGTTTTAAACAACACTCCCCACCACCTCTACGTTGCGCCTACGCGCCTACCGGTGTTAGATTCGTCATGAATGGAAACGTCTGCAAGCAAATGTCGGCGCTTGATTCGCTCCTCTTATCTTGAGGGCGCGCTCTATGCCGTGATGGTGGGGATGGCTGAAGCCTTTGCCCTCTTCTTTGCCGTAAAGCGGGAGATGCCTCTCGACGAGCTTGCCATCCTTTCGACGCTACCAATTTTGATGGGATCCGTTTCTCAGTGGCTGATGCCTGTAATCGTTCCTCCCCACAAACTGAGATCAGCTAAACTTTTTTTCTACCTTGTTCAGATCGCGGGCCTCACACTTCTTTGTGTGGCGACTCAGCAAGAGAATTTGTTTCCATGGATGACTGCAGCATTGAGTCTCTACTGGATTGGAGGACTAAGCGCAGGTCCTTTCTGGCTAGAGTGGATTTCCAAAGAAGTCCCCTCCAAGGCTTTCGGCTCTTTTCTCTCCAAACGAAATGCTTTTGTTTCAATTTGCACTCTCATTGCCTATATTAGCGCGGCTGCCTTTCTCAACAACAACACCCAAGCACGCGATTTCCTCATTGTCTTCGCCTTGGGAACTATAGCCCGCTTTGCCTCTTTTATATGCCAATGGATGCTCTCAAGAGCGACTATTGACTGGAGCAGAAAGAAAAATTACGGCCGCCCACACAAAACACCTCTCCCCTTTAAGCCCATCCTTTGGATGATTGTTCTTACTGTACTTTTTAAATTTGCAGTTTCAGTATCAAGTCCATTCTTTCTACCTTTCATGGTAAAGGAATTGAAGTTTGGAATTATAGAATACGTGTCACTCACCTCTATTCCATTTCTCGGGAGATTTCTTTTTCTCGCGGGATGGGGCCGTGCCTCCGATAGCATTCGCCCCTTTCTCGGAGTACAGATTTCTAGCCTTGGTATTGCTTTCATTCCCGCGCTTTGGGTGTGGCTTCCAAATTTTTGGCTTTATGCTGGACTCGAACTTTTGTCAGGAGTTCTTTGGGGAGGCTTCGAACTTTGCACCATTCTCATACTTCAGCGCTTCCTGCAAAAGAACACACTGCGCATGATGGGAATTCACATGTCACTTATGAGTGCGGCATCTGTCATCGGAGCTCTCACAGGATCTTGGCTGATGAAATCACAAAATAGCTTTCAGGAGCTGTTTCTCATTTCTTCTGGTGCTCGGATCGTAATTGCTATTGCGATGATCCTCATATTCCTGCGCATACCTAGCACCAAAACCAAACTCAAAGTCTACGCTCAATACCTCACAACCGCACTTTCTCTAAGGCCCTCACTTGCCAACGTGGGGCGAATGATCTCTGCGCGTAGGCGTGGGTGATGTTCTCTTTATGCAATTCCCACTCGGCCTGGAGTTCAGAGCTCCCAGCAAGAAATGCCCAAAGAAAGGTAAGCAAATTCTACGTCGAACTGGGGGATATTTTATATAGTCAGGTGAAGGTTTTCATGCTATCTCAGCAAAATCGTGAATTTACAGCTTGCCTGCCCTACACCCCTGTCTCCACCATAAGAGATAGACATACCCGCCGGACACTTTCGAATACTTTATTTTGAATTCTTACTATTTCGACAGCTCATGCTGAAGAAGGATTTTATCTTATGATACTCAACATCAAATCCTCGCTTAAAGGCGTTAACTTAAAAAATGAAATTCTTTCGGGCCTCACAGTAGCTCTTGCTCTTGTGCCGGAAGCTGTTGCTTTTGCCCTAGTTGCAGGAGTTGCTCCCCTGGTAGGACTGTACGCAGCCTTCTTAGTTGCTCTGATTACTTCTGTTTTTGGCGGAAGACCCGGAATGATCTCAGGTGCCACTGGAGCACTTGCAGTGGTCATGGTGAGCCTAGTAGCCAGTCACGGTGTAGAATATTTATTCGCGACAGTCGTTCTCATGGGAATTCTCCAGATTCTTTTTGGCACGCTTCGCCTTGGAAAATTCATTCGCCTCGTTCCACATCCGGTCATATTCGGTTTTGTGAATGGACTCGCGATTGTGATTTTCATGTCCCAGTTTGGTCAACTTAAAAGTCCCGATCCAACAACGGGTGAACTCGAGTGGATTCAGGGATCCGCTCTATTTGTGATGGCGGGACTCATTATCCTTACGATGGCAATCATCTATCTTTTACCTAAACTCACCAAAGCTGTACCTGCTTCTCTTGCGGCTATTCTCGTCGTTTCATTTTTGGCGATTTTTCTAGGTTTAGAGACAAAGTCCGTAGGCGATATTGCCTCCATCAAAGGAGGCTTCCCAACTTTCCATGTTCCTGAAATTCCTTGGAATCTAGAAACACTTAAAATTATTTTTCCGTACTCATTAATTCTAGCCGGCATAGGACTTATTGAATCTCTATTAACACTCACCCTCCTCGACGAGCTCACAGAAACCCGAGGGAACAGCAACAAGGAATGTGTGGCTCAAGGAGCTGCTAATTTTGTAACGGGTTTTTTTGGAGGCATGGGTGGATGTGCCATGATTGGTCAAAGTATTATCAATGTGAGCTCAGGCGGTAGAACAAGACTGTCTGGAACTGTAGCCGCCCTTTCACTACTTTGCTTTATTCTTTTCGCATCTAGCCTCATTGAACAAGTTCCCGTAGCAGCACTTGTCGGGCTTATGTTTATGGTGGCGATCGGAACGTTCGAATGGACTAGCCTTAATATCCTCACCAAAGTTCCGAAGTCTGATGTTTTTGTTATGCTTGCCGTAACCATTCTAACTCTGGTTTTTGATTTAGCGATCGCTGTGATCGCCGGAGTTGTGGTGGCAGCTCTTGTTTTCGCTTGGGACAATGCCATTCGTATTCGAGCCCGCAAACGTATCGACGAAACAGGCGCCAAACACTACGAAATTTATGGCCCCCTCTTTTTTGCATCAACTGCAGCATTTTTAGAAAAGTTTGAACCCGCAGAAGATCCGCAGGAGGTCATCATTGATTTCAAAGAGTCGCGCATAGCAGATCATAGTGGAATTGATGCCGTTAACAAAATTACGGAGCGCTATTCTCGTCTTGGCAAAAGGGTCGTACTGCGCCATCTCAGCGCAGATTGTCGAAGGCTCTTAAGTAGGGCCGGACCAATGATTGAGGTCAATGTCTGCGAAGACCCCAAATATTTTGTGCTCTCCGAGTAACACTAAATTCTACGCGGCCTGGCATTCGCCGCAAAGCCCGATCAGCTGAATTTCATGTCGCTCAACTTCAAAACCTTTTGGCAGATCAAATCCAGCGAGTTTGAGACCACAGCCGTTCAAAGGAAAGGCACCTTCACATTTTCTGCAAAAAAAATGATGTTGGTGCTTGTCGCCTGCCCCAACCCACTCATAAAGCACTTCACCCTGGGGGCCTTGAACTTTGTGAAGCAACGCTTGATTAAGTTGTGATTTCAGAAAGCGATAAACTGTTACACGGCCAACAGGAACACCTCTGTCTTCAGAAATATTCAAAATTTCTGAAGCGCTAAGCGGCTGCCTCGAATCTTTCAGCAAATTTTCAAGAAACGTTTTTTGAAGGGTACTACGTTTAAGAGGATTGGAATTTTTTGACATATATTCTCCCCGTTAAAATGAACAGTAAAACCAGAACACTTAAAATAACAACAAAGGGACTGGTACTTTGATCCGGATAAACAAAAGAAAGCAACATTGTTCCGCCTGCGAGTGCTGCACTAGAAAAAGAACCTATTTTTAAGAATGATTTTTGCGACTTGTCGGCTAAGCCTAAACAAAAGACAAAAGGAATAATTACAGCAAAGCCCAAAACAAAACTTAAACCTAGAAAATGTGTTCCGGAAACCAACAAGAGAAAGTTAAGAACGAGCCATGAATGTGATGTTTTCTGGGAGACTTTCAAAACCCTGCGACTAAAAAACCTTTTCAGGTGGGAGTCGATTGTCGCGGCAGAATAAACAAGATAAACTGTTACCACTCCAACAAGTAAAGCAGCATTGCGACCACTGAGAAAGAGTAGATCGCCAACAAAAGCAGTGTTGATGTGTCTTTCTAGGCCGGGGATCCATCTCTCAAAAACGTAAACAGACACTAGCAAGAGAGCATAAAAAGCAATTCGCAGAGAAGAATGGTAGACATTCGCCACTTTCTCCACAAAGTGACTGGCAAACAAAGCTAAAGCTGCAAACGCATAACAAAGAAGCAACTCCCATGAGCCCTCGGCGCCTACACTCAGCGCCACTAAGTGCCCAAGCACAGTTCCCTGTACAAGAATAAAAATGTCTAGGGTTTTCGACTGCGCAAGAGCTTGAGAACCCGCGACAAACAACGCAGGTGCCGCAATAAGCACAATAGGCACTAGAAGCCAAAATTCTTTTAGGTACTCAAACCACGTCATCACAACACGAGCTCCTTGTGCTCTGGAAGTCCCTCACTTGCGCCGTGGTAGACAAGCAGCACAGCGCTTCCCAAATCACGAAGATTTTGAATCTCATTCCAAAATATTTTCTCGCCCTCAGAATCCAAAGCGCTCGTAGGCTCATCCAGTAAAAGTAACTTGGGGGCGTCCAATAAAACGCCAGCAAGCAAAGCCCGTTGCCGTTCCCCCAAGCTCGCCTTATTCCAAGGCGTGTGCCAAAGTTTTTTGGGAAAGAGAGCATTTGACTCCGCCAGTCCTCGATTGTTCGAGCTCATATAATAAGCCACATCAAGAAGCTGACCTGGAATCACAAAATCTTCATCCGCTCCCTGAGCAAGATAGCTATTCGAAGTGGAGCTCTCTTGAAGGCGTTTATAGAGCCATTTTAGAAAAGTGGACTTACCTGCTCCATTGGCTCCCCTCACAAGACACAAGTCTCCTGGGACTAGCTCGAGTGATACGTTGAGAACCTTGCCCGAAGCTCCCGGAAGAGCTATTCGCTCTTCGCTCAGAGATAGGAGCGTCGAATTTTTCATTGAAGCGCTTCGTCCAAACGTTGAACAAAAATCTCAAAAGCTTCAAGGTAGTTTTCCTTGTTGACCGGCCATTCTACAACCGTCGCCCCCAATTCTTTAGCGAGACCAAAAACGCTTTCTTTCGGATCCCAAGGTAGTGACAAAATCACCTTGACTTTTTTGTCACTCATAGTCTTCTTGAATTTACTAAGCTGAGCGGTTGATGGCGGCACACCAGGCTTCGACTCAATACTCATTGTTTTCTCGAGACCCAGATCCTCGATCAGATAATCAAAGTCTGAGTGGTACTGAGATACGGTTCGGACTGAATTTTTAGATAACTTCGCTCTCGCGCTCGAAAGCAATGTGTGCAGTTTTGCCGTGAGTTGCGTGGACTTCTCTGTAAGTTCTGCACTTCGCGAAGCTTCGCCTTCTTCGCCCGTATAGAGAAACTGCACTCTCTTGCTTAAATAATTCGCGGCTTCAATCATTCTTGAAGGAGCATACCAAAAATGAGGGTTGCCCTCCGCGTGCAAATGTCCATGCGATCTGTCTTTGGGTGAATTTGCTTCACCAATAACAGAAATTTCAGGTCCTACAGTGCAGGAGTGTGTAGAGTTCAGCTTGTGATTGAAGGAGCGTTCGATGGACCTTCCCAACCAAGCACCTTCCAGACCCAACCCAACAGCACATACCATATCAGCATCCCTAAGCTTCATTACAAAGCTTGGTTTTGCGTCCACATAATGTGCATTCACCCCGGCCTCGACCAAAGATTCTACCCGAGCACCTTGCGGAGAAAGCTCTCGGAGTATCCAGGTCAATTCAGGAATCGTTGCATAAACTCTTGGACCAGAGTCGGCTCTGGCGTCCTGAGCAAAGAACAAACCTTGCCCAAGGACACAAGCGCAAAGAAACGGCAGCAACCTAAAAATCATGTGCCGGGTGCTCTCCTAGAACAACCGCCCACTGCAATTGGGCCTTAAACT
>CAZXHL010000084.1:0-10983 GCA_964640545.1 uncultured Bacteriovorax sp. | reverse complement strand
ATTGGTTTGATGAAGGCCGTTGATAAGTTCGAGTATCGTCGTGGTTACAAATTCTCAACTTATGCTACTTGGTGGATCCGTCAGGCGATCACTCGCGCCATTGCTGACCAAGCACGTACCATTCGTATCCCGGTCCATATGATCGAGACGATCAACAAGCTTGTTCGTACTAGCCGCTACCTCATGCAGGAGATCGGGCGTGAGCCTACTCCTGAAGAAATCGCAGCAAAGATGGAGCTTCCTGTAGAGAAGGTTCGAAAAGTTCTGAAGATTGCTAAAGAGCCAATCTCCCTTGAGACTCCTATTGGTGAAGAAGAAGATTCTCACCTTGGTGATTTCATCGAAGACAAAACGGCGATCAACCCAAGCGAAGCTGTGATCAACCTGAACCTTTCGGAGCAGACTCGAAAAGTTCTTGCAACTCTCACGCCTCGTGAAGAAAAGGTTCTTCGTATGAGGTTTGGTATCGGTGAAAGGTCTGATCATACTTTGGAAGAAGTTGGGCAAGATTTCTCGGTAACTCGTGAGCGTATTCGTCAAATTGAGGCGAAGGCACTTCGAAAATTGAGACACCCTTCTCGTGCGAAGCATTTGAAGTCTTTTGTTGAAAATTAATGACCATAGAGTCCTCTAAATTAGATCTATACAAAGAGTTGCTTCTCAAGCGCAAAGCTGACGCTGAAGTGTTGATCAAGTCTTTTGAGCAAGGTTCCAAGACAGTAGATTTAGATGAGCCTATCGGAAGACTCACTCGAATGGATGCTATTCAGCAACAGCACCTTGCTAAGGCGAAGAAGCACCAGGCAGTCCAAAGAATTAATAAAATCGATGAGGCCCTCAAAAAGATATCAGAGGGCACTTACGGAATTTGTGTAGGTTGCGAAGAAGTCATTGATGAAAAAAGGTTGAAGGCGATGCCAGAAGCTCTGCATTGCATTGAATGTCACCGTCAAATCGTTTAAGTGCCGGTTGTTTCGGCAAAAGCTCTCCTTTAAAAATCAATTACGAAAATCAATTATCTTGTTCGACGGGGATGGCTCTGAGCACTCTTACTTCAGAATTTCTTTGAGGGTTAACGGGAATGGCCCTTCTAGCTGGGGTTTCTTGGGGGACATGGTTTCTGTAGGCCCGGATTTGCTCTTGGCACTTTCTCGGAACATTTTCGCCGTAGTGCATAGCATAGTACTCTTCTAAAGCATCGGCGATGACCGAATAGAGCTGTTTCTCATTGGAACGGTACATAGAGAGTTCTTCACTATTCGGTGCGTTCATCGGAATATCTGCTTTTGCAGGATCGTTCTTGGCTATTTCGCGGTAAAGGTTGGCTTGCTTTTCCACGAGATACATTTTTTGAACACTCGGGTGCAAATCTTCAAAGCGAGTGTCGGGGGCTTGCGCAACGTGTTTTACGTGTTCAACATACTTAGCGCTAAGCTCGTTTAACTTGCTTTGAAGTTCAGCGGTTTTGTTTTCATTGCCTTTCCTGCGTCTGGAAGCAGAGAGTTTGCGAATGATCTGATTGCGCTCATCCATTATCTGCGTAAGGTCCGCGCTAAGTTCGCCCTGTCGATGGGCAGACTCAACTTCGCGCCACGTTGGAAGTCTTAAACTTTCATAGTGCTTTACCATCTCATTTGCGGAGGTTGGCACAAATCCTTTGATCGAAGAATTTCTTCGAAGGGCTAGTATGGCTTTGATGTTTTTTAGATTGTCGGGAGTATCCACAAACTTGTCGGCTATGTGTCTTCCATTTTCATCTCTCACTGGAGTTTCGTGAATGTATAGATTCCCCTCTCCCGTTACCACTCCGCCTTGGCTCTCTAGGTAGAGTCGAAAGGAGTCGAAGGTACGGCGAGCAAAGCTCGAGTTCACGCGACCACAGCCGGCAGATCCTGCGGTGACGTCGTTGGGTCTGCAAAGCAAGTGTTTCTTGTCGGCACCGTGAATGGCAGTTCCAAAATCATTTCTTCTAAGCCAACGCTTATCAGTGATTAGGGGGTTATCGTTTTTTTCAAAAGGAGTATGTTTGGGTGTGAAGAAAACAGAGTATGGCATAAGACTGGCATAGCCTGCTGAGGTTCGTAGGTAAGCTGATTCCGTTAGGTCAATCGTCTGGCGTTTCGGGGTACGTCCTGGTTCTTCTACTTCGAAACTAAGCTCTTTGTCGTTTGATTCATCAAGCAGTGTTGTGACTCTCATCTGTCCACTGTCGAGTTGTTCTTGAAATTCTTTTCCAGCGAAACTCCTAGAAAATTTCCCCGCCTCGATTCCGAAGGCTGAAAATTCTCCGATCAAAGGTTGGGGAATATTGTGCCGCAAATGTTTTCCTTTGGAGGTGCGGCTCTTAAATGAGTAGCTTGGACCGACCATGATAGTGGCATCTTTTAATTTGAGATTGTTGTCGAGGTCGCGTTCCCATCTGGTGGCAAACTCCATATCGGAAGAATCTTCGCAAGAATCCCCTGATAAGGTTTGAAGTTGTGGAAAGAAACCTTTGTTGTCGGGGCCTTGTTGGAAAAAGTGAACCACAAGATCTGACTCTGCCATTGTGGGAGAACGTTCTTCGGCTCTTCTCTCGTAGGAGTCTTCCATGAAGTAGCGATTCACGAAATCGTCCATTGCTGAGATTGGTTGCTCCCCCATAGCCGCTTCATCAGAATGTGAATCTTGTGAAAATGCTGATGGACTCGCCATTAGGCTAAGCATGAAAAACCAATGTTTGTTTGATAGTTTGATATTCCCCATAAACCCAAGTCCCCACTTGTTGCTTTGTATACAGCAAGAATGGGGCCAGCTCAGAGCCTCATCTGGGCCTATGTCGCCAGTATTTATTGGTTTTTTATAGGTCGAATGTCTAGTTTTTAGGCAGTCTTTAGGGAGGGCTGACGAAGGGAGCGGGACTTGCCGCAACGAAAGCCGCAGGCTAAGTGAACGAGCAAAGCGAGTTCGCCATATAGGGCCACAGGCCAGGTCGACGAGCTCAGGCGAGTCGAGAAAAGCGAGCCGCAGGCTAAGTCATCGAGTTCAAGCGAGATGACCAAAATGGTGGGCCCAGAGGGACTTGAACCCCCGACAAAGTGGTTATGAGCCACCTGCTCTAACCAACTGAGCTATGGGCCCCACCCGGTCATTGAAGCTAGAACCAAAAGCGAAGTTGCTCAAGTCCCTAGCGCTGATAGACTCATTTTTATGTCGCAGAGGAACAGAAGAACTCGTGTGGGAGCCTATGCTTGGGCTACCTATCAGGGGAAGGTATTGCTGGTGAAGCAAGCCTTGGGGCCGAACACTGGGAAATGGAGCTTGCCTGGAGGGGGTCTGGACTTTGGGGAGGACGCTCGCACTGCACTTGTAAGAGAACTCAAAGAAGAGTGTGGCCTCGTCGTGAATCCCGCTGAAGCAAAACTTGTTGAAACCTTGTCAGCACAAACGACTTGGACTCATGACTCGGGCGAGGTGGATGAACTTCACTGGGTTGGAATTATATTTGCTCTGGAGTTAAGCGATGTGAACATGTCGACGTTCTGTGGGGCGGGTGATGGTGAAAGCGCGGGAGAATCTAAATGGTTTGCGAGGGAAGAAATTGTTTATCCCGAGCTAAGTCCGTTGGTTCGATCTTGGGTCCATGGTCTTTCGCTAGCAGCTCAATAATTCCAAAGACTATTTTTAGTTGCCGGCTGCTGGAGGGGGATCTTTCGCCCAAATTTTCACTTCGATGATGGAACTAGAAATATCGCGTCTTATGAAGTCAATAGCGTAGAGATTGCTTCCCGCTTGGAAGCCAGGAGACTCCCAATCTGATGATTGAGGGTCAGTTTGCCAACTCTGAAGAAAGACTCTATTCTCCTCTTTTTCTCCATCAGGGCCAGGCTCAAACGTTATTCTCGATAGCCGGACAAACTTTAAATAAGCAATGGCCCCAACTCCTCCTACGGGAGGAAGTGTTCTTAGAAATCTGTCAAAACCATCGACTCCGTACGCGGGAGAACTCTGATCCCCAACCGCAACATCATCCATAATCACTGTCGAATCCATCGGATGGATGGCTTGAAACAGATTTTGTGGGTTTGTAGCGCTCATCGAAAAATTTGAAGTATCTAGCATGCCTAAATAAGTAGATCTCCTGGGGGGATCATCGAGCGTGTCTCCGCCTGGAATATTTCTCATCTCAACGAGTGAGGTGAACATGAGGAGGGGGTACTCCATGCTTTTCACTGAATTGTAGGTTGCTTGCTTTGAGGGGTCTGGGTGGCCGCGCCCGAGAAGTTTTTCTAAGTATCTTTCGTTGCCTCCGCTCGATCCCCCGTTTACGCCTTGATAGGTAAGTGTGGCTGCCGTTGTTAAATCATTGTCGCCACTCACATCGTAAGCAAAAGTTGGGGTGTAGAGCCGAGTTAATCCTGCATCTCGATGTGAATTTAGCATGGGGAATGACTTAATTCTTGAGTCGGGGGAAAGGCGAATCAGGCGACTGCAATTGGAAGTGCAAACTTGGTCCGGAACAAAATCATAAAAGTTTAGACCATTGTCATCCAAAATTGTAAGGAAGTTGAAAGAAGGTTCAACTTTGATGATCTCATTTCTTATCACTCGATCAAGAACTAGGGCTTCGAGGTCTGACGACATTCGGCTATCAGCGGTGAAGACTTGTTGGTTAAAACTTTTGAAATATGAAAATGCAGCAAAAGAAATAAAACTCATGAGGCCCACGGCCAACATCATTTCAATTAGCGTGAAACCATGAAGGGACTTAGGCGTACTCATTTATCACCCGTGACGAAGATGTAATCACGAAAACCTTCAAAAATTTCTGGGTTTGTAATACGAATCGTGACTTGGTACAAATGTTGAAATGAATCTTTGGGTTGAATGACATATCCATAGCGACCTGGGCATTCGGGGCAGCCATCAACGCCGCCCATATAATTGTTAGACCAAGCAAACGGTAGGTTCTCTGGAGCTAGAGCCAGGTTGGTGTAGGTGACTTCCGAGCCGGGACTCGACTTGGCTCCGGAGTGTTGGAAGTGAGCCTGGTACTTCGAAATATTACTTCGAATGTTTTCAATTAAAGAAACTGAAATATCATTTTTTGCCTTTGTCCCAACAACTTTAAATTTGATCTGTCCAAAACTTTGTAGTCCTGCCGCGCCTGCAGCTAGGCCCACACCTAAAATTGTGGCGGCAATTAAGAGCTCAACCAAGGTTGTTCCAAGCTTTGAATTTTTTTTGTTTTTAAAATGTTTCATAGGTTTGATGCTCTTGAAACTTCCTTGATGATAAATCGTTTAGATATGGGCTTTCTTTGTGGTTCTAGAGCACCTGTGACTGGGTCTGGACCAAATCCTTGTTCGGGATCTACTTGAGTCCAGGTCCAGTTATCAGCACGGGCCCTAAGAGAAATGGGAGAACATTGTAGAGTGTTGGCTAAGTCATTAAACGCAGGTTTGGGGTGCCATACGGGTCTTGCCGGGAAAAAGCAGTTTGTTCCATTGCTACCATTGGCTGGGTACAAAATGTTGTTTTCTCTCAACATCTGAATCGCTTCGGGGTGGTAAATACTATAGAAGCTCACTCCGGCTTTGACGGCTTCCGGGTGGACACGCAAATGACCAGCTATGATGCTTCCGATAATGACGAGTGGTTGAGTTCGGCTTTCGATGTCTAAGCTGTCGCACATGAAGAACCCTGCTATGAATTTTTTGTTAGCTCTGATTCTACATTTTTCTACAATAGAGTTGATCTGAAACTTGTTGTATCTAGCTTGATCACTGTTACCTGTAAGGTCATCGATTGAGTCTTGAATGTTTAAAGTTTGAGTTATCGGTGGCTCAAACCAGACTGTATCACTAATGTCTGCGGGTTGTGGATTTGCAAAGATCCATGACTTTCTAGTTGATGGGGAAAAGCTATCCTCCCAACCTGGAACTCCGAAGGCTTCTCCTCCGGATCCACCTAGAGTGTTACATTTCTCAATAATTTCAGCGTAGTTATATCCGTCCGCGATTGGTCCAACGATTGAATTTGTTCTTTTGTCTCCAATGCGCCAACCGTCGCCATAGCCACTGCTCCCTGGGCTGGGAAAGCTATTTTCGACGTTGAAGTTGCTACCCAAGCCAGTGTTTTGAAGTATAACTTCCGCGTGGAAGCTTCTGATTTCTCCGGGACCGTGTTTTGGGTAGCTACCTGCAGGCACGTCGAGGTCTCGGGTGCTATTACCATTGAGGTCAGTCCCGACCTCGTAACCCAGAACTTCAATGGTAAAAAGCGACGGAAGGCCTCCTTCGTTTTTTGTTTTCACAACGAGGTCAAGTTGGTTTGGTTGTGAATCTCCCTCTACAAGTGTGGGCTCAAGTGAAACGGTTATTTCAGGTGGGTTGGCGATATAGTCATCTTTGGTGTCGATGATCGTTTGCTTTGCGGCTTCTAATGCGTCGTACTGAGCAATCTTGTTAGGCAAAGTATTGATAACGGCCTCTATGGGAGCCAGGGCATCTTCTGCCGCCACATAAGGAATACAAGCGGCTTCCATCAAATCTTTTTGGGCTTGGCCAGGTTGTCCATTATCAATGGGCCTGATGTTGTTGCATCTCATGTCTGGACTAATGTCCGCTGTTCCATTTTCCGCATTTGCTGTCATGACTGTTTCTAGATTTGTCTTCGCATTATCTCGGGTTGTTCGAGCGGGGCCAACATCGTTGTTCGCAGTTAAGAGTTCGAGTTCTAATTGAGCTTTAGTTTTTCCGTTCTGCTGGTCAAGTTGGGTTATTGCATCTTGCGCATTCTGGACTTCTCTATCCAGCATGTCCGAGATGTCAGGAACCGCCGTAACTGTAGAGCCGGACGGCATCTGTGCCTTGAAGCTAGGGTCTTCATTGCCGGGAGTACCATTTTTAGTTGGGTCATCTAGCTTGATTGTGACGTTAGCCACCGGGTAGGTATTTCCGTCAAATTGAATACTAATGGGGTTGGTGAGCGGTTGGCTTGTATTGTTCGGGTCACGCCAAGCGCCTTGTTTGGTGACGTTAGCATTCAACTGACCGCCGCTTTGTTGAAGAAATTCATTTCCTTTTGTGAGGCCGAGTCTGAAGCGATATTCTCTTTCTGGGCCAGGAGGAGTGGCACCCATGTTCTTAACGACTAGAGAGCTTTCATTGGTGGCAGTTAAATCCATAAGAGCTTCACTTCGCTCGATGCACAATTGCATATCAGTAGCTGCTACTGGAGTGGGCGCTTGGCATAGTTCAAATTTCGGGTTTCCTGCTACGGGATCACCATAGGGTTCAACGGCTCCATTCTTTAGGCAATAGCTTGTGGATGAAAAAGCGTTCACGAAATAATCTAGACCCTTGTCTCGTTCTCCATCTTTAACGACTCCGCCTTTGAATCCGCCCATAAAGGGCATGTTTCCATAAGTGGCGAGCTCTCCAGATGTATCACGAGGCGGCGCATAGGGAAGGTCGTCTCGAAAGATGCCTCCATTTCCGAGATAAAGTTTGTTGGCAAAGGTGACATTGGAAAATGCGTTGTCGTCTGTGGCAGAAGGAAGGTAAACGTTTCCGTTTACAAAAACTGGAGATTTAAAAACAAGACCTTTTCCGATGTTTCCGGTTTTATTTAGATAGGGAATGTAGGCATTTCCTGCGTCTTCATTTAAGACGGACGATTTGTAACTGCCTTCGTCAAGATGCATATCATTGGCAACAATCAATGCCATTGTGCCTAGTTCACGTTTGTAATATGTGAAAAGGGCTTCCGTAAACAATGTAGAACCACCAAGAATGGACCTTGCAGAGTTTTCTCCCGTGACCGTAAGCTCAGCCTTTATCGTAATAAAAGTCTGGTCGCCGGTTGAGGGAGTGTAGATACTATTGAGTGTGCCGATAGTCCACTTGAGTTCGGTAACTCCGTTTGGCAAATTCTTCAGTACGCCGGCTAGAGGGTGAATGTCCGTAAGACTCTCTCTAGGGTCAATAGATATAACAATTTCTTCAATACCAATATCTGACGGAGAGTTAAAAACATCGGAGGTAACGGAAGGATTCGTTTCTGCAGGGAGTGAATCCTTGATTGAAAAAATGTATCGTTTTGCTTCAGAGTTGAGCATGAGGCGCTGTGTATTGCGCGGGTTGGTAATATTACATGGACTTTGTGGAAGCATGGCGTCGCCAAGGCACCAGCGTTTTTTAATAGCAATGGCGGCATAGTCGACGGCACTGTCTAGGGCTAGTTTGTAGTTTACAACATCTGTAGACTTTAACGACTGACTTGTTAGTGAAGGAATGTAGGACTGAAGCGCCATGACGGCAACTCCGATAGCTAAGGAAATCGCTGATACAATGATCAACGCATTACCTCTGTTCGACTTAGTGTACTTACGTTCAACATTCATAATATTCATCCCGTGCCTGGTGAAGTTACTGGAGTGCATTTACGCTCCAGTATAGCTTCAGGCCAGGCCTTTTGGGCTTTCGGGGCCGACAGAAAATTGTACTTAATTGCCGACTAGCGAAAACCCTTGATCTTCGAAGTATGGCGAAACCCAAACGTCTACGATCTCACCTGCTTTGGTTTGACCACTTTGATCCTTAAATGTGAATAAGGCCCGTTCACGTAGCTGCGCTCTTGCTGCTACTCGGTCAATCTGTGTATCATCATAGCGTAGGCTGATATACTGAATACTCTTTTCAGACAGCGGTTGAAGTTCGCTCGCTTGTGATATCCCGTCCGCATTTTTATCCTTCCAAAGAACTAGGTTTTTGAAAACGGGATCTTTGAAGTCAATAACTCCATCTCCATTTGAGTCGTGAATGGCGAGTGCCTTGAAGCCATTGCTGGTGGTGTCTTTGTTGTTTCCAAAAAGTTCATTCGAAGCGTTGATCATGCCATCGTTGTTGACATCGAGAGCTAGCCAATAACCAGGGGCATTTTTCTCGGGCCAATAGGAAAGACTATTTTCACCATTAAGTGGGAAATCGCTGTTGGCTGTGAATTCTGGACGACTGTCATCAAAAAAGACCATCAGCGGAGAGTAGTAGCCACCACAAAAGCCATTTTCTCCAGGAAATGCGACTTCTACTGTCGCTACAGATCCGACTTGGTTTTCTCTGTAGGAGCTGTGAGTAGTAAGTTTGCTATTGGTTCCGTAGTAGCTTCCCGCGTTACTGGCGTTTTCTGCTTGTAGGTGAAAGTCGCATCCGGTAACGGATCATTTGGCTTGATTTCGTCAGCATCAGCAAGAGAGGCTGATTTATATTTTTTAATGTTGCCCGCTTCGTCAATGGCGACCCAGCGTTGAAGATTCATGACCCTTGTAAATAGGCGAGCCTGATTGGTAATCTGGTTTGCAGGTATGTCGAAGGTTTCGATCTCACCATCCAAATCCACTTTTGCTTCAATGATACCGTTTCGTGATAGAGGGTTTGTGACTCCCCGTAGATTGGTGCCGTAGCATTTTGCATAAAAGTGTATAGTAAAAGTGTCTTCTGATTCATACGGCTGTGGTGTCGCAGACGTAATGACTACGTCGCCATTGGTACTTGAGGAGCTCGGTAGAATGTCCGTAGCGTGTCCAATCGACCCAAAAGCCAGGGATGTTGCTCCAAGTAAAAGATAATTTGGTTTTTTAAAAATATTCCACATAATCCATTTTCTCCTAGGCACGCTCGGGTGTGATAAACAAATCCCGGTAAGCTCTGCCTATTCTTATTAAAACAGGAATTAGGGTGGCTGTGTGTGAAGTGATGGTTAAGGTGGCAGATTTCTGACCTGTTATGGTGAATAAGTAGGTAAAATTAAAGAAGGTGTCGTTAAATTATCGCTCTCAAAAAAAATCAGATTTAGTCATGATGAAGGTGGCCAAGCTCCGAGATCTTCCTACTTTGTCAGTGGTGGTGGGGAGTGTTTTGGATCGTCTAAGAGATGGGGGATCTGGCCGACAAGAGATCGCACAACTTCTCAAAAAGGACCAAGTTCTGACCTCGCGAATTCTTAGGATGGTGAATTCGGGATTTTTTGCCAGGCCTCAAGAAATCACAAATGTAGAAAAGGCTTTGCACTTTTTGGGTGATCACACCGTTATGGCGCTTGTTATGGGAACGAGTGTATTTAGTGAGGATGATTTAGGGGCTAATGATTGGTTTAACGTTCATGACTTTTGGATGCACTGTCTAGCCGCTGCGATTGCCTCTGAATATCTCGCGATTCACTGCGGGAAAGTTGATCCGGAAGATGCGTTTACTTGCGGGCTTTTGCATGACCTAGGTAAGATGGCATTGTTTCGTGCTGACCGTGAGAGTGCGAAAGAAGTTGTTGAAAAGGCGTATAAGGAAGGAATTAGTTTTCTTGAAGCCGAACAGGAGGTGGGACTGCCCGGACATCATCTCGTAGGGGAAAGAATGGCGGCACAATGGAGCCTTCCTTTGGTTGTTCGCAAGACCCAGCGCTATCATCATCGAAATGTTATTCCATTCGAAAGCATAGATGAATTGCATCGCAAAACCATTATGGTTGCTACATTGGGAGATATCATGGCAAAGCGCTGTGGATTGGGGTTTTCTGGAGATCAGATCATCCCCGATTACAACGATGAGTATTTGGAGCATTTGGGGCTGAGCCGAGCCTACCTTGAGGTTCTTGAATATCAGCTGCCGATTGAGACCATGCAGGCACGTGAATTGCTGATCAAGCGAGACTGGGTTCGTCGCGCTGCATAGTAGTTTTGGGGAGTTATCCACCACTTATCCTCAGCAATGGATCAAAAGTTAAGGCATTAACTAGTCTCGAAATAAGGCCTAAGATGCTGTTTTTTATGCTATGTCGCCTTGTGCGCCGCAAAAATCTTTCACATTCTCTCATTGTTATTCACATTCAGTGCGGCAAAGGGTGCCAGACGGCACGCTTTGACGCACTGAGGTTTCCGGGGGGGGGGGTGTTAGAGGCAAAGGGGGCCCGACGGCCCGATCCCGCGGCATGCGTCATGGCGGGACA
>CAZXHL010000083.1:0-11082 GCA_964640545.1 uncultured Bacteriovorax sp. | reverse complement strand
CCCAAGGGTATGCTGCTAGATCCCGACGTGCTAGAGCCTGTGCCTGAAGAACCGGAGCCAGCGGAGTTCGATTGATTTCCGCTGGAGCTGCCGCTGTTACCTGAGTCACCAGGTGTGATGCGAGAACAGTCCTTCTTGCCAGCGACACCAGAAACCACGTTGCCGCGACAAATTTCATCCGCAGCGGGTTTGATACTCCTTGCGGGTTGTCCACTCATCGCAAAGGAATGAGAGCTTAGACCAAAGCTAAAGATAAGAAAAAAAGCAAAGAAGACTGATCTTTGTATAATCATTAGAAGAAGTATCGCAGAATGGGAGAGAGATTGTCGTGTTAAGTTAGTGTTAAGATGGCCAATCAGCAACAAAATTGAGCGGATCTCCAGTTTCATGATATATCTGCGCCAGATCCAATTTGGATCAGTAGAAAAGGGTCGCAATTTATGTGGAACAAACTGAACAAGTCTATGATGCTTTGCCAAATGGCTTTTGGTCTCTCTTTCTATGGAGTCATGGCCATTCTGACTCGCTTCTTCCTGGAGGACTTAAAATATAACGAGGCCGATACCATGATGATCGTCGGCGCGTTCTCTGCGATTGGTCCCTTATTCGCTATCGCAGGCGGTTTCATCGCGGATAAATTTCTGGGGGCGTATCGATCCCTTGCGATTGCCTACTTTGCCTTTGCGGCAGGATATTTGCTGCTCGTTTTTGGAGCCTCCACCACGAGCGTGGCTATGAGTCTTGCGGGCATTGCCCTGGCTAGTTATGCGCGCGGGTTGATGTCGCCTAGTTATCCGAGTTTGTTTAGAAGCACTTTTGCTAGCCGGGCAGAATTTGAAAATGGTTTTCCGGTCAACTACTCCGTGAATAACGTAGGCGCCTTTTTGGGGCAGTATTTGTTCCCGATGTTAGTCCTCGCCGCAGGCTTTACTAGCGGGTTCCTATTGTCTGGCGCGATGGCCGTTCTGGCTTTCGCTATTCTTATGATCTTGCGCAAGCCCTTCGTAGAAATCGGCCACAAAATTGACCAAGAGCCCGTGAGCGCAAAAAACGGGGCTGCCTTTGGCGCGGTATCGCTTGCGATGATTGGATTAGTTTTCTTCATGTTTTCCAATATGAATGTGGGCAAGAACATCGTTTACGTTATTGGTGTAGGTGCCATAGTTTACTTCATAAGCCTTATGCTTCGGGCTGAAAGATCTACGGCCTTAAAGATGGGAACCGTCTTGATCATGATTTTTCTGAGCACGGCTTTTTTCGTTTACTACGGGCAGATGATGACTTCCATGACCATGGTTTCGATCAATACCATGAGAGGGGACTTGTTTGGTTTTATTCCGCTCGCTCCCGAAGCTGCGATGTCGATGAATCCTTTGTGGTGTATGGTCGCGGGCCCTGTTCTTGCTTTCATCTTCTCGAATCTGGAAAAGCGCCAAATCAACCTCGCAGCGGCGACTAAGGTAGCACTTTCCTTTGTGCTAACAGCTATAGCATTTGGAATATTAACCTTCGCCGCAAAAAACATTGGAAGTGATGTTATCATCCGTCCCGAAATTTTCTTAGCGATTCACTTTTTCCAAGCTTTTGCCGAGGTGATTGTGGGTTCCATGGTGGTGGCTTTTATCTTATCGGTTGTTCCGAAGCAGATCGAGGCTTTTTCCGTGAGTTTGTTTTCTGTGGCCATTGCACTTAGTGGTATCGTCGGCGCGGTTTTCTCCACCGCCATCGCTCTAGACAAAGATCAGGAGCTCACCCAGGAGATCGTCCAACGTGTTTACGGGGACTACTTCAGCACTTTGACGATTTGGGCTGTGGTGATGGTCGCGGTAGCACTTGCTTCTTCCGTCGTGATTCGAAAAATGCTAGCTGCCGGAGAGCGCTAGTATCGCCCAAGATGTGAGTCCTATTGTGCGTCCGCAAATTTTTCTAGACTTACAACCTGTGCTGCGTTTCTCCAGCTGAGGTTTGGATTTTTCTCTTTGCTCTGTTGAACGTCTTGAAAGGCTTTTGTCATGATCTCATCGAGCTTTTCATAAACTTTGGATTCGCTCCAGAATTCATTTAGGGGCAGGGTCGTGTTCTGCACTAGTTCGAGGTAGCTGACTGTGACTCCGCCAGCATTCGCAAGAATGTCTGGCACAACATCAATTTGTCTTGCTACGAGTGCCGCCTCAGCATCTGGGGATGTCGGGTTGTTTGCAGCTTCGATGATAGCCTTTGCTTTGATGAGTTGCTGGTTCTCTTTTGTGATCTGGTTGCCAAGAGCGGCGGGAACTAGCATGTCGACATCTGCTTCAAGAAAACGCGTAAGAGAAGTTTCACTGCTAGTTCTGGTAATTTTTACGTTAGCATGACGAAAGCCATCAAGAGACTTGTGCTTACTATGGTAGGCGAACATTTCTGAGATGGGGAGTCCCTTATCGGAGTCGATCGCATCAAAAACAGCAAATGGTTTTGTCTGAGATCCCCCGACATAATCCACAAGTCTTGTGACACTGGCGCCACCATCTTCATGAAAAAACTTTGCAGAATATGACCCCACATTTCCAAAACCTTGTAAGGCGATTTTAAGCCCTTTCATGGGCTGCCGGGCGCTAGATCTTCCGAAGCGCTTCTTGATGAATTCTCTTGCAACGTAATAAACGCCTAGGCCCGTTGCTCCCGTTCTTCCCTCGGAGCCGCCACGGCCAACAACTTTTCCGGTAACGGTTCCGAGTTGATCAGCTACGGCATTGTTTCGTTTTGCCCAGTCAATGTAGGCGTCGACGAAGGGAGTCTTTTCTGGGTCTCTCGGGCGAGGAATCTCCATGATGTCAGTAAACATTCGCGAAAGCTCCGGATCGGTGAAATGACCTTTGTTGTGTAGCTCGATCAAATGTTGGTCGAGCATGATCTCCATGATTTGTGCATTTGTGTTCATGTCGGGGGCTGGGACATCAACCTTAGGTCCTACAAGTCCGTCTCTACTTAGTCCCATAAAATAAGTTCTGGCGACTTTTGCTTTTTCTTTGGCGCTTAAAAGCTTGGGGTCCATTTTTACTCCGCCTTTAGCTCCCCCTAGCGGGAGTCCAGTAAGAGGGGCTTTAAAGGTCATGCCCATAGCTAGCGCGCTGACTTCTGCGAGGTCTGCATCTTCGCCGAAGCGAATGCCTCCTTTGCCAGGTCCTAGTTTGCTGTTGTGTAGCACTCGGTAGGCTTGGAAAACTTTTCTTTCGCCATTATCGCCTTCGATGATGATGTCGAAGTTTGTGACTCTTTCCGGAGTTGAAAACTCTTCCATGATGGATAATTTTTTATGCTCGGGGAGATCACTATTTTTAAGAGTGTTCTTGAGGCGATTCAGACTGGCTTCAAATTCTCCACCATCGAGTTTTCCTGCCCTGTAGACTCCGATAACAACTCTTTTGGCTGACTCCGCACATCGTCTTGGCGTGGAGAGAGACGCTGGAGTTCTCGAGCTGATGTCTGCATCATAGGCATAGCTCAGTTTCGTGCACGGATCAGAAGCGTCGATGTAGCTTTGAACACTATTCGTGTTTTGAGTTTTCAATAGGGATGCTGCAAATAGGCCAAAGACTACAGCGAGTCCAGAGCCCACGACTCGGGAAGAATTTCTCATGGCTAATGAATCGGTTTCTTCGATCTAAAAATCGAGCGACTTTGCGCTCTCTAAGATAAAGATTTGGTTAAATCGCTAAAATTTTGGAGATGAAAACTAAATCGACTTCTCAGCCCCCAAAACTCTATAGAGCGTGCGTTCGCTGATTCCGAGTAAGCTCGCCGCTAATTTGCGTTTGCCACCACATAGGGTGAGGGCTTGATTGATAGCTTGTCTTTCGATCGTCGCGAGGTCCGATATCTGGGGCATTTCGCTGGAGTTCTCATTCTGGAAAGTCTCCGGCAGTTGATCCGATCCGATCGTTCCGTCGCGAAGCACTTCTTTTGAGCAAAGCACTAAGGTGCTTTCCAAGACGTTTTCCAGCTCCCGAATATTTCCGGGCCAATCATAACTCCAGAGTTTCGCTAAGGCCTCATGGCTGAGTCTCGTTGGAGGCAGCTTGTTCTTCTCTGCGAGTGAATCCAAAAGATTGGGAATGAGCCACAGCAAATCTTGTTTGCGTTCTCTCAAGGACGGGACTTCGATATCAATGACTTTAAGTCTATAGAGCAAATCTTCACGAAAGCGTCCTTCTTTGACAAGCTCCGAAAGGTTGCGATGACTGGCGGAGATGATTCGAAGATCAACGGAGACTTCTTTGTTCGATCCTAATTTGTAAAATTTTCTCTCTTGAATGAATTGTAAGAGTTTCGCTTGAAGCGCCAAGCTCATGTCCCCAATTTCATCGAGGACCAAAGTCCCGCCTTGGGCCGCCGCAATTTTTCCATCTTGAGAACGTGAGGCTCCGGTGAAGGCGCCTTTTTCATATCCGAATAATTCACTCTCAAGAAGATCCGCTGGTATCGCGGCACAGTTCAAAATGACAAATGGCTTTTCTCTGCGGGGGGATGTCTCGTGCAAAAGTTTGGCAAGAAAAGTTTTCCCTGTTCCACTTTCACCAGAAAGCAAAACCGAAGCTTCAGCTGCAGCAGCCCGCCTTAGGGTTTCACTAAGTCTGGCATAAGCAGGTGAGAATTGATTGGAGTTGAGAGGCGCTATTTGGGCCTGAGGAAGACCTCGAGGCGATCTCGCATAGAGATCTTTGACGGTATCTCGTATGGCTTTAACCTTTACAGGTTTGGTGAGCACATCAAAGGCGCCTGCTCTCATAGCTTCGACCGTGGCTTCGATGGTTCCGAAGGCTGTGATGAGCAGGCGTTGCACGTCAGGCCGAATGTTGCGGCACATTTGTAAAAGCTCAAGGCCGTTGATGCCAGGCATCTGCATATCGGTGATCAAGACTTGAATGTCTTTGTTGTCTCTTAGGATCTGGAGGGCATCGTGCCCATTCTCAGCCTCGAGGCATTCCCATTTGTCTTTTTGAAGGACTTGTTTAAGGCTAGTTCTGTTTTCGTGGTCATCATCAACTATTAGAATCATGAGAGATCTCCAATTCGGGAAAGGGTTTTGGCCGAATGAGCTTTGTGCTCGGCGACACTAGGTTCTGTAATTTGGATTTCCCACATTGTTGAAAAAGGTGAAGTGGGAGTGAGTAGGGCGAGTTTGCCTTTGTAGGCATCGAGCATTTTTTGTGCGGTCACAAGGCCTAGTCCTGAACCATGTTCCTTGCTTGTTCTAAAAATCTTAATAGGGTCATTCTTGAACGCTTTCGGAAAACCACAACCCGTATCTTTGATCTGGAATTTCCATTGATCGACTTCTCGAATAACTTCTATTTCGATAATGCGCTTACCGTTGGATTCTCCGAGGCTCGCGATGGCTTCTTGGGAGTTCTTTATCAAATTGATCAAAGCCGACTTTAAAACACTTTTTGGAATCTGAAGTTCTTGTTTCAAGAGCTCGGGGTTGATCTTGCAATCAAAGTCAATCTTCTCTTTTTTAAAGGTTTCACTCATCAATGTTTTTAATTCATCAATGAGTGTGCCTGCCGAATAAGATCCAGTGTCTTTAAGCAGTAGCGGCCACGATCCTTTGTAGTAATTTCTGGTTTCGCTAAGATGGCTCTCGGTGAGAGCGTCTAGGCGATCAATTTCGTCAATCACGCGATCGATCACTTCGGCATTTTCTTGGCTGAGCTCTTCTTTGAGCATTTCAAGCTTTAGGCTCATGCTATTTAGGGGATTGCGAATTTCATGAGCAAGCTGAGCTGCAACTTCGCTCATCGAAGCTAGCCGTTCTTTCTTGATAAGAGCATCAATCAATTCTTGGTTGTAACGAAGCAGGTGAGAGATAGCAGCAAAAAGGGTGGAAAGAGACCGGTCCGCATCAGAGAGACGTTCTTCTCGGATGTTGTGTTCTTTTCGTTGGCGCTCGAAATTCATCAAATGATCGCGGAGAGTTTCGGTGAGGTTTAGAATTTCGCTGGGTGCGGAGCTAAGGCCACTTCCCACAAAAGACGGAAGCTGCGGAAGTTCATTTTTTTTAAGAGACCCTTTCAATAGCGTGTCCAGTTCCGTAAGAGGACTGACCCATTTCCAAACAAGTCTTGCAAAAATTGTAGAGGCAATAAAAGAAAGCACCAACGCTAGGATCCAAAACTGCATGTGTCGTTGCGTGGATTCATCGAGGTTTAGAAGTTGAACATTCAATTCGCGATCGATGGCTCTTTGCAGTAGCCGGGTTTTGTCTCTTAATATAACGAGGTCGTTAGTGGCTTCTTTGAAACTTTTGTATTCGGAAATTTTTGATTTATATAAAAGGACGCTTTCCGTCCATGGTGCGAAGACTCGGCTGAAGACTTTTGGGAATTCTGGACTGGCGTGAAGACTCAGAAGGGCTTGGATTGAAGGACTGAGGCGCAGGAGGGCGCGTTGTTGGTTTTCTAGGGGGCTGTTGTGCGGGGCATTGAATGTGTCGAGCAAACTGAGTTCATGAATCTGAAGATCCATTTCTCTTTTGGCGTTTTCAATCAATTTTCCTGAGGGAACTAAGACCTCACGAATTTTGACACTTGCTTCGCTGATGGCATCTTGGGAGAGGCTCATGAGAGCAAGACCCGTGCAGCTAATAAAAAGCATTAATATCAAGAATATAGAGGTTCTCTTTCGAAAACTCGCGCGCTTGTCCCCGGTCATCATGGTCATTTTTCCCCCTAAACCATACTAACCTTAAGTTTACATTAAATTCTACCGATAGGCTAAACTGGAGACTAGGGAGAGGTATATGATGCCACGTATCTTTTTGAGATTTACACGCCTTGCAATGTTTGCGGGCCTTTGGGTTGTTGGAGTTCAAGATATCCCCACGGCGTTTGCCGATGGCGACGACCCATTTGCTAAAGCACCCGTAGAAGAAAAAGACGATAGTAACAGACGCAAAACAGGTCCAGAAAAAGAATTTGCTGATTCAGACGTCGACCGTGCAGCGATCGTTGGTGTTTGTGGATGGGCGAAACACTTACCTAGGGGCAATGCCTTTGATAGGGATAACAGGCTTCAAGGGCAATGGGATGGTCTTGAGGTTGAAGATTATGGATACCGCAGATCTTTCGCAAATAAGGGATATGTAAACCCTTTATGTGAAATGTTTTTGTTGGCACAAATTAGACGAGACAACAATGGACTTTCCAAGTTCAAAGATCGCTGTGAAGCGGTTCGTGATGACCTACATGATTCTTTAGCGGGTGACTCATCAGCCGCAGACGGCGTTGGTAACTTCTCCGCACTTGATGCCTTCTTTGGATCTTCTTCGGGAGACAGTAGTTATTCGGAGGATCCTTGTGAATATGCTGATCAAGAATCAAATGACGTGAGATTTGCGTGTCGTGTGCTTGAAGTTCGTGACACCACAAATAGTGAGAGTGCTCTTAAAAACTTTGCGAAACAAATCATTCGTGAATGTGAAAAAGCAGGTTTGGACATGCGACGTCGTATGACTCAGGCGGAATACGCATCTTATGCGCAAGCTGGTATTCATTACCAAGGTGGATACTGCGGACAGCCAGGCGGTCCGATCATTATTCAACAACAAAACAAATGGTATGACACTTTGGCCAATACGGTTTTGGGACTTACAAAAACTATTGGACCTTTGTGGGTGATGAACGATGCACACAAACGCCAAGCGTCTAACGCGAGACTTGCGATTCAATACAACAAAGATCTTGGCTTCCCAAGTGCAGTAACGGCTGGCTCGCAAGGCTGGGGTTCCGGCGGTGGTGGTTATGGTTACGGCGCTGGTGGATACGGCGGCGGTGGCGGCGGTTACTACGGTGGCGGCGGTTATGGCTACACAGGTCACGGTGGTGCGTGTGGAATTGGTTATTGCCCCGGTAACGGCGGCTGGGCTGGCGGTCCATGGGGCGGGCCTGGAGCTGGTGGCATGGGTCACGGCGGCTTCGGCGGCGGTGGTCGCATCGGTGGAAATCCATGGGGCGCAGGTGCTGGCGGACGCGGAATTGCGGGAGCTGGCGGTATCGGCGGAGCGGGTGGAATGCCTGGTCCTTATGGAACAGCGGGCGGCGGTAACGGTTGGGGCGGTCCAGGTGGCGCAGGTTATGGCAATGGATATCCTTATGGAGCTGGCGGAGCGGGCGGACCTTATGGCGCTGCAGGTGGAATGCCTGGTCCTTACGGAACAGCTGGCGGTGGTAATGGTTGGTATAGTCCGAACGGTTACATGGGTAACGGTGTCGGCGCGAATGGAATGCCATATGGAAACCAATACGGTCAGTGGGGTCCTGGCGGGCAATACGGACAAACTCCTTTCTATGGAAGTGGAGCCTCTCAACAAAGTGCACAGCAAGCGGCGATGTTAGCGCAACAAATGCAGCAACAAGCTCAAATGATCCAAAGACAGGCGACTCAAGCTCAAAAAGCTCAAGAGCGCTACCAGCAGGATCTGCAAAACCTCAACAAACTTTACGGTAAGAGTTACCAGTCTTATATGGCAGCTCAAATGGCTGCATCTAGTTTGAATGGAATTCAGGGAGCTGGAGCAGGCGGGTACTATTCTTCTGGAATGTATCAGTCACAAGGTTCGGGATATTTTTATCCTCCATATTCTTCGCATAGCGGAGGCAGCGGGTTAAATTTCAATTTGGGTGTAAATTACAGCAAGTAATTCATTCGCAAAAATGAAACTTTCAATATTCATTGTTTGGCTGGGATTTCTCTTTGTAGAAATTCCAGTTTCGCTTTCTGCACCGTCGGTATGTCAGACTCGCCTATTTAAAGTATTGGGTAGAATCACGGGCGACGATAGCCTAGTTCACTACGGAACGCATATTACGGACCCCATTGTCGTCAAGAGGCCCGAGCTTGCCTCGGTTTTTAAACCTACTGGCCATGTTCAGGTTATGGGCAACAAAGAATTGGATCTTGTTGTGGGCGGATATTCCGACTTAGCGGAAGCCTTACTCTCCACTTACAACAAAGGTTTTTGGGTGATGCAGAATATCTCAGATGAGGGCCAAAGACTAGCGTCGGGGCATCACACAATCGTCATCAACGGAACGCTTTTCAATAGGCTCGCTGATGATTTGGGGCCAGCAGCCATGCAGTCGTTTCCTCCAGATAAGGTGGCAGGTTTCGTGTCTCAGCAACCGTATGTTGTGGGGCAATTTTTCGAAACCTCAGAGGAGGCGACGAAGATCCTAGAAAAGTTTTATCACGATCGTGTTTGGAACTACCATGCGGGAGTCGTCGAATGGCAAACACAATACGACCGGTTGCCAACTCCTGAGCAGGTTCTCACCGATGGTTGTGAAAACTGTTCATTTTTCTCTTGGACCTTTATGAATCCATCTTGGAAATCGCTTTCACCAGAAATTGAAAAAGTGCAGAGAGAAATTGGAGAAGTTAGAGTAGCTCCCATTCCTTCCGTGCAATTGACCAAAGCATCAGAGAATCAAGCCTATAGAGGAACGTTTGTCTGGGGAGCTGATAAGGTGAAATTGCTGGAAGATTTGAAGTCGGGCGCTTTCGGTGAAACTCCTGCCGGACATCAATCTTTGCTTCATGATTTTCAGCTAGCTGACTAATTCGAATCTCTTCATCTAGACGTGTTTGAGTTCTATAGCTCTTGAACTTTGCGCTTCAAAAATCTCATCAACCACCATCTTCTATCCCAAAAAAGTTCGTGGCTTCCGTTGGGATCGAAGTAACTCTCGTAGGTGATCCCGCGTCGGTTTAAGGCGTTTTGAAATCTGCCGAAACCTTCATGGAATCCAAAGTAATCTTTGCCGCCGACATCGAAATATAGCTCAGGAAACATTTCTAAATCTTCAAAACTGCCAACGAGCCAAGAGGGGTCGTTATAGTTTCCAAGATCCCAATTCGTGAACACATCTCGGGCTGATTGAAGTAGCAAACGTCCTTGCAGCAACCCTACTTCATTTCTGGAGAAATAATCATTCCAAAGCATGTTGCTTTCCCAGGGATTGAAGGGAACTAGTGCCGGAGAGTTGGCTGCAGCAAATCGGAATTTGTCGGAATGTCTCAAGGCTGTTTTGAGAGCGCCCAAACCGCCCATGGAAACTCCCGCGGTGCCTCGGCACTTTCTTTCGGAACAAAGTCCATGCATTTTTTCAATGTGAGGAACTAACTCTTCTATGAACCATGATTCGTAAGCTCGGCTGCCGCGAGTCTCACCACCAGCATCACTAAAAAAACTCAAATCACTAGTATCAAAACTCACCACTGTGAAAGGAGGAAAATTTTCCTCAGTGGAAAGTATTCTCAGCGATTCTTCGTATCCGTTCTCTTTCCAGCTCGATGTGCCTCCACCAATGCCGTGGAAAAAATAGATGACGGGCTCTCCTGCTTTTTGAGGGAGGTCGGGGCGGCTACGATCGAGGCAATAGCTCACACGTTTGGATAAAATCTTCGAGCTCTGCTCAAAGCACCTGACACCGGATGGCTGAGTCTGGTTCATTACGGGACGGATATTGGTGAAGGGTTTGGCTTCAGCTAGGTGAGGGATTTGGGTGACGCCGAAAAGCAGCAACGATCCCTGTAAGATATTACGTAGTCCCATTTTCACTTGAACGCGTCCCATAAGCCCCCCTAATTTTTCCCTGCCCAGATTCAATAACAATTTTTACGAGCTTTCAAAGCGTTGACGCGTCGCCTTATGCGATTCTCTTCTAGACCCCCCTAGCGTGAGTCGTTATAAGCCTGGGATGCTCGTGTCACCTCCCAGAGAATCAAGCGCCTGGAAAACCCCTTTGTATGATCAATATTGGAGCCTTAAGGACCAATGTCCGGGCGCCATTTTGTTTTTTAGGCTTGGCGATTTCTATGAACTCTTTGGTGTTGATGCCACAATCGCTGCGCCCATTCTCGAAATTCAACTCACAGCACGTAACAAGAACCATCCCGACCCGATTCCCATGTGCGGTGTTCCCGTGGGAAGTTTTGAAGGCTATGCCGAAAAAATTCTAGCCTCTGGCCATAAGATTGCCATTGCGGACCAGGTCGAAGAAGCGGGCGCAGGCAAGAAACTTGTTGCTCGTGACATTGTAA
>CAZXHL010000082.1:0-11259 GCA_964640545.1 uncultured Bacteriovorax sp. | reverse complement strand
GGCGCTAGGAGTTTTGTAGGCTGGGTCCTGAAAGAGAAACTCGCCGTTCGGTATCGCTGAAGAGCAATGGGGAGAATAGATCATGCTATCTTCTGAGAGCAGCGCAAATGATCCAAGCGGGGAGCTTGGAACGGCGAACGGAAAAGGGTGCTGCTGCTGAACTATCCTCGGAAGCGTCTCCTGGATTAGGGCTGTTCGTCTGGCCAAGTTGAGAGGGTAGGCCCACCAGTTCCTTTGAATGGCTTTTAGAAACTGTGCTGTCTTCTTAATGGACTCAACTTTTTCAACTTGGGCGTCGATCCAAACGTTCTGAACCCAAAATGTCTTCTGGAGCTTGCCTGGGCAGATGAAGAAATTATCTTTTTCAAATACAATATTTTCCAACTCGCTCTTGAGCTCATCAATCCGGTCAACAGGCGCAATATACACGCACGAGTTTTGAAACTCATTCATGAGGGCAGTATAGGCGCAAATCGAATTGATTTCCTCAAAAATCTCGCTAAGCTTCACCAAATGAACTGCGACAAAGACCGCCCTTCGACCTGGGTGCGCTATCGAGATGGATTGTGTGATGGCTGTACGGCAGCTTGTTGCACAATGCCTGTGGAGATCGTGGCGGAAGATCTTTTGAGATTGGGTCTTATTGGTGAGGATGAGCTACGCGGTTCTCCAAAGAAGATATTTAAGCGTTTATCAAAGGAAGGCATTCTCAAAAGCTACCGAGGCTCAACGGCTATTCATGTTAGTGCAAAAGAGCAACGACGATTGTATTTTCCTCGGGGAAGACAGGCTGTGCACAGTCTATGAGAAAAGACCAGGTGTGTGTCGAGAGTTTCCGAGCATTGGACCTAGGCCCGGTTTTTGTCCTTCTCGAAAACGTAAATTGTAACTTAAATCTGTCTAGTTAAAATGTTGGGTGCTAGTTAGTGAGACTTATTATCTGATTCATCGACTCTTGCGCCCGAAGAACTACTCGGCGAGTTGTAGTCACTGTGGCTGGGACAGTGTTTGTTAATCAGCTCTAACATTCGATCCATATTTTTCGGAGTAGGATTTGCTAGGTACTCATCGAGTTTGCTAATTAGCTTCTGCTCTGGAAAGCTAATGGCTTTTCTAAGATCGTTTACGACGCCAACAGCTTCTCCCGCCGTGTGGTCTACTTCGAAGATTCGATCGCCCACCCATGAAGTAGCACCTTTTCCTTTGCCAACAATAGTACTTCGCGTTTGAAGGTGATTAAAAAAAGTTCGATAGTCGTCAGATCGATCGAGGATTCGGGATTGACCGCGAGAGCTTAGGGTAGCTCGAGCTTGCCCTTTTGCGATATCTTGTTGTAGACGAAGTGTGTGATTATAACCTCCAACCCAAACGGCAGGAGCGCCTGATGAAGATCTCGTAGCAGTCGGAGTGCTTGATGATAGAGATTTTGCACAAACTTCGGGAGTGACAGGCATGCTCGTTGGGGTTCTAGCACTTCCGGAAGTTTGAGGTATGGCTTGATGTGCGAAGTTTCTGGGATTCGCGGCGTCGACCCAGGGACTCATAGAGCGTTTGAATTTTGTTGCCACATCTTCTGCAGCCCATAAGGCAACCGGAGTTAGACTTTCACTATATTTTCTTTCTATACATTGGAGAATGACATCAGCCCACGCGTTCTTCTTTGCTTTTAGTCTTGCTCTAGGAATGTCTGTACCAGCCAAGACTCGATGAGAAAATTCGGGATCACTAAGAGTGGATAAGACGCTTCCTGATATGAGATCAGCCGCACTACTTCTAAGATTGTGTCTGTTTGTTTGGCTGTCGTCTCTAGAAAGTTGACGAGTAGAATTCACAAAATCAGACTTGAGCTGAAGCATTTTTGGATTTGAATTATGACGCTCAAGTGATTCAAATAAGGTATCGCCAGTGAGTTGATACAGACCTGACTCTCTAGATACGCCGGTTTTTTTCAGCAATTCGCGCATACCAGCTTCAAAACCAATGCCCTTTGACCTCAGATCACCAAAAACATTTTGTTCAGCATAGTTAGATATAATACAGTTAAAGGCCGTTTGATTTCCTGGTTGTTTGAGGGCTTCAAGAAAGTTACTTGGGTCTCTGAGTATGCTGTTTGTGTTTTTTGGGTCTCCGGCCTGAGCGACAACCGATTCGACGAAGCTCGGAATCGCAGCGTGACATTTTTTGGTGTTGGCGTTGCTAAATTGCGCCCTCATTCCCAGTTTTAAAAAGTTGATAACTTGGCCGGCTGGGGCTGAGAGTAGCACTTGGGGTGCTGCTCCCTTCTTGCCTGGAATAATCCAGTTCCCCTGACTGCCAAGACATCCTCTACAAATGTCATCATTAGTCCCATCGCATCTGATCATCGACATGAATAAGTCACTCACGCCTTTGGAATTCTCTGCAAGTAAGGAGTCGAGAATTCGAGAATTGGGAGAAGCGACCCGGCTAAAGAAGCTAAGAACACTCTCATTTTGCCCGCGCTTCTTCGAAAGGTTTTGGACAGAATGATCAAATGATCTCAACACTGAGGCCACGCCTTTAGGAGTGTTCGGGGGAAGTCGCGGGGGATTCTGTGAGAAGTCCGCTCCTTCGTAGGCATCAAGAAGTTGCTTCTCTAGTGCAGGCCCCAGTAAGCCAGCCTTCCCTGAAGATTCCGGCGAGTTGAATTCCAACGCAAGCCTTAGAAAATCTTTTCTGGTTTGAGGGTCTTGAAGTGTCGATTCCAGTCCATTTTGTAAAGCTTTGTCGATATGTGAGTTTGCAGTTGTCGGAGAACGACTGGTGATCTGCTTCAGATAGGCGTCGAGATCTTCCGTGGTGTTGGGGTCTACGATGTTTGTTCGATCAATGAAACGATGAACTAGGTCTTTCGTCACTCCATTGCCATCTTCTCCCGAAAAAACTTGAGCTGCGATATCGCTTCTTTGAGCGTGGGCGTCGATATGCTGGTCGACATAATCTTTGGCCAGTGTTCGGGTGGTATCTTGAAGTAGGCTGAGCAGGTTACTCTTGTGCTTTTGTCCCTCTGGAGTATCTTTGTTTCTCAAGTAACCATAAAGTTCATCCATCAGACGACTTCGACGAGCTGGATTGTTGGAGCTCTCGCGTTCAAGCGCGGCAAAGAGTCGTTTTGTTTCAATGAGTGGAAAGTTTCCTTTAAGTGCCTGTCCGGCCGTGTAACAGTTAAAAGTTTTCTGGGAGTCACTACCTCCGTGGGCTTTGATCAATAGAAGCGGATCGGAGGCGACTTCCTTTATGCGATCCTGAGAAAAAGAAAGGGTTGTGTGAACTAAGCCCTTAAAGCGGCTCGCACATTCAGGAAAGGCGTTGGATCTGGAAAGGGCTTCTCGGGTTTCCCGGATGTGGTCAATAACTTTCTGGTATTTTTCATCGAGTACTTTGCAGCCCGATCTTGAGCTATCACAAGTCGTGAGGTGTTCGAAAAACTCTGAGGTGCCCGGACTAAGCGCCATCACACTTTCACGGAGTACTGGAGAGCTTAGATCTGCTATAGATCGTACGTGAGCAAGGGTACTTTTGTTTGCGGGAACTTTTGCCAGTTCAGAGATGCTATCGTCGAATCCAACAAGAAACTTAAGTTGGGCGTTTACATCAGGATCGAGAGAGAGAGGCCACGCTCCGTCGTCAAGGTATTTGTCGTAGATGGCACGGAAGGTGTCTTTGCTTCCATCATTAAAAGGCGATTGGCTTAGGAAAATTTCAAGCAAGGCTTTTTTTCCTGTCTTCGATTGCAACGTTTGTTCAAAAGGTGTTCTGAGTTTGCTGTCTAGTGGGTTGTTAGCATCTTCAAGGCTACTTCCATCTGCTAGCGTGGCAAGGTATTCTTTTAGATCTTTCGTGTCTCCAGGAATCAGCTCAACCCTGCTTGCAAAATCATTGATTAGAATTTGGCTTCCATTTTTAAGAGCGTGAGCCTTATCTTTGTCATGAACATTGGCGTCGACCCATTGATCAATATATTGGTCACCAACTTTAGTAGAAACATTTCGAGCAACTTCATTTCCAATGTGATTGAGGGCGCGGTGATCCCCGTTTGCTCTCAAAGCTTGAACAGCCTTCGGATTGCTATCCAAAACTTCAAGTACGCTTGCGTTCAAATTATGCTTCTTTTCGGAGCCTGGTAATTTCAGAGAAAACCTTAAAGATCCATTGCGAAGCCATGGTGTTGCTGTTGCAAGGGTTTGTCCTATAATTCTATTTTTGTTTTGATCCACATGTTTCGCACAGTTCAACAAGTCTTCGTTGCTTCTTGCTAGGGTGTAGCATCGATCTAACTGAAGGTTACTAACGGATTGATCGATAAGTTCTTTAATCTGATTGTCGCTAATGGGACTTACCTGAAGACCTTTTTCGTTAAGAGATTTGAGTGGTTCTTTTATTGAGCCGCGAACATAAGTGGGGCCGAGGTCTTGTATGAATGAATGGAAGAACCCTTTCTGAATAGCTAAGATTCGTTTTTTGTTCATGGGGGACCCAATAATTGGTAACGGTTTGGGGGCCGCACTAATGGCTTTTCGCATGCTTTGTCCAAGCCGCTGTCCCAGCTGCTTTGGGCTTAGATTGGGGGCTCCGGATCTGAGCGTGTAAACCATTTCCTCGATGGATTTAAGCGTCGATTCTTTGTCTGCAGGACTGTCGTCCGAGCTGTTTAGCATATAGGCAAGGAGTTCGCCGGCTTCTTTGGTGGAAAGGGTTCCATCCGAAAGATAAGTTCCTACGGCTCCATCGGCCTTAGGTTTTGAGCTCCTGTGCAGACCTTGGTTAACAACTTCTGGCATTTGCTCAGCAAACTGAATGAGAATGGAATCGAAGCTTCTGTTGTCGAAGACATTCCCAATGTTGCCGAGAGCACCGATGGGATCAAGCCTAAAAATGTTAGAAGTGAATCGCAAGCTCTGAGCAGCGGTATCGCCAATACCAGCACCCAAATCTTGGACGAAGTTGAGTATCGGATCACCTTGAGCTGGGGCTTGAACAATCAGGTCCCCATCCATAAATGACGACGAATTCGTGGTGGCGCTGGCTTCAGACGCCATAATAAGTACGAAAACATAAAAGAGAGATTTTGATGATATGCCGAAACCTGCTCTTTGAGAGACTATATTATATAGAGCAGCTAAGGAGAAGACTCCAAACATTCTTGACCATTATCCTGCCGAGGATGACGTGATACAAGTTAAGTCTTTGTTAAGGAGAAAAGCAAAGGCAAAACCTATGCATTGCATAGTAGTTATATATTTTACCTCAAGGCGATGCTGATCTACCTTCACCACCATCAGGACGATAGCTAAAGGATAGCTATCTACCTTTCCTAATCGAGGTGAAGCCTCATTTAGTCAACAAAAAGAGAATTGGAAGCGTACGCGTGACCTTCTCGTTCGCAAAAAAAATCTGGAGAAAATATGAAAATATGTAACTTAAAGAATTCGATGATCGTTGCAGGGTGTTTGACACTTCTAAGCTGCAGCAGTGGGCCTAAGGTTCAGGAGTTTCCTGTGACGGCTAGCGCAGTTGGTGAAATTGAGAATCTTAGCTACGCTCTATCCGATGCCAAAGCTGCTCAGGTGGACGTTTTATCGCCCGACAATTATCGTCATGCGGACGAAGCTTTAATGAAAGCTGAAGAGAGACAGGCGAAAGCCAAGAGTCCTAAAGAAACATTACATTTGGTTGCGGTAGGCAACGCGTATCTCAATCAAGCGGGAGACTTTGCAAAAATTTCCCGTGAGAATATGAGGGAAGTCGCAAATGCCAGGCAGAATGCCATCGATGCGGGAGCCATGCTTTCGCAAAAGAACAGTATGGAGTCTGTTGATGAAGATTTGTTAGATGTTACCGAATCAATTGAGAATAATGACTTAAGGAAAGCCACTCGCGAACGCACCAAGCTCCAAGCTCAGTATCGTGACATAGAGTTGCAGGCGATCAAACATCAAGCGCTGACATCGGCCAATTCTATCATTGAGCAGACCAATGCCGAAGAGGGGGCTAAGTATGCCCCTCGCAGCAAAGCTATTGCCGAAAAACGAGTCATTGATACAGATGCCTTCATCACAAGCAATCGCTATGCGACTACCCAAATCGCCTTGCAGCGAGATGAGACTCAAAGAGCAGCTGAACACTACAGAAAGATGACTCGATCTGTAAAGGCTGGAAAGCGTGTCACGGGAGAAGATGCTGCTCTTGCGCTTGAGAGTGAACAAGATAGGACGGCAATGGCAAAGAGCCAGTTGCGAACTTCTGATGCTGTATTGGCGGAAACGAGAAAGACGCTAGCAGTTTCTAATGAGAAATTGTTGAGTAAAGATGCCGACGCCCAGGCTACGGCCCGAAGCATTGAGAAAGACCGAGCTCTTCAAGCTAGATATGAAAAAGCTCAAGAAATGTTTAGCGAAGAAGAGGCTGAAGTTTACAAACAAGGTGATAAATTATTGATCCGCTTGCGTGGGCTAAAATTCCCATCTGCCAAAGCTGTTCTTAAAGGCAAAGATTTTGAATTGCTCGCCAAAGTTGAAAAGGTTTTGAAGGACTTTGGAGAAAACTCCGTAGAGGTGCAGGGCTATACTGATTCTGATGGAAGCAAGTCAGGGAATCAGCGCCTATCCACGGCACGTGCTAAAGCAGTGAGACAATACTTTGTGGCCTCCGCGGGTGTTGATGAGGGCTCAATCAAGGCTATTGGTTTTGGGGACCGAAACCCATTGGCTCCAAACAACACCAAGCTTGGTAAGGCTCAAAATCGCAGAGTGGACATTGTCATCACTCCAGCCGAAACAGTTCTTTAATTTTTGAATAACAAAGCCCCTTAACCCTAACCGCCGCATTTGCGGCACAGGAGAATTAATATGAATAGCATTAGCAAACCAAACGCAACCGACCACCATAAACCTTCGAGCTCTGATACGCCCCATCGTTTAGGCGAGCAGATCGAGAATTTTTCCCAAAGAATGGGTAACCAGATCGGAACTGCTGTTAGCGGAGCCTCAGATAGAGCAGCAAGTTACACGAAAGGGGCACGAAGCTATGTTGAGAGTCACCCTGTGAGAAGTATGGCCGCAGCGACAGCGACAGGGCTAGTCATTGGCAGCCTTCTAACACTCGTTGCTAGACGCAGATCTTAGTCCTAATTAGGGCTCGCTTCGGCGGGCCTTTTTTTTGTTTAAAATTTGAAGGGAAAACAGATGGAAGATCTAAAATTTTTAGTTCCGATACTTCGTGAGATGTTGAAAACAAACCCCTCACTAGCCGGTGCGTTTATTGGTTCGAAGAAAGAGATGAGAAGAATGCTTCGAAAAGAAGTTTTTTATGTGTCGATTAGGGTCATGTTTGGATTGGTCATAAGCGGGGGCGTGATTTACTCATTGATTCGTCTATTGCAAGAGGCACATTTTTTTCTCATTTCAACGGGGAATGGTGCTTTAAACACCAGTCTATTCTTTGGATCACTAATTGTAATTGGTATGGTTACGTTGTCCTTACTGTTTAGAACGACATCCAAAACTGAGCCGCCGCCCCCCAGCCAGCTGGAGCAGGCCATTGAGAAGGTTGCCCTAAGCTTCTGTAATGGAATCATTGATGGTATGCATAAGGCTAATCAAGAAGACAAATTTAGTTCTCAGAAGAGCGCGGTGGATGATTTTGATGAACCAGTGGGTGATCAATTTGAGGAAGCGTCGTCTGCTAAGGTTGCGGACGACTGGGATGTCTCCAATGGATATCGAAGCAGCATTCCTTGATTCATTATTGCTTTAAAAAACATGTGAAATCTCATTGTTGTACTTTAAAGCTTAAAATAGAATCTTGAGCGATGAAAATAAATCTATTCAGTTCAATCCCAATGACATTGTTTTTGCTTTCTATTTTGCTAAATCCAATCGAATCTCGTGCTCAGTTCTCTGCCACTCTTGAAACGGGACTTGCAGGATTTTCGCGCAATGAAGCCCGAATCCCCGGAGACACTGGAACGACCATTGATTTCACCCGGTTTGATAGTCCAAACGCTTTAGCTGTAAGGATCATTCCTAGCTACAAGTTTTCAAAGAACCACGAAGTGAGGGGCCTTTGGGCACCGCTCTCCTTTGAGGCAACAGGACGTCTGTCGGGAAGCACGAGCTTCAACGGGACGACCTTTGCTGCCGGGGTTGACACGGTTGGGTCTTACAAATTCAATTCATATCGATTGGGATACGTTTATCACTTCAACCCAGACTCAGCACAGCGTTGGCGATTGGGGTTGATGGCGAAGATCCGTGATGCCTATATTTCTGTTACTCAAGGCGCAACGACAAGTAAGAAGAGTAATGTTGGCTTTGTCCCATTGATTCATTTTGGCTGGGAAGCTGATTTCTCAAAAGATTTTACGGTCAATCTTGATGTCGACGCACTCGGTGCTTCGCAAGGACGGGCTATTGATGGCTTGATCGCGGTGAAATATCGTGGCTTAGTATCGGCTTATATGGAGTCCGCAAATCTCTATCTCGGCTATCGAACTATTGAAGGCGGCGCTGATGTCGAAGAAGTCTATAACTTTGCTTGGATTCATCAGGCTGTCGTTGGGCTTGAAATGTCATTGTAGAAAAAAACTTTAAGATAGGCCTATAAGGCCTTAACTTTATTGCATAAAATGCTTGACTCAAAGGCTTGATGCCGCCCCAATAAACCTTTAGAACTACCGGCTTGAGCGAAGAACTGAGGGTCGTCGTTTGCGAAAAGCCTTCTGTGGCTAGAGATATTGCAACCCATCTCAAGGCAAACAAAAAGCGCGATGGATATTTTGAGGGTGAGGGCTGGGCAGTGACCTGGGCCTTCGGCCATCTGCTGGAACTCAAAGATCCCCACGAATACAAATCCGAATGGCGCAGCTGGAAAGTTGAAACGCTACCCATGATTCCCTCAAAGTTTGCCTTGAAGGCGAAAGACGACAAAGGAGTGAAAGACCAGCTTGCGACGTTGAAAGACTTGTTTTCGCGGGCCACGGAGATTGTCTGTGCCACGGACGCAGGGCGAGAGGGTGAGCTGATCTTTCGTTACATTCAAACCCATCTTCGCGCGACGAAGAAGCCATTCAAAAGACTTTGGATAAGCAGTCTGACGAGCGAAGCGATCGCGGCAGGCTTCAAAAATTTGAAAAACGGCTCCGACTTCGATCCATTGTACCGTGCAGCTCGCTGCCGTTCGGAGGCGGATTGGATCGTTGGGTTGAACGCGACACGCTTCTTCACCGTGCTTCACGGCACCGGTAGGCAGCTGTGGAGTGTGGGGAGGGTTCAAACTCCAGTTCTCTCGATGATTGTCGATCGAGACAAGGAAATCGCGAGTTTCGAGGAAGCAGATTACTGGGAACTTTATACGAACTTTCAAGACGTGAAATTCAAACATCAAGAGGCGAAGTTTGATATAGAATCCGAAGCTCAGGCCTTGCTTCAAAAGATAGCTCCTGCGCCACTGAAGATTGTAGACTTCGTCGAGAAGGATGAGCCTGTTCTTCCTCCTTATTTGTATGACCTCACCGAACTTCAAAAAGACATGAACCGAAGATTCGGAATGAGTGCCGATCAGACTCTCAAAGCCGCTCAAAGTCTTTATGAGAAAAAACATCTCACGTATCCTAGAACGGATAGTAAATTTCTAACCAAGGATGTGGCGGCTCAATTGCCACCGCTTCTTGAGTCATTAAAAGCTATTCGCCCAGACGAGATCTCCAAGTTAGACCTTGAGAATCTCAACACGGGTCCACGCATGATCAACGACTTGAAGGTGAGTGACCACCACGCGTTGATCCCCACTCCGGTGGTGCCTCAAGCGCGCATGAGCCAAGATGAAATTTATGTATATCACTCTGTGCTGATTAGGCTTATTGCGGCCTTGTACCCAGCGGGAACGAAACGAAGCGTAAACGTCAAGGCAACGATATTGGATGAAGTCTTCAAGGCGTCAGGAAAAGTCACCGTAGATTTGGGGTGGGAAATTCTTTACAAGAAAAAGAAGAAGAAGGCTGTAAAGGCTGATGAAGGTGAAGGCGAGAGTGACGACAACGAGTCTGAGGGCGGCGCAGATATGGAAGCTACCGGGATTATGCAGGCACTCTTGAAACTCAAGGATGGACTTGAAGGGCCGCATGAGCCTTTCGTTAAGAATCAAAAGACCAAAGCGCCGAAACCCTTTACGGAGGCCACAATTTTACAGATGATGGAAACAGCAGGAAAGGAAGTTTCCGATAAAGAGCTTCGTAATGCTCTAAAAGAAAAGGGGCTTGGGACTCCAGCGACACGAGCATCAATTATTGAGACTTTGCTCAGTCGCAAATACATCAAACGAAGCGCAAAAAATATTGTAAGCACACCCGATGGGCAGAAATTGATCTCGTTGGTAGATGATCAAAGACTCAAGTCTCCCGAATTAACTGGTGAATGGGAGTCCCAACTTAAGCAAATAGAGAATGACGACTACGATGCCAAAACTTTCATGAAGGATGTCACCCAATACATTCAAGAGATTGTTGGTTTTGAAGTTGCTGATGGTAAATCCGAATCGGGCTGGGGCGCCTGTCCACTTTGTAAGAGTGCGATCATAGAGGGCAAGAAGGCTTACGGCTGTTCGTCATGGAAGTCTGGTTGCACTTTTGTTCTTCCTAAGGAATACGAAGGCATAGAAATACCCTCGACTATGGTGATTCAGCTATTGCGCTATGGAAAAGCTTTCGAGGCTCTCATGGTCATTGAGGACGAAAAACAGAACTTCGTTAGGCTCGCCATGGATGAAAAGGGCGTGCTCAACTCTCAGCCTTGCGAGGCTCCCGCTAATCACGAAGAATTTATTAGTAAGATTAAGAAGTCGAAGGTGGTTGGCACTTGTCCCAAGTGTCGTAGCCCCATTGTCGAGAGCACCAAGGCCTATGGCTGTTCTAGATGGCAGCAGGGCTGCAAGTTCGCTATTTGGAAGAAGATTGCAAAGAAGAAAATTGTTTTAGAGTTGGCGACGCAGCTTCTAGAAAAAGGTCAGACAGATCTATTGGATGGTTTCCAGTCGAAGGCCGGTAAAAAATTTTCCGCTCGCCTAGAACTCAAAGATGGTGAAGTGAAGTTTCAATTTGAGGGTTAGCGCTGGATCTAGGATTAGGCGGCTATCCCTCTGTGTTAACCTTCAACTGTGCGCGCTTAAGTGTTGCAAGGGCGCGTATAGTTGCCTTTCTAAGTCATATTAAATATTTAGATTCATTACTCAGGACAAGGGGAGTGC
>CAZXHL010000081.1:6377-11390 GCA_964640545.1 uncultured Bacteriovorax sp. | reverse complement strand
CAGATTCACCATCTAAGTCGCCTAGTTTTTGTTGCACTTGAATCGTGAAGTCGGGTTGAGATCGAAAGATCTTACCAATATGAGAAGCCAAAAGAACTATCAACTCCTGAGCGGAACATGGAAGAAAGACCATTTTGCGTTTGGCGGCGACCTGCTAAAAGGCTCGCACCCTAAAAAGAAACGTCCTTTCCACAAGAAACTACCTCTTCATCTCGTGCTTCGATCGAGTAAAGCAAAAGGAAAACATTCCTTACTTTCACATTCTCAGAAAATTGCTCGGTTGCTTTCAAATCAAGCGGGGCGCCATCATGTTAAGATTTTAGGAGTCGCGAATGCCGGCAATCACATTCATTTGATTGTTCTGGCCCCTTCACGCTCACTGCTGAATGCCTTTATTCGAGGGATCACCGGAAGAATTGCACAATTTGTGAATACCTCTGTTCAGGAAAGCGCAGGAAAAGGATCACAAATAAACGGCACCACAAACACCCTCCAGTCACCTGATGAAACATTCTGGGATGCGAGACCCTTTTCAAGAATCATTTCATGGGGCAGAGACCTCAATCAATTAAAACGATATTTGACCTTGAACTCGACTGAGATTTTAGGACTTGGCCGTCAAGGCGCTCGACGAATGTTTATAGATATTCTTGACGCTTTAAAAGCGGGGTTGATTCCGAAGAGCCGGACCTTAGTGGCGATGGGTTTTGGGTAGAAGCACGATGATGTAGTGAAATGGAATCAGACAATTAGTTTTGTGAGAAAATATGATCTACCAACTGTGACGAGAAACTTCAATTGTGCGCCGTTAATGGTTAGTGCAAGTGGTCTTGCCCGACAACATTCGCACAGTAAACGCATTGTATGAATAGGTTTTATTACCACCCACTTAAAATAAACAGCGTTGTTTCAATCAATGACTTGTAGACGACTTCAAGACCAGACGAAGCATCCAAAGAATATTTAGTTTTTGGTACCAAGCAATGAGGTGATGTGATCCAACAAACAGAGAGAAGAATACCAAGGCATCAATGACCTGCCCCTCCGTTATACTCCAACCCGCCATACATACCGCAAAAACTATAAAATTCCGTCGACCTCGACTCAAAACTGCAATCTCTACCCGTGAACCCGATTCTGATTCTGAACTGCGACTTACCTTAACCAAGCCATGGGCCAGTATCAGCCATCCTCTACTGAATCCAGACTGTGTTCTTTCAATTTTAAAAATGCCGCCCCCAAGCTCTTCACCGACAAACACTTCATCCACACCCAAGGTCAAACCTTGACCTGATATAAAATCAATATTCTTCCTTAACCTCGCTTCAGTTTCTTCGAAGGTACAGGAGCTATCTAGAAAATATATTGTACCAGGCTCTCGAAACCGCAAGAGTGAAAACCGTCCGAAAGCACCAAGCTCATCGCCAACCTCACTCCTACCGATATCGCTATCCAAAAAGAGATCTTTAGCACGCTGATTCCAACCCTCCAGATCTTCTTTCCAAAAAAAATCAAGTGTAAACTTTGCTCCAAATACAAGGAACAAGACCCACCCAAGGAACGCGAAGAATATTCCGAACGCACTTAGAAATTCATCCATAGTCATTCCGCTCCCATCGCATCCAATTTCAAAAACCTACGGCTCTATCACCCTACAGCTCAATCGCCTGACGAACATTCCAATCGCTTTTGACAAGCCTAGAGAAAGCTTCCTCTTTTCCGACTTCGGCGAGCGTCATCACAAGTCCGATAGCTCTTACCTGTAACTTCTCATTGGTTGCCGCAACATTGATCATGTAGTTGCCTTTGACTTTTCCAATTTTGGTCATCGCGAGAGTGGTGAACATATTCAAAACCATCTTGCACAGTGTTCCTGACCTCAAGCGAGTCGAACCGGTTAGGGATTCAGGGCCCGAATTGAGATGAATCTCACATTCCACGTTGGGGTTTTTGCGAGAGCGAAGACCCGGATTGCATGTGAGCAAAACAGTTCGAGCTTTCTTCTTATGAGCATACTCTAGTCCCGAAAGCACAAAGGGAGTTCTACCAGATGCCGCAATCCCCACCACGACATCATGCTCATTCAAAGCACGCCGACTCAATTCCCTCGGCGCATCCTTGCGATCATCTTCGGCCCCCTCGACCGGATGCCTAAGCGCATAAGATCCGCCCGCAATAATTCCTTGCACCATACTTTCTGAAACGGAAAATGTCGGAGGGCATTCACTCGCGTCTAGCACCCCTAGCCTTCCACTCGTTCCCGCACCGATATAAAAAAGTCTTCCACCCTCTTGAAAGGCGTCTGCAATCAAGTGAATCGCATGAGAGATTTCCACACGCGCTTCTTCTAAAACTTTTGTGAGACGGGCGTCTTGCTCAATCATAAGATCCACACCCTCTTGGATATCCACTTCGCTCAAGTTTTTTGTATAGGGATTGGGCTTCTCTGTGGGCAGAGTGGCTTCATCAGCAGGGCGTATGGGCATCACACTCTCGAGATGCGACAAGGATACTTTCTTCTTTTTCGTTGTAGTCTTCCCTGATGCCTGGAGAGACTTCACACGCGGCAGTTTGGAAAGCATGCCCTGGACATCAATGCCCGCATCAAAACAACCCCACAAATGCGCGCCAATAGCGGCCTCAAACTTCGGATAGGTGATCACGACATCAGGCCAATGAATTTTTAATTTTTCTGAAAAAATCTGAAAATATTCGGGCTGCGCTTCAAAAACGCCGCCCGCAACTGATACGGGCAGTGATTTGCCTTTCATCTTTCGGCGCACAGCCAAGACATTGGCTGCAAGCGCCTGAGCACAAGCAATCAGGATCAAAGTCGAAGGTTGATGTCCCCTGCGATGGGCATCAAAGACAGCTCTCGAGAGTCTAGCGAGCTCGGCCTTGGAACTATGACTAACAAACACACTCAGCTCTTCCGCTGTTTTGACTTTCGCGTGTTGCAATACCGCTTTTCCAAGCACATCGAATTTTCCATACAAGTCGTAATCCGCAACTGCTCTTCGTAAACCTTGGTGAGCGATATGATAGGCACTTCCCACATCACCCATGACGTGGCCCCAGCCACCTGCTTTGGCTTTTTGATGTTTCGACATGGCGAAAACGCAGGAGCCCGTTCCCGAAATCGTGACGATGCCTTCCGCTTTGCCGTGCCCCGCAAGGAGAGAAGACGCCAAGTCGCTAGAAATGGCGAGATGTTTGCTTTTCACCAGCCCCCTGAAGGCCCTTTTAACCTTAAGCTTAGACTTGTCGTTTACGACCCCGGCCAAGCAGATCGATGCAAGCTCAACCTGAGTCGTAGGTTTCAATCCTAAAGCTTTCAGATGAGCCTTGAAGACCTTGGTCATCTCGATCTCACTCAAAAGAACGGCATTACAAGCCGTCGATTGAAATTTGGCCATGACTTCACCTTCCTCTGAAATCAAAGCAGATCTTGATTTCGTGGCGCCACCGTCAATCGCTAAAAATAATTTTTGTGAAGTCCTTTTTGCCATGCCCAGACGCCATTATCATAGTGACATGTCTTATGGTCAACATCTCATCCTAGGAGTTCCTGGCACTGTGCTCGATAGCGAAACCGCAGCGATTTACAGGAAGGTCCAGCCTGGAGGATTCATCCTCTTTGGCCGCAACATCCAGTCACCAGAGCAACTGCGTAAACTCTGTGAAGATCTGGTCAATGTGGTCGACCAGCCCCCTATCATGTGCATAGACCAAGAAGGCGGCCGCGTCGCGAGATTACGCGAAATGGGTCATGAGCCTCCCAGCGCGAAGGAACTCATCGAAGGACCGGATCTCAATCTAATCACAAGACATGGTGAGCTTACGGCTGAGATCCTTCGAACATTCCTTTTCAACCTAGACCTCTGCCCTGTCTTGGACATTTCTCACAATGGAGATGAAAGCAATAGCCTCAAAAATAGATGCTGGGGTACAACACCCGAATCAACCATTCATAACGCAGGACTATTTAATACAGCACTGAGGGCTGGTGGTGTGGCGAGTTGTGGAAAGCATTTCCCCGGCTATTCAAAGGCGTGTATCGATCCACATCACGAATTGCCAACGATCACAGAAAGTCGCGACGCCCTAGAGTCATGGGAGTGGAAACCCTTTCAGGCCTTATTGCCAGAACTTGATTCAATGATGATCGGGCATGCTCATTATCCCGCTCTGCAAGGCGATGAAAAGCAGCCATCCTCACTTTCCCCAAAGATCATCAGAGATATTCTTCTTGGCGAATGGGGCTACAAAGGTCTTGTCATGACAGACGATATTGATATGGGGGCGATTCTTAATCACTATTCCCTAGAGCAAACCTTGAATCTCGCTCTCGATGCGGGCAATCACTGTTCTCTGCTTTGCCATCAGGTGCATCTTTCACTAGAGGCTCATGAGATTCTCAAACGCTATCATTCGGCACATCCGAAAATTGCAGAAGAAGCCCTGGAGCGTATTCACGACCTCCGTTCGAAGATCGCACCGGCAAAAAAGTTTGATCTCGCCAACTACAAACGCATTGATCAAGAAATTCTCCAATTAAGAATCCAGATCGTCGGCGAAGAAAAAGCTCTCCAGAAGAGCCCCGAGAACGCCAACCGCTCACCTGTTGAGGACTTTTAGCCAAGGTGTCTTGTGACGTTTTAGTTTTGGGAGGCGGCGCCGCGGGGTTATTTGCCGCGGGCACGCTCTCGCAGGCTGGTGTGACTTGTCAGCTCATTGAGGCCAATCCTGGACTTGGCAAAAAAATTCTTATATCTGGCGGCGGCAAATGTAATTTTACCAATCTCCAAGTCGAAGCTAAGAATTTTAAATCCGAGAATCACCATTTCTGTAAATCAGCACTGTCTCGATACACGCCACAAGACTTCCTACGTGACGTTATCGAAGGCGAGGTAGAATACTTTGAGAAAAAATTAGGACAACTTTTCGCCAAGACTTCAGCGAGGGATATTTTACAACAACTGGAAGCCCGTCTTGATCCACAATACGCTGAAG
>CAZXHL010000081.1:0-6277 GCA_964640545.1 uncultured Bacteriovorax sp. | reverse complement strand
GCGAGGGATATTTTACAACAACTGGAAGCCCGTCTTGATCCACAATACGCTGAAGCTGTTCTCAATACGCAGATCAAAACCCTAAACTTCAACCAGACATCGCAAGTTTTTGAGATGCAAAGCCAAGATGGTCGCCGCTTTGAGGCAAATAATGTGATCATTGCTACAGGCGGCCTATCGATTCCTAAAATTGGAGCAAGTGATGTGGGCCAGCGTATTGCGAAAAAATTCGGTCACACTCTTGTACCACTACTACCAGCGCTTGATGGCTTCGTGCTCAGTGAGGCTGATAAAGCGATTTGGACCGAGCTTTCTGGAGTTTCACTCGATGTGATCATGACGGCTGGGAGTCAGAGCTTTCGTGAAAATATTCTTTTCACACATTCCGGACTTAGTGGCCCTGCATCGCTGCAATGTTCACTGCATTGGGACTCTGGGAAGCCTGTTTTTATTAACTTGCTTCCCGATCATGACTTGCGTTCCGAGATCTTAAAACTCAAAAGCTCATCACCTGATTCGAAATTTGAAAGCCTTCTCAAAGATCTCAGCAAAGATATTTGGACCAAGAGATTCTACAAAACCTTTGTCGGGCAAACTCCCGTAATTCAAAAGTATCTCACGACCCCGCTCCACTCCATCAACGATGCTGCCATTCATCATCTCTCCGGCGCTCTCCAAAAGTGGGCCCTCTACCCCACCAAAACCGTAGGCTACCAAAAGGCTGAGGTCACCCGCGGGGGCGTAAAATGCGATGAGATTTCCTCCAAAACAATGGAATCCAGGCTCCAAAAAGGGCTTTATTTCGTGGGAGAAGTCGTAGATGTGACAGGATGGCTGGGAGGCTATAATTTCCAGTGGGCCTGGTCCTCCGCTTGGGCAGCTAGCCAAGACCTCATCGCAAAACATACTCGACAATCTTGATAAGCCTGATAAAAGAGGGCCCATGAGCACAACATCCAAATTATACCAATACGAAGTTTGTCCATTCTGCTGGAAGGTCCGCACGGCCCTCGCCCTTAAAAAAGTCCCCTACGAGACTGTTGAAGTTCACCCTTTGAACAAGAAAGAACTCCAGTTCTCAGAATACAAAAAAGTTCCCGTCTGGACCGACAAAGAAGGCAAGCAAGTCAACGATTCCAACGAAATTATGTCTTACATCGATAAAAATTACGAAGGTCCGAAATTATTTGAAGAGGACATTACACGCGCTGCGCGCGAAAAAGCTTTGATCGAATGGTCCGAAAAATACGTCAAAGCGATTCCACCAGCGATCTACTCAAACTTTGGCGACTCACTCAAAGCCTTTGACTACATCACCAAAACTTCTAAATTTTCTTGGCACCAAAAAGCTTTGATCAAATTCTCTGGAGCTGCCGTCATGAAGATGGTCGCCAAGAAGAGCAAGGAACGCCAAGGCATCGACGACGTCAATGCTCACCTTGTAAATCTGACCAAGGAATGGGAAACCGCTCTTGAAGGTCAGAAATTTGCAGGTGGTGACAAACCCAACGCAGCAGACGCTGCTGTCTACGGAATCACCATGAGCATCTCGACACTTCCAGCTTCCAAACTCATGAGCGCCTACCCTGGTTTTCACAAGTGGATTGAAGACATGGGCCAAGAGACCGGCATTGCTTTCGAGATGGCGAACTAATTTTTGATCAGCCCCCGCTCACCTGTATAGTGAGTGGAATTGTGTTTTGATGCTCTGCGAGCCTAAAAATTTGTGGATACAGGTGTTGTTTGTTAGTGTTTTTTGCTCAGCAAAAAATTCCATATAAGCGAGGAACACCTTTTTGATCCCACTACACACTAACAAAAGTACCTTGAATAAGAGTGTATTTTTCACATCCCTCTTTCTTATTTTCTTTACTACGATTTTGGCTGCAATTTTTCCCGATGTCATAAATCAATACCTCAACCGCACACAAGCCTGGCTCGTTCAGAACACGGGCTGGGTTTATGTTTTGTTTGTGGGAGCGACGCTTCTCTTCTGCTTCTACCTTCTAGTCAGTCGACTCGGTGACACCAAACTAGGCCACGACCATGAAACCCCCGAGTACAAAAATATCTCTTGGTTTGCGATGCTCTTTTCAGCAGGAATGGGAATTGGCCTCATGTTTTGGGGCGTGGCTGAACCTATGATGCATTTTACTAGCCCTCCAATTGGAGAAGGCGGAAGTGTGGAGGCCGCAAAAGAAGCCATGAAAATTACATTTTTTCATTGGGGCTTGCACGCATGGGGTATCTACGCCATCTTCGCAGTTATTCTGGCTTATTCCTGCTACAGGAAAAAGCTCCCCTTACTTCCCCGTTCCGTGTTGTATCCTCTCATCGGTGAGAGAATTTACGGCCGAACTGGTGACTTGATCGATACCTTTGCAGTCGTAGGAACGATGTTTGGTGTCGCGTCTTCATTGGGACTTGGAGTAACCCAAGTCAATGCAGGACTTAATTATTTATTCGACATTCCCCAATCGAACGGAGTCCAAGTTCTTTTGATTGCAATCATCACGACATTTGCAACGGTCTCGGTTGTGCTGGGACTTGATGGCGGGATCAAGAAACTATCCAGCATCAATATGATCTTAGCCTTATTGATGATGGGATTTATCTTAGTTTTAGGCAATACCGTCGGGTTGCTCCAAGCATTTGTAGAAAATACGGGCGCCTACATGTCAGACCTTGTTCATAAAACATTCAACCTTTATGCCTATGAAAAGAAGGAGTCTTGGATTGGTGGATGGACACTACTTTATTGGGCTTGGTGGATATCTTGGTCCCCTTTCGTGGGCATGTTTATCGCGCGGATTTCAAAAGGCCGAAGCATTCGAGAGTTTATGGTTGGAGTGCTATTTGTCCCGGCTGGTTTTACCTTTTTATGGATGACGATCTTCGGGAATTCCGGTCTTGACCTAGTCCTCAATTCGGGAGCATCTGAACTCGCGACCGCGGTATCAGACAATGTATCAGTGGCACTTTTTAAATTCTTTGAGTATTTCCCCCTTTCAAATGTACTCTCAGTGTTAGGGCTACTCTTGGTCGTCACCTTTTTTGTGAGTTCGTCTGACTCGGGATCTCTCGTGATAGACACCCTTACATCCGGAGGTGCAAGACACCCCCCCGTTTGGCAAAGAATCTTTTGGGCCATAACCGAAGGGGTTGTTGCCAGTATTCTACTTTATGCTGGGGGACTCAATGCCCTACAAACCATGACCATCGTCTCAGCTCTTCCTATTATTGTAATCATTTCACTAGGGGCTTTTGGTTTCTGGCGCTCATTGTTGGCAGATCATCGACATTTCACTACAGTCCAAAATCACACCACGGTTTTGCAGTATTCGAAGTCTTCAAGTGACTGGAAAGACCGAATAGCTTCTTTGACCAAAATGCCAAAGCAAACTGAAGCCGCTCAATTCGTCAAATTCATTGTGCGACCAGCGCTCGAGGAGATTTCCTCTGAAATGGTAGCCAAAGGTCTTAAAGTCCAAGTTCAATCATCATCGTCGGAAGATCGCTGCTCTTTGGTTGTATTAAACGAGAAAGTTGAAGATTTTAAATATGAAGTACAAATTCGGTCTTTTGATATTCAGAACTACACTGAAGACAAGCGTGACCGCTTCTTCAGAGCCGAGGTTTTCCTTAGAAGTGGAGGACAGGAATACGATATTTATGGCTACACAAAAGAACAGGTCATCGTGGACGCCATCACTCAGTATGAAAAACATTACCAGTACCTGCACCTATTGCATTCGGACTCGGTGCCCCCCAAGGAATCATAAGCAGTATTTTGAAGCACTAAACTTTTTTGATGCGCTTACTTTCGTCCGCAACGGTGCTTCCGATCACGAGGGCTGCGCCAACAAGAGTAAATTCTTTAAGGAGGTACTGCCCCTGAATGGTTGGCACAAGGAGTCCATCCGCAAAGCAGGCATCGTAGTTAAGAATTAGCGCCAGAAATGTTCCTGGCAGTCGTATAAAAAATAGCAACAAGGCCAAGCGTAATGTTGCGGGGAAAAACAACAGCAAGCCCATCGTAATTTCCCAAAGCCCCAAAAGAGGAACTCCTATTGAAGGATCGAACCAGTAAACACTTTTAGCCACAATAGATGTCGCCGACAATTCACCGCTCATTTTCAAGAGCCCAAACCAGATGAACAGACCCCCTATCAAGTAGCGCTCGGCTTTATGGCCCCACTCTCTCATATGTGGAAGCAAATGTTGGTCACCGCGCGATACCAGTTGATCCACTTTCTGGCGAAAGAACGAAAGCATTTTAAACCTCAACCTTCTTGCCAAAAATAGTTGCAGCCACAAGATCGCCGCTCACATTAACAACGGTGCACCCCATGTCCACCAATCGATCCACGCCCATAATGAGACTGATGCCCTCAATCGGTATGCCCACCCTGCTTAGCACAGCCGCAAGGACGCCGATTCCCACACCAGGAACACCTGGCGACCCGACCGCGCTTCCAATAGAGGTGGCTGCAATGAATCCGATCTGAGCTAAGCTCAAATCCACTTGATACGCCTGTGCGAGGAAAATCACAGCGCTCGTATGCCAAATAGCAGAACCTGCCATATTTACCGTTGTACCTAAGGGAATCAGAAAGCGAGCCGTTGATGCTTCCACATCTAACTCTTCCTCTGCGACCTTCATTGTCAAAGGCATGGTGGCCGCGCTAGAGGAAGTAGAAAACGCAAGAAGCATCGGTGCCATAATTTTCTTAAGATAAGTGAACGGAGAGATCTTCCGAGTGAAAGCGACAAGCAGCAGATAGAATAAAATAAACAAAGCAAACCCAGCAAATGAAGTAAGGACATAGAGGCTCATACTTTGCATCGCCTGCAAGCCAGTTGTCGCTGCAACTTGAGTGATAAGTCCGAAGACCGCAAAAGGTGCTATTCGCATGGCCCAAGAAATCACCGTCATACAAATGCTTTGCACCACTTCGAGAAAATCGAGAACGACATTGGCCTGCTTAGACTCTACAGAGATCAAGGCAATGCCACCAATGATGGCAAGAATCACAACATCGAGCATTTGGCCTTCGACGATAGACGAGAGCGGATTCACGGGGAGAATGTTAACCAATATTTCTGGTGAGAATTTGCTCAGGGAGAGCCCCACATCACCGGACTCAAGCGCCTTTGTCGCCCCCTGAAGATTCAGCGAAGCTCCGGGCCGAATCAACCGACTGAGTCCAACTCCCAGTGCTGCCGCCAAACAGGAGCACGTCAAAACAAAAGCACCGTAGCGCAATCCCAGTGATTTCATCTGCGCCGCATCGGTCGTCGAAGCTAACCCTCGAATCACACTGGCAATGATGAGGGGAATCACAACCATCTGGATCAGTTTCAAAAAGAACTTCGCAGGAAGTGCAAGCCAAACAACGATTGTCTCAAGGATAGACTCATACGGTTGAGTCCACTGACTCATAAAACCTGTAGGAGAAATGACAAGCCCCAAGATCAACCCCAGAATCATCCCAACGAGAACCTTAGCCCAAAGCCTTCCCTCGACGAGATTGCTGAGTTTTGCGGATAAAAGCTTCAATGAGGAAGGATTAAGAAATTTGAGCGAAGACAGCAGTGGATTTTTATCGGACATTTTTTCGGACATAGAGCAAGTCTTAGCAGAATTCTAGCTAGAAGTTCTAGTCTTTAAGTAGTACCAATTTATTTGAAATCTCGTTTGTATCATCTGCTTGTATTGGTAAGTGAACGGCTAACATATCACTGAGTTCGTTAAGGGTATGTGCGAAGGCGAGCTCGATGCCTTCCTTATGGGCTTTTTCTGAAAGCCCCCTTAGAACGGCATCCCAGGTTCCCTCTGGAAAATGTTTGTTAATGCCTTCTTCAGCAAAAAGGAATGAACGTTTTTCGAGCAAAGATAGCACCACAATCAAGCCAGTTTTGTCTTTGGTTCTTCCAGCCACTCTACCCGAAAATTCGGCAATGGCCCGAAGCTCGACTTGTTTTTCCATGTCTCTCTTGGTCAAACACCACCTACGAATGAATGAAAGTTTGGACAACCCATAAGACACCAACAAAGTAGCGGCCATAGCCAAAGCTCTTTCAAAATATGCTCCGCCCCAAAACTCATCGAAGTATGACCACAAAGGAGAGACGAACAAAGCAGCAATTAAAAACAAAAAAATCAACGGAAAGACATGATCAACCGTTGATGATCGTCCAATAATAACAGGAACAATTTCAGCACTCGTGGAAGACTCAGCCTTTAGAACTGCTTCTTCAATCACTTTGCGTTTTT
>CAZXHL010000080.1:0-11432 GCA_964640545.1 uncultured Bacteriovorax sp. | reverse complement strand
CCGATTCGCTCTCCACGATATTCAACTTGTCCAATTAGAAGCCAAATAACTCCGTAGAAAATAGTTTTGAGAAAAAAAGCTAATGCGCCCGAAAAAGAAGGCCATGAAAAGGCAGGAAGGAGATGTTTTAACTCGTAAAATGAGCTGCTTTTTCTTGTTCTTACAATGTGGGTTGAGGTCTTGGTGTGCAGAAACTCTTGGTGATCCTGGTCCAATTCCTCGACATCCTCAAGGGTGGGGGTGTCGTCTCCTGGGGGTAGATCTTTGGCCATAACAGCTCAAAATCCTATCAGTGTTTTTTAGACGTAGCTACCTGATCGAATTTTGTCGACGATGATTTTCTCTGGCTTTTGGGGGTCTCTTGGGTCGACAGAGAAATAAGCCTGTTGCTCGCAACGACGTTTTTCTTTGATGAGCCATTTTAGAATTTGGGCCACACCCTTGTTCTTTTTGTCCTTGAAAAAGGGGTCATTGGCCAGAACGTCTCGTGCCTTTTTCAGGGCTCTCTGCTCGCCGACATCTTTCTCTTTTACCGGATAGTCATTAAGGTCGTACTTCTTAATATCTTCAGGAAGTACGCCAAGGAATTTTACGTCCGGAGCCGAGTAGTCAGCATTACGTATGAGACTTGCAGCCGATCCCGCCTTCAATGTACGGAAAATATTTTGCATGGTGTAGGCGTCCAGATCTCCGAAGAAATACATGGGCACGCTAAGTTGTTCTTGAATGAGTTTCGACCAAGACCTTACGGCATTTGAGGGAACCCCTTGAGCACCGATAACAATGCAGTTGTACCTGGTGGTGAATCCGTTGGAGACGAGGGTGTTGGCGGTACCTTCTGATTCAACAATCAGGCAAAATTCAATTTTCTTTTTCGCCTTTAGAGTAAGGTTCTGTGGTCTGTTTTTGGGTTGAAACGGAGAAGTTCCTAAGGTGCTTAGGTCGATAGTCGCAATTTCACCATTCGGCATAGTTTCCTTAACGATAAGGTGTTTGCTGTAGGTCTGGCCGCCACGATCGTTGGCAAAGCAGTTTAGATCTTCGCGGTATACTTCCAGCATTTCTGTGATGAAGTCGATGATGGAGTCACTCTCAGGTTGATCTTGGAAGTCTAACGGTTTGAAAAACGGGTTGTGTTTACATTCACCTTTGGCGATGTAGTAAAGCTCACGCTTGTTGTTGATGTTTCCTGTTTGAATGTTCCTTAGAAGAATTTCGAGGAAGAAGATAGAGCGAGCCATTTTCTGAACAGAGGATACGTTCAGTTCTGAACGAACCATTTTATCGCCGGGAGTCAGATATCCAACTTTTGGGTTGTAAAAAGAATTGTCGAGAGAGCATTTTGTGGCTTCGAGGACGGGGCGCCGCGCTTTTTCAAGGTCGGAAAGCATGTCTAGGCAAAGTTCCTGGGCGACTTGGGTGATCTCCTTCGCCCCTGTTAAACGTTTCTTCATTTTTTTGGGGCCGGAGGATTTACTGGTTCTTGAAGCTACTGGCATGGTTTATCCTTTACGCTCTAGCCGAAGCTTTCGCTGATTTCTTGTTCGTTTTTTTATTGTCGGTTTTGGCTTTGCCTGAAGATTTCTTGGTGGATTTGGAGTCGGTCTTCGACGCTTTTGCTTTTCCAGAAGCCTTTTTTGTGGATTTCTTGCTTTCTTTTCCTGGTTTAACTTTCTCTTCTACGTCAGCATCTAATTCTAATTCCACTTCTTCAGGCTCAATCAGGTCGACATCTGCTTCGGACTTGGGCGATTTCTTTTTGTGGACGGCATTCATTTTTGCCACCATTTCTTTTTGTTTGGTGGCAGCTTTACTCAAAGCTTCTTCTGCGGCTTCTTCATCTCTGCCTAAAATTTTCATAAGGCCATCTCGCGCTTTGTCGAGACGAGATTTGGGAGATTTTGTGATTCGTCCAATTCCTTCAATAAGGATTGGGCCGAATTGCTCGATGTGAGAGCGCTTCTTCTCGAGGTCAGCCTCTTTTTGTTCTTTTTTCACGAAGCGAGAGAGGCGTTGACCTGCTTGAATCATGGCATAGCGAAGCTCTGCGACGAGTTCGTCGGAGGCGTCAATCGTTTCTTTCGAAGCGTTTTTGAATTTGATGAAGGGGGAAACCATACTCACGGCGATAACGTAGGGGCCGGTAGGGATGGATTTTTTGGGCTGATTTAAGCCGTATGTTTTCCAGTTAACAGTCTCTAATGCCTTCACAATAGCGCAGGAACCTTTGTCGAACTGCAGGGGAACACGGTTTGCAAATCTAAGAACTTGGACCGGGCTGTCTCCATCGCCTTTGTAGTTGGCGAGTCTTGCGATTGCGACTTCCACACATACGGGTTTGGCATCGCAAATCGTAGGTTTTCTCGACAAAACACTGAAAAAGTCGACTTCACCTAGGCGAGAAATACTCTTTGCAAGAGCTTCTTCTCCTACGGTCAAAACACTTTTTGTAGATGGAGCCATAAGGTTCGCATCTTGAATTGCCGTATAAAGTTTTTTCATTTCAGGCTGCGGAACCATTGAGGCAGGTTGGTTAAATAGCGACTTTTTGATTCCAGCTTTGGTGAGATCCCTTAATGTTTGGTCGGATATTCTAGAGAATCCCGTCTTTAAGAACTTGGATACGGATACTTTTCCAAACAAACTCGCATGAGCCAAAAATTCACCCAATTTCATAGTGTGAGGGTGGGGGGCCACGGCCGCAGGAATATGAACTTTCTTTTCTGAAACACGCTCAAATTTGACAACTTCTTCATCGTTGATTTTGTAGGTCAATTTGAGGTGTGGATTCACAAGGCTTGTGCCTTGCAAATAGGTATGGATGCCGGCATCTCCATTGAGTTGTAGTCTTCCATCGAAGGTAAATTCACAACTCACACCATGTGGACGGTCCCACTTTAAAGTAGATTTATTTTTGAGGGCACCCTCATTTTTTTTAATATCTACAGAGATGGTTGCGGATACAGCCTCTCTCATTTTCGCTGTTTTGGTGATGATGTTGGCACCTTTTGCATTTGTGACCTGAGCCCAAGTGGTGGCGGCAGAAATACCGATACCTTGTTGCCCTCTAGAGCATCTTCCTCGGCCGAATTTGGAAGAAGCGAGGTATTCTCCGAAGACCCTGACGGCATCATCAGCTGTGAGACCGGGTCCATTGTCCGTTACTTTAACCCGAATAAGGTCCATTCCTTTGCCGGCACCAGCGCCGACTTTTTCAATCTCAATTTCAATTTCCGGAAGAATATCAGCATCTTCGCAGGCATCGAGAGAGTTGTCGACGGCTTCTTTAAGTGTTGTTAGAACGGCCTTTGTACCTGAGGAAAACCCCACTTGTTGGAGGTTTTTCGAGAAATATTCTGCTGTTGAACTTGAGGTAATTTTAGATGCCACGTCTGCCTTTTATAGGAAAATCCAAGGGTTGCAAACATTTGTAGGTGCTTCCTTTGTTGACCCGAGGCGGCAAAAGGGATTAGAGCAATGAGGATAGGTTGAGGATCAGAAGCAAAATTATGTCTCAAAATAAGAGCTTAGCTACAATTGACGGTGAAAAATTGGGGAAAGAACCCACGCTCGCCATCAATGAGATTTTTTATAGCATCCAAGGTGAATCCACCCAGGCTGGCAGACCTACGACCTTTGTTCGTTTGATGGGGTGCCCGCTTAGATGCAGTTATTGCGACACAGAATACGCCTTTTTTGAGGGTAAAAAGCACAGTTTTACGGACCTTTTGGGCCAAATTCGCGCTAATCCAACCAATTTAGTTGAGATCACTGGTGGGGAGCCTATGGCTCAACCGCGTGTTGTGCCTTTTATGCAATTGCTAGTGGATGAAGGCTTTGAGGTGATGATTGAAACTTCTGGCGCGTTCACACTTGCGGATGTGCCTCGAGAAGTTCGAATCATCATGGATGTGAAAACTCCCGGCTCTAAAGAAGTTTCTAAAATGCACTGGGACAACTTCGGTTATTTGAAGCCGGGGATTGATGAAGTGAAGTTTGTGATTTGCTCGAAGGAAGATTTTGACTTTGCTTTAGAAGTTGCGGAGGCACACAATCTCTTTGCGAAATATGCCGTATTGATTTCACCATCCTTTGGTCAGGTAAAAAATCTGGATCTAGCCAATTGGGTCTTGGAAAGTGCGAAGCCCTGGCGTATGCAACTGCAGATGCATAAGTATGTATGGCATCCCGAGGAGCGCGGAGTTTAGAGGGAGCATGGCCTCGCGAGCGTGAGAAAAATATGAGAGCAAGATTGTCAGCCAAATTTCATTTTGAAGCAGCCCACTTTCAGCCGGGCTATCCCGATGGGCATCCTAACCGTCGCATGCATGGTCATTCTTTTACGGGCGAGGTTGTCGTGGAGAGCGAAGTGAATCCCGTCGACGGAATGGTCATGGAACATGAAAAACTATCAGGAGCGGTCAGTGAGATCGTTTCCACGCTCGATCACAATTTATTGAATGATGTGCCTGGACTTGAACTCCCTACGGGGGAGTACTTGTCGAAGTGGATCTTCGATCATTTGAAGCTACAAATCCCGGGAATCAAAGAAGTCAGCGTCATGCGTGAGACCGTTGGTTTAAAAGTCACTTACTGGGGAGATGATTCTTAGGCTGCGAACATGGGTTTGCGGTGAGGATTTCCTTTTCTATGTCCAAACGTTCTTCTCTAGTGATTTTGTCAGGCGGCCAAGACTCTGCGACTTGTCTTTTGTGGGCGATCAAAGAGTTTGGGGACGATGTTCATACGCTCACTTTCGATTATGGGCAAAAACACAAGATCGAACTTGAGTGTGCGGAGAAGCTATCAAAACGCTTCGCTAAATCGCATCGTTTGCTACCAGTGTCTTCCTTGAAGGACCTTGCAAAAAACGCTCTGACGGATGATTCTATTGAGATCAAAAAGGATGGGGGGTTTCAGGGGCTTCCTTCAACTTTTGTTCCAGGAAGAAATGCCTTGTTTCTAAACCTTGCTGCGGCCTATGCGGCCCCTCGGGGTATGAGAGACCTTGTGATTGGAACTTGTGAAACGGATTATTCGGGATACCCCGATTGCCGCAAGGAATTCATCGATAGCATGCAAAAGTCTTTGAGCCTCGCAATGGATTTTGATTTCACGATCCATACGCCACTAATGTTCCTCAGTAAGGGGCAGACCTTTAAGCTTGCGTCTGATTTGGGTGGGCTGAAAGATGTTGTAGAAAACACTCACACTTGCTACCAGGGCAATCATAAAGATTTGCATTCTTGGGGTTATGGTTGTGGTGAATGTCCGGCCTGTGAATTACGCCGGAATGGTTTTGAAGATTACCAGCGTTCGTTGAAATGATTTATAATTGCTGGGCATAGTCCCGGCTTAAGGAGAGAAGAAAATGGCTGAAGCAGAAGGCATGAAATTGGAATTTATCGGACCTGAAAATGTGAAGGTTAACTTACTTGAAACTTTCCCATACGAAGGGCCCACTCAGCGAATCGTTTACGAGACGGATGAGTTTTCTGCGGTATGTCCCTTCTCTGGTTTGCCGGATATCGCTTACGTTAAAGTAGAATACATCCCCGCCGCTAAGATCATTGAGTTGAAGTCCTTGAAGTATTACTTCACAAGCTACCGCAATGTAGGCATCTACCAAGAGCACGCGAATGGAAAGATTTTTGAAGACCTCGCTAAAGTGCTTGAGCCTGCTTTCTTGCAGGTTACCATGCAATACAATACTCGCGGCGGCATTGATGCTACAACGAGTGTCTCAAGCGACGATCAGTAGTTTGAAATAAGGAGCTACTTCTTCAGCAGGTCGCGAATCTCTGATAGGAGCAGAATGTCCTGAGGCGTAGGAGTTTCTACATTGCTTGGATCTTCCGCTTTTTTCTTGAGGCTACTGAGAGCTTTCACGATGAAGAAAACAATAATGGCAAGAATGAGGAAATTGATTCCGGCTTGCAGGAACTTCCCGTAGGCGACCAAGACTTCTTTCTGGGCGCCATTGGCTCCGCTGACATTGAACTTCCAGGCCCACTCAGTCATAGAATCGGCATCCAAGAAAATCCCTATAAAGGGAGTCATGATGTCTTTGACGAGAGACTGGACGATGCTGTTGAAGGCCGCTCCAATCATGATTCCGACGGCTAGATCCATCATGTTTCCACGAGCAATGAAGGCTTTAAATTCTTGGCAGATTTTCATAGGGAGTAGATAGTCGAATAATTGAGGGTTGCAAAGCCAAGAGTGGAGGAAACGTGTGGAATCAGTTTGAGCAGGAAACGAAAAAGCCAGCAACCCTCTCAGGTGCTGGCTTTTATTGTGATGTGAAACGCCTTAAGGTGTTCCAAGACAATCCGGGGTAGGCCCGGCTTATCTGCGGTATTTTTCGATGATAGCGCGAATTTCAGCCTTAGCTTCCGTGGCGAGTTCCGGTTGTGTGCGAAGGGCGTCAACGTATTTTTCTTCGACGGCAAACATCGCAACGAAGCGGGGAAGACCGTCGATTTTTCCGACTTCTTTCCAGTCTTTGTTTTCGCTGAGGTATTCTTCCCAGGTTTCCATAAGAACTTTCCAGTAGGCCATTCGTGATAGGGCCCAAGTCTTGGCTTCTGCACATTGTTCGTCGTTTTGTTTGACGTACCAAATGCGACCATGCTCGCGAGCTAGAGGAGTTCTATCGCCGTTTTCAGCTTGGATCGTTTTGATGTTGTCTTGTCGCTCGATCCAAGAGTGATCATAAGTGATCACGCGATTAGTGCGATCGAGAGTGTTATAGTCTTTGCGAGCCATGTCGCGGATTTCGCGGCCAGGAATCGGTGCGAAAGTTGAGCAGTTGAATTCTGGGTGGTGCTTCGTGAAGTCCCACTGTCCTTCACACTGGTAGCGAAGTCCGTCATCAAGATTTGTTGTCTTGCGAGTCCATGAAGATCTTTCCGTGTTCGGGACAGCTGTGTATTGTCCTGCAGTGACAAATTCAAAATGATGAGAAGCTTCGAAAGCCCAGTCTTCAGAGTGGTGCTTCATGATGCCTTTGACTTCGCCAGTTTTGAGGTCCTTCATGAATAAAACGTGTTGCAGTCGAATTTCCGTAGCAGACTTTTGAATGGGGATGATCAATTCGTAAGTTGTTTTGTCTTTGTTGGAATCATAAACGCGGCCATCGATTTGGTAGCCTTCTTTAAGTGATTCTGTTTCAGTGTAGCTGTAGTCGACAATGTGGCATCCTGCTTGTCCAAGAATGGCTTCTTGTCCGCGCTCAAAGCTGCTGTCTGCATTCGCGAGAGTTGGAGCCCCTAAGGCTAACAAAGCACAAAGCGCTGATCGCTGAGAAAATTGGTGAGTGAGTTTCATCATATAAAAGACCTCCTGATCGTTTTGAGAATGATTCTCAATTTCCGAAGGATAGTCAATGCGAAGTGGAACTTTATTGTGGCGCTAAATGCTTAAAAATATTGGCTTAGCTGGACTTGTTTTTGAGCTCGCAGCTATCAGAGAGCTGGGCTTTGGACTGAATCTCGCTCTCTAGTGTCTCTAGCTCGTTGAGCTCTTCTTGGCTGAAGGTGCCGGCTGACTTAGCTTTCTCGATTAGTATGAGTGCTTTTTGAGATCCGAGTTCCTTTATTGTGTAGTGAAGAGTCAGTTGCGTGCGACGATCTCGATCCTGAAACAAGATCTCTTCAATCATGCTCCAGCGGTTCTTGGGGCAAAGGCTTGGCAGAACTCCAATGGCTGCAATTTTAACGTCTAGGTCTTTGGACTTGATAAACTTAGAAAGATTTTCTTTGAGCCATTTGGATTGGAAGGCTGAAAGTTGTTTGATGGCAAAAACATGAAGCCCTGTTTCCTTGTCGTTCTGCAATGCATTTAAAAGTGTTTTCTCGAGAGGCGCGAAGCCCGGATTGTTTTTGCTGATTCGAAGTAAAATATCAGATCGGATCCCAGGCGATTTTGATTTTTCATAAACTTTCAGCATTTGATGGCTTGATTTGTCTCGAATGGCCTGGGAGTTGGAAACTTTTACGAGAGCTTCTAAAGCGAGGATCATTTCACGTTCGTTGAGTTGTGATGAGTCCAAAACTTTTTGGATAAGGGCGGTCCTTTCTTCGGACTGCCGAAATCCTAAAGCTCTGATGATGGAGGGGCGAGTCTCGGCATTTTCAGTTTTGATTCCGTTCTCGAGAATTTCATTGGCTTGGGCGTCGGCATAGAATCCAATCGCCTGGTAGGCAGCTTCTTTTAGAGTTTGATTGGGGCTACTAAGTAAAGACTCCGCTTTGGCCCTTGCTGAGGGATCGAGGGTTTGGGCACGTCTCATGAGTGCGCCGTAAACTTTTTTAGGATCTTGGCTGAGATCTTTGAGGGTGCTCTCATCAGCTTCTTTGATTTCATTCATTCTTTCAGCGTAAGTTTCTTTGGCTTCTTCAACCGGATTTGATTTGTAGAAAAGCTGTCCGAGCAAGACGCCAATAGCTGCGATAGAAATTACAAGAATGATAAAAGGTGCGATGCGGTTCTTCATCTTTGCCATAAGGCTATTTTAAACACAATCTTCTGATTTTGGTATGGGTCCTGGGAATAGGTGAAGGCATTTGAGTGTGAGTGAGGTGGAGTGAGTCAATATTTTGCTGCTGGATCTGGCGGTTTACTAGCGTTTGCAGGGGTCGGCTTTTTTGATTTCATCTTTGGCGACTTGGGCGGCATACATGATGGTTTCCACGGGGCTCGATGACATTTTGTCTAGCCATTCATATCGATCGCCTTCACAACGATAAACCAAGTTTCTAGCAAACTTTGCTTTGGATTCGTTGGATAAGCTGTCAAAGAACTTCTCGAGTTCAGCATGGCTCAGGCTGCTTTTGCGTTGTTCCAGGATTTTGAAAAGTGCGACTTTGAGCCTTTCAGGGGCTGTTGCTGAGAGAACTGTTTTCTTTGCTTTTTGAAGGGCATCAGATTGGGTGGCAGGATCTTGGATGAGGGTGCGATAGATTTTTAGAAGATCTGTGGCTTCGATTTTCGTCTTGTTTGTGGCGGGGTCAATTTGTTTCACAAAGTTTTCTCGAATCGACCGTTGTTGCTGAGTTGACCTATAAATGGTGAGGGCAATATCCACATAGGCTTGGCTTGATGGGGGCTCTTTTGAAAGCAGGGTTTCGAGGACGGGTAGGGTGTCGGAGGGGGAGATTGTAAACCGTTTGATCAGTCGCATTCTCTCGAGATTCTTGTCATCGAGGGGGCCGATACTTTTGTCGATGAGTTGTAGTCCAAGTTCGCTGGAGGTTTCCGTTCCTGCCTCGAAGAGCCGGATGAGGAAAGACTTTTTCTCAGTCGCAGGGAGTGTTTGCAGTAGCTTGGCTGTCCACTCCGGTGCGGACTCATGTCCCGCTCTCCAAAGTCTAACCACGGCGGCTTGTTTGTTGGAGGCGATCGAATTGGAGTCCTCTAGGATCAAGATGTCTTTGGCTGGAGTCCAAATAAGTTGTTCCGGAATCTTAGTGCCTGCTTTGATGGACTGGGATTGCTGACCCTTTAGGTAGACGAAGATGCCAATGGCGAGAACCCCTAAGAGAATAAAGAATGAATATTTTCCCATGCCGAAAGCATAGGAGCTGAGGCATTAGCTAGCAAGTCACATTAGATGTGAAATTATCGGCGGCGAGCTATATGGCTATTGGCCTAGTTTGACGAGGTGGAGTTTGCCTGTTGCACCATCAACCACTTCTAGGTTGTTGTCCGTTCCGGCTCCGAGAGCAATGGCATTGGTGATGCCTTCCGACTTAAGGTCTAAGCGCTTTTCAACGCTGAACATGTTGTCGGTTGAGAAAACTAAGACTTCGTCGCCATTTTGGTCGGCTACAAAGAGTTTTTTCTTTGTGGTGTGAATGGCTAGTGAGGAAGGCTGTCTACCAGAGTGACTAGTGAAGTCGATTTCGGCAAGAGGAGCTTGCTGATACTTTAGTATGCTTCCGCTGTGCTTGGTTGCGAGTTGATTGAGCATCAAGACTTTTGAATTGTCAGGAATGCTCACAAAGAGCTTTTCGTTCATTGGGTCGACGGCTATGTCTGAAGCGTTAGCAATGGATTCGTGGTCGATGAGGCGAATGGGGTCTTGGATGCCGGAGCTTCCGATGCCGTAAACTAATATTCTGCGTTGAGATCCACCGATGGAATCTAAGACATATATTTCTTCTCTGGCGGCGTCGATTTTAACGGATAAGATCTGATTGAGTGAGGGGTTCTTGCCCACTATAAATTGTGTCTCTTCACCCGAAGCAACGCTTTGCTTTTTTACAAAAATCATATTGTCGGAAGTAAAGACGGTGTAGCGACCATCTTCTGAGTGGATCATGTTTTTTGGATCAGCTTTTGACTGAACTTTTGAGAGACAAATTGCTGCAAAAGCTGCGATGTCAGTTTTGCTTTGAAGGGAGTCGGCCTTCCGCACACAGTTGTTTTTGAAGTCGATGTTGTCGACTTGAGATGAAGCCGGGGCTCGGTCTTTCAGGTACTCACTACTCGAGGATCGCAAGCTTTGGGCAGATGCTGTCCCTGTAATGGCGATGATAAATCCTGTTAAAATAAACTCTCTCATATACGTTCCTCTAAGTTCTTTCCTACTTATCCCCTGATAAGCTAAATGATGGTGTGTCTGTCGAATCGTCGATGCCAACGCTTCCTGTGTAAGATCCGGCGTCTAGAGCGGCATCGCCAGCTCTAAATCTCACTGGTACTTGGCATGTGGCTCCGCCTGCTAGTGTGCCCGTATTACATGTATCGACACCTGTGAGTTCGAAGGCAGGAGTATTGCCTGAGCCTCCACCATCGTCAGTGGTGGAGAAAGTTGTTGTAATGGTTCCGCTTGTGATACAGCCTGAGTTTTCAAAGACAAAGGTTCTATCCACGTTGATGGATTGTGTGCCGTAGGCTGGGTTCCCTGAGTTTGTCACTAGTTTAGAGAATTCAACTGTGAGGTCGACGGTGAGCGTCTGGCCGAGGCTATCAGAAATCGTAACGATGTCTTTGCCGCCACCTTGAGCACATGTCGAACCAGCTGTATATGTTGTGCTGCTTGCGCTGGTCGTACTAATGTTGCCTCCAGAATTGTTGGTGAGGGCGAAACCATAGTTTCCGCCAGACGCAAATCCACCAGTTGGTGTGATGACTTCCGTAGCTCCATCAACATTCGTCTCAGATGTGATGTTGGAGCCGAGGATGCTATAAATTTCTACTGGTACAGTGTTGGCGCTTAGGCCCGCAGGTGTTGCGATGGCAATGGTTTTGGTTTCAGGAGTGTCAGAAGTGAAACCACATGTGATCTGGCCGCTAGCGTCGGTAGTTCCCGCACAGCTAATTCCCGCAATGCTCTGAGCTGAGCTAATAAGAACAGTCTCACCACTGATTGGATTGCTGGCGGCATCAAGAAGTGTGACTTGAACTTGTGCTGTAGTCGTTCCATT
>CAZXHL010000079.1:0-11520 GCA_964640545.1 uncultured Bacteriovorax sp. | reverse complement strand
GTATTGCATCACTCGCCGTTCAAGCTCGCCTGCTGCTTGAGAAATATGGGCCTTTGTCTAGATCAAAGGATGGACTTCACTGCAGAGTCGGTGAAGGAGGAAATGCCGAAAGGATTCCCTTCATCTATCAACTTTATTTTGCAAGACCTGACATAATGAAAGATTCACCTGTCGGTTACGGCAACTCTATGGCTAGCCTCGGTTATGACGAACACCCAAGATGTGACACCAACAAAAGTAACTGTAAGTACAAATCAGAAGATCGACGGCTAGTCTATAAAGACTTAGGCAGCGTGATCGCCACGAGCCTCTATCCTCGACACAACTTTTACTTTGGTCCGGTAAGTTTACATAGTTTTTATGGAGGCGGCACCAATGGTTCTGGATATGGAAATGGCAGCGCTTTGTTGAAGGGTATTCTTCACAGTGGAACCATCAACTGTACCTATAGCTACCTCGGCACGGGAACCACAAGACTGAGAATCGATGCGACTGATCTACAGAAACTCGTTTTCATTATGACAGACCTCGAGGGCCGAATGATAGCGGAAAGCAATAGGGCAAAGGTGTATCAGCGTTAGTATTGTATTGAGAAATTACCATGCGTTTATTACACGTCATCACTGGGTTAGCTTTGGGTATCGGCATCAAGGTCGGTATTTCATCTTTTTTTAGCGGCCACAATTCTGACTTGAAGCAACGCCAACCGACTTTAGCGTCTCAATCCATCGACCTAAAGACTGCACTACAAGAAGATCCTGAATCTCCGGAGAGTTTGGGGTTCGCCTTCGGTCAGCTATTGAAGCAAAACCAATTAGACGCTCAGGAGCCGACTCCTGAGCACGCGATCCAATCTCTCGGACGCATCCCATCATCAGCAGAACTCTACCCAGACCTCTTTGCTATTGCAGAGGTAACTGACAAACCAGAGCTCTTGATCCAAGAAGTCTCAAAACAACTCGCAAGATTAGGACCTGATGAGATCCCCGCTCGCTTGCAGCTAATTCTCGAGGTCCACGCCTTGTCACATGAGGGCTACGGCGACGAGGCACTTGATCTTATTTTTAATGAAGTGAACTGGGTAGCCAGTCATTCGCTACCCAATAGTGAGGAAACCCTACACCACTTTTCTAACCTCATTAAACTCACCAAGTCCTTGGGCACTCCCGAAGATGTTGAATTCGTCACCAACGCCCTTCTAGAAGAGTCCACTCTTTATTCAAACCGAGGTAGCAAATAATGCGTGAATGCCAATTTGCTATCTTTGTTGCAGCTCTTTTCGGCTTGTCCGCCTGCGAGGCGCTTCAAGGGCTTCCGGAGAAGAATCGAAGATCTGCCGATGATGATTTTTCACGCAGCACCCCCACCCCAGATATTATCGCAACCCGCGCAATCCTGGTGGCGATCCGGGAGATTCCGGAGATCAAAACACCTCCGGCCCCGCCCAATCCTCGACCACTGCGCCGCGAATCCTAAAAGCTGACATCTATCAAAAGTTTATACAAAATCGCAATGACTCTGGGAGCGCCTTAGTTGCAATGTCAGTTTCTGAGAGAAAAAACGCGAGCATCAACCCCAATAAAATTGAGGTCCGGCGAGTGAACCAGGCTCCTGTTGTTTCAGGGGGGCAAATCGTGGACCATGCCAACTTTTACTCCGTGTCGAGTACTGACTCTGCTGGAAAAAAGCAATTTGATATCGACAATAGCGACTATGTGGCCTCGTCGTATACGTATACGCGTCCGACATTCGGCCCCGCTGTTGATTTTGAAGAAATGAACAGCTCGAGCAACCCCAGTGAACGGGTTTATCGTTTAAATTTATTCGCGCTAGCGAATAATTCCTTTCAAGACAACTTGTTCCGCATCAGCAATATCCGCTTCACAGAAGGCCGTGGTCGAATCAAATCCGTCCGTCTCCTTCCAGGCGATAGCGCCTTGAAGGACAACAAGGCCAGACGTGAAGTGAGCTTCGGTGATGACTTCATTCAGATTCGCCACGCTACAGCTCTAGGAGAATGGGATTCCTTCATAAGTCCCGTTAGCTACCATCCTCAGGGAAGCATTCACTCCACCAGAGTTTCCGACTACGGATCTCCACAAAATTTTCTCGATCATTTCTCGGAAACTTATGAAGTGATTGTGGAGAACTGAGCATAGATCGTCTTCTTATGCCCCCTAGCAACTACGATTTTAACGAAAAGTTAACTTGGCTCCAATCACTGTAAAGTTCATAATTTGAGTATGAAGGCTAAACGCTTTGGATGGATGTTTTTTTCTATACTCCTATCTGCCAGCAACTATGTGAATGCTGAAGTCACCAACTCTCAGCATATCAAGACCTGCTATTTTGCAAGAGTGAGTAAAGCTATCAGTCAAAGCATTCGCTCTGGCGGGCAAGCCTCTGGTCTAGAGTTATTTGGCGGGCAAGGGATAGCAGGGTTTGGTGAGGTAAAAGAAGGGCTATCCAAAGCCTGCTAAATTCGATCAATTTCGAAATGTTCTGACGTCGAAGAGGCCAAAACATGTGTGCAAGCATACAAATCAAAAGTCATAAGAGCAGCGAATAATTGCTCCGCACAAGACAACAATTGCGACAAAATATCAGGGGCTCTTTCTCTGATCTCCAATGAAGATAAGGAATCTGGAATATTCGGATGCTTTGAAACTCAGAATGCGTGCAATGACGGGGCGGGACAGGTACGCTCAATCGGGGGACCCGCGGTCAGCGGTGCTGCTACCAGGGATTCAAATTCACAAATTTCCGAGGTCGAATCAATAGAACGCGATTCAGATATTCAGCCAGCACCTTCGACTCGGCCTGTGTCCATCAGGTCATTCACTAGAAACAGCAGACCTCAACACCGAACATTGCAGGAATGGGTACAAAGTCTACGTACACGATCTCAAACAAAATTAAGGGCAATGAAACAGCGGAAGCCTAAATCGATCCCCAAACCAATTGCGCAGACTGGAAACCTTGCACCAGTGCCAAGCATGAACCCGGTTGTGAATTCTATTCCTCAGATCCGAGCAACAAGCCCCAACCCGATTGTGCAAAGTATAGACAATCGCTAAGAGATGTAAAACATTAATGCACCCCAGAGACTTAGACTCCAGGGTACTCACCAAAACAAGACTTAGCTTTTCTTAGCTTTGGCTTTGTGTTCAGCGCACTCTTCTTCAGACTTCGTGTTGATCCAACCTTTGCCTGCGCAAGAGTTATGACCACCACACTTGTGCTCAGCGGTGTGGCAAGCGCTTTTGCCTTTGCAAGAGTTTCCACCAACACACTTGTAATCTTTGCCATCGCAACCGTTCGCGCCAGAGCATTGTGAAGCGTCTTTTTGAGACTTTTCAGCTGACTTTCCGCCGCCTGCGTTTGCAACAGAGGCTCCAGTTGTAGCGAACAAAAGTCCACTCGTGGCAAGTGCCATCAATGCTAGTGAGTTATTTTTTTTCATTCTTTCTTCTCCTTTTTTTACTCGCCATGATTGGCAAGAATTTTATTTCAAATTTTTAATGAGTCCAAGCTGGATCCAATTTCCCAGTTCGGGCATCGCCTCCGCGACTAGTTCTACTTGATCACCCAAGTCTTCACAGATCTCCGAAAGTTTTTGCCCACTTGAAAGATGCTGCCAAAGCAAGGCCTCCCCCTCTGTCAGACGAAAGAAAGTGATACGCCCTTCTCGCTCCCTGCGCATCAGAAGCCAAGGCTTCGCGATATCTTGACCCAGCCCTTCAAAGTCAAGCGACTCCGAACTCCGTGCCATCCACAAATCTTCAATCAACTCTACCGTTCGTAACATCCTATGTGTGGAATCCACCTCGAAGGACGATGACGCAAACTCCTCCGGAGATAATGTGGGAAGTTTTTCCAAAGCAAGATTTTCCTGATACGCCTCAAAAACCACCTCTGTGATGAGCCATTCCATGCGCACGATATTCACCAAAGTCGAATCCGAATTCCACTCCGCCTCAGACTCCACAAAACCCGGCAAATGAGCGCCGAGTCTCTGAGCATTGGGACTAGAGGGATGATGGCGTTGCAAATAACTCACAACAAGATCATGAAACTTCGATCCACCTAAATATTTTTGAGTCAGCTCGAAATCATTTTCCAAAACTTCTTTGATCCGCAAAAAATAAGCGTCCGCATAGACACTCGCTCGTTGCACCGTCGTCGCGCCCTTTTGTCCTTCGACAAAACGACAAAAGTTCTCCGATTCCTCGGAGAGCTGTTGAGGTCCTTTAGGATCGGTGAAGATCTTGAGCAGCTGCGTTTGAATATCCAGCAACGTTTCTGGCATGCTCCACCTCCTCTTCTAGCCGCGCTAAACTCGGAATGTTGCCATCCCATTCCACCAAGGTGCTCACAGGTCCGTGCACTCGAAGCGCGTATTGATACAACTCCCAAACCTCGGGACAAACGGGCGCATCATGTGTATCGATCAATAAGGCTTCATTGGAGCTATGGCCTGCAAGATGTATTTGTGTGATCGCCTCGGAGGGCATCGAAGAAATAAAAGCCTTGGCATCGAAGAAATGATTCTCCGCGCTCACGTATACATTGTTCACATCAAGTAGCAGCCCGCAACCGGTTTTTTTCTGAATTGCCTCTATGAATTCCCACTCTGTCATTGTGGAGTGCTTAAAACTCAGATAACTCGAGACATTTTCAATCGTGAGCTGACGGTCCAAAAATTCTTGGACCTTTTGGATGCGACTAGACACATGATCTACCGTTTCTGTTGTATATGGCAGTGGCAAAAGATCGTGCATGTTGTGACCATGCACTCCCGTCCAGCAAAGATGATCCGACACCCAAGCCGGCTCGACAACCCGATACAACTCCTTCAAAGACTTAAGGTAATCCATGTTCAGCGGATCCGTGCTTCCAATCGACATAGAAACCCCGTGCAAAACAATGGGAAAATCTTTACGCACTTTAAGCAAGATCTCGAGAGGCCTGCCCTGAGGCAAAGCCTTGAAGCCGAGGAAATTTTCAGAAATAGCCTCAAACCAATCAATCGATTTCACTCTCCCCGCTAGAATGTCCGCGTAGTGCGGAGTTCGAAGACCGGCTCCGAAGCCTAAGAATTTTCGAGATTGGGGCACCATATGATCTTTTATTCGTTTGCCTCCCATTGGAAGTGACAAAATATTTAATTTATTTGGAAATAGCGCTTAGTTCCAAGAATTCGCCCCTCTGAGACAAGGCTCCCGCGACAGATGTGCTCAGCTACCATCAAAAGCCCGTTTCATACCAAATGAGCCCTAGAATTCTGCTCGAATTCTGTCTATAACAACGGCGTGGAAAATATAGTAATAGAAGATGTGGTCATGCTCATCGGGACCTTCGGGATCGTCCTGGCGTTTATGTGGCTGGTCCTGCGAAAAGGATCTCGCAAAGACCCCCTCGACTCTCAGGCGTCGCTCGACTCCAAATCCGAAGTCATAGCAGATATCCCGAAGCCTCCGGCTACGTCGAAAGCCGAAACAAAAGCTGAAGAGAAAACTTCCTCGTGGTGGAGCGCTCTAGCCAAGACTCGCTCCCGCTTTTCATGGGGCAACAAGCTTGAAATGTCCGAGCTTCGCGATGCCATGGAAGAAGCCTGCATCGTCAGCGATATGGGCGTGCAAAATACGAACGAAGCCCTCGAGACTCTCGAGTGGAACACACTCAAAGAACTTCCCGAAGATCAGAGAGAACATGAAGCTAAGTTAGCGCTCTCTAAAACACTTTCCTCATGGCTCGAGCCAAGCCTCTCAGCTGACGCACAAGCATGGCCCACTCCCAAGGCGCAAGAGCCCACAGTCATTTGGTTTGTTGGAGTCAACGGAGTCGGGAAAACCACCAGCATCGCAAAATTGGCCAATGAGCTCATCGGCAAAGGGCACAGCGTTCTTCTTGCTGCTGGCGACACCTTTAGGGCCGCTGCCAGCGAACAACTCGAAACATGGGCCAAGAGACTAGGCATTGATTGTGTCCGTGGATCGGAGGGAGCTGACTCTTCAGCTGTGTTGTTTGATGCGATTCAGTCCGCAAAAGCCAAGAAAGTAGATTTCGTGCTTTGTGATTCTGCGGGGCGTCTGCACAATCACTCTCAGCTTATGGAGGCTCTTTCCAAGAACCGAAGAGTCATGGACAAAGCCCTCGTTGGGGCTCCTCACGAAACGATGCTCGTGCTCGATGCCCATACAGGCCAGAACATGCTCGCTCAGGCCAAGCAATTCCAAGAAGATATCGGCCTCACCGGCCTCATTCTCACAAAACTCGATGGCAGTGCCAGGGGCGGAGCCGTAGTCGCCGTGTCGCGTCAAACAGGTCTTCCTATTCGAAGATTGGGTCTCGGCGAAAAGGAAAGCGACTTTGTCAGCTTCGAAGCCACTCCCTTTGTGAAAGCCCTCTTGGGCCTCGACGAAAAAGTCAAAGTAAATTCTCAGGAACCGGTGCAAAGTCTTTAAAAATATGGAATGATTTGCTCATTCTTATGGAAGAAAATGTAATGGAACCCCTACCCAAGGGAAGCTCAAAAGTAACTGAGATCTCACTTGGAAGAACTAGTGTAAAAGTAAAAACAGAAGCCACTCCGGCATCTTTGAAGCAAATTCGTGAACTTGTAAATCTCAAGTTCGATGAGTTCGCTGACAAACTTATGGATTCAGAGAATCCACGAGCCGGAATGACAGGCGAACAATTGTCGGTACTCGTAGCGTTCAATTTGGCAGAAGAGCTCCTCAAGGAGCAAGAGAAACTTCGCCAACTCAAACGCCGAGTCTTGGATAATGCAGATCGATTAAGTCAACGAGTTGAATCGCATCTACAAAATTTATCCAATCAGTAATTAGAAGAAGTAGTTTCAACTCGTTAATTTAAAGAATTTAAGGAAGTTGGGTGACGGCTCGTAAGGTTGGAAGCCCCGATACAAATGAACATAGTAAGCGATCACAAAACTTCTTTAGAAGTTTTGAAGACATTAGACGCTAAGACCCGTAAAGCACGATGGATGGACCTTGAAAGGTCCGAAGCACGCACATCGGGACTAGGCTTCGCAAAGAATCAGGCCTTGAGCCTTGGCACATGGTCCCCCGAACTCAACGCCGCTGACACACGCCTACTTTGCGACCTTATTGCCAAACACAAATCCATTGGAATCTTCGCCGCACGAGTCAGCTGGTTTGAAGCACCAAGAATTGAAAATCTTTTCAACAGCCTATTGAGTCCTGAACAAACCAGGCCTCGCTATTCATTTCCAAGATGCGGCGAGAAGGCCATGGCCTTTTTTGAATGCGCGTATGAGTCTTTGGAGACTCATCCCGAACTCGGAGTCCTTGAAGCTCCCAGCGACGCCGCCCCTGCAAACCCTACTTTGATTTTTACGCCATGCACTTTTGCGGACCTCGCAGGAAACCGCATGGGACGAGGCAAAGGTCATTATGACCATTACTTCAATGACACATCTGAACACCCCAACCAGCAACCGTGCCATTCTTTGTACAAAGTTGCCGTTTTGCACGAGGACTTCGTGCTGGACGCGTTTCCAAGTGATTGGATCCTTAAAACCGATCACGCTGTAGACGCCCTTTTGACCAATCGACGCTTTTTTACAAGCTCATCATCTACTAAGGAGACATTAACATGACAGATATTATTATTTACGGGGTCCTGGCTATCGTAGTCGGCATCATTTTCGGATTTGTATTATTCAAAGTACAACAAAACAACATCATCAAGACGGCGAAGATCAGAGAAAACAAGCTTCTCAAAGACGCCCGAAAGAAAGCCGAAAAGATCACTCAAGAAGCTCAAAAGAAATCTAGCGATGTTGTCGAAAGCGCCAGAAAAAAATACGAGAGCTCCATCCAAGCGAAACGTGACGAAGCTCAACGGGCAGAAAAACATGCCAAAGACATAGAGAAAAATCTCATCAATGAAAGGCGCGAGCTCCAAGAAGCTAAAGATCGCGCCGAAAGCGCGGCCCGTAAAGCCGAACTTGCTGCCGCGGAACATGAGCGCGTCACGAAAGCTGCAACCCAAACGGAAGAACATTTCAAAACGAAGCTTGAATCCATCAACCGTGAGTTCGAGCGCGTGGCCTCAATGACTGAGAAAGAAGCTCGCGAATCCTTACTAAAAAGTATTGAAGACGACACCAAGCTTTCTGCCGCTCGTATGGTGAAAGAAATTGAAGAAGGCGCCAAAGAAGAAGCTGAGAAACTTGCTAAACGAGTCATCTCAATTGCGGTCTCACGTTACGCGTCTGACTACATCCCCGAGAGAACAACATCCTCTATCCACCTTCCCAACGACGAACTCAAAGGTCGCCTTATCGGACGTGAAGGCCGCAACATTCGCGCCATCGAAGCAGCTACTGGCTGTGACTTAATTGTTGATGATACTCCAGAGACAGTTGTTGTAAGTTGTTTCGATCCCGTAAGACGCCACATTGGTAAAACGGTTCTTGAGCAATTGATCGCCGACGGACGCATTCACCCTGCGCGCGTGGAAGAGCTTCTCATTAAAGTGACTAAAAATGTGAACAAAGAAATCATGGAAGCTGGCAAAGATGCCATCCTAGAACTCGGCATCGTATCTATGCACCCTGAGCTTTTGAAAGTCTTAGGACAACTAAAGTTCCGCTACAGCTACACACAAAACCAATACCAACACGTTATCGAAGTCGGACACCTCTGTGGTGTTATGGCATCAGAGCTCGGCCTCGACGTGAAGAAAGCTCGTAGAGCTGGACTCCTTCACGACATCGGCAAGGCCCTCACTCACGAAGTAGAAGGCTCTCACGCTGTGATTGGAGCAGACCTCTGTGAAAAATACGGCGAAGCACCGGACATCGTTTACGCGATTCGTGCCCACCACGAAGACGTCAAGCCACAATCATGGCTTGACTTTATGGTCATCAGTGGTGATGCGATCTCTGGAGCACGCCCCGGCGCTCGTCGTGAGCAGCTCGACAACTACATCCGTCGCCTCACTGACCTTGAGAACATCGCGCAATCTTTCCCTGGAGTAGAGCGCAGTTTCGCTATCGCTGCAGGACGTGAAGTTCGTGTGATGGTCGAGAACAGCCGTGTGAATGACGAAGCAGCCATCATGCTTTCCAAAGATATCGCCAAGAAAATTGAAAGCGATATGACCTACCCGGGTCAGATCAAGGTCACAGTCATTAGAGAAACAAGAGCAACGACTCTAGCCAAGTAAGAAAAGTGGATTTGTGATTTCAAGGAAGAGGCTAAAGAAGTGAAGGTTTTATTTATAGGTGACATCGTGGGTGGAACAGGACGCAAAATGGTCCAGGATTTTCTTCCCAAGATTAAAAGCAAGTATGAGATTGATGTCACATTGATCAACGTTGAAAACATGGCAGGTGGCTTTGGAATCACTCCAACAACAGTGGAAGAAATGTATCAAGCCGGTGCGAATCTTCTCAGCGGCGGAAACCATTCCTTCGACAAGAAGGAGGGCATCGCCGTTCTTGAGGATGATCCCTACATCGTTAGACCTGCGAATTTCCCCGAGGGAACTCCAGGCAGGGGTTGGGCAAGTTACAGCCTCAGTGCTGACAAGAAAATTGCCCTGATCAACATCATGGGCAGAACTTTTATGGATCCGCTTGATTGTCCTTTCACAAAAGTAACTGAGCTTCTGAAAGAAGTGAAGAAAATCACTCCTAACGTCATTGTAGACTTCCACGCCGAAGCGACTTCGGAAAAAGTCGCCATGGGCTGGCACCTCGACGGTAAAGTTTCAGCTGTTGTAGGCACACACACCCACATTCAAACCGCTGATGAAAGAGTGTTAGAACAGGGCACTGCCTACATTTCGGACCTTGGAATGACGGGCCCTTATGATTCCGTTATCGGGATGAAAAAAGAACCCATCATCGAGAAATTTATCACCAAAAGAGGCCGCAAGTTTGAAACCGCAAGCCAAGACCCTTGGCTATGTGGAGTTGTGATTGATATTGACGAAACTAGCGGCAAGGCTCGATCCATCGAGCGTCTTCGCATTGAGCGAAAGGATGAGAGCACGCACCCATGACTTCAAAGACCCCTAACACCAAAACTGAGATCCCCGGAGTCACTCCCGAAATCAAAAAAGAGGCCCTAGCTCAGTTTAGCGCCATTGCTCGCGGAGTTTCGGAGATCGTTCCCGAAAACGAATTGCTTCATAAGCTTGAAAAAAGTTTGGTCGAAAAGCGTCCCCTTAGAATCAAGTTAGGCGCCGACCCATCTTCGCCCGACCTTCACCTCGGTCACAGCGTGATTCTTCACAAGCTCAAAACCTTCCAAGACCTTGGTCATCAGATCCTCTTTGTCATTGGAGACTTCACAGCTCAAATCGGAGATCCGACTGGCAAGAACGAAACTCGCAAGCCCTTAACTCGCGAGCAGACTCTACACAATGCAAAGACTTATTCCGAGCAAGTTCTCAAGATCTTGAACCCTTCCAAGACACAGATTGTTTTCAATTCTCAGTGGATTGATAGTCTGAAGATTCAAGAAGTCATAAAACTCGCCGCCCAAACAACTGTGGCTCAGATGCTTGAAAGAGAAGATTTTTCCAAGAGATACGGGGCACAACAACCGATCGCGATTCACGAATTCCTCTACCCAATCATGCAGGCGTATGACTCCGTTCAACTGCGCGCTGATGTTGAGCTAGGCGGAACGGATCAAAGATTCAACATCCTACTTGGCCGCGAATACCAAAAAGCTGCCGGCCAAGAACCTCAGGCTGCAGTCTTCCTTCCACTACTAGAAGGGACTGACGGCGTTCAGAAAATGTCAAAGAGTTTGGACAATGCTATTGGCATTACGGAAGAGCCCAAAGACATCTTTGGAAAAATCATGAGCATTAGTGATGAGCTCATGGTGAAATATTACGAGCTTCTCACAGACGTTCCACTAGCCGAAATTAAAGACATGCACCCCAAGGAAGCCAAGGTTCGCCTGGGCGTGGAAATCGTATCCAAGTTTTATGAGCGTGAAGAAGGCGAAAAAGTCGCTTCTGAATTCGACAGCGTTTTTGCACAGAAAAAATTACCTTCCGATATTCCAGAAGTCACCCTTCAGACTCACCAGATACAGTTAACAAAATTGATGGCAGAGCAAGAGCTAGTAAAGAGTCTCTCTGAGGCACGAAGAATGATTGTCCAAGGCGGTGTATCCGTCGATGGAGAAAAGATCAGCGACACCTCCTATGCCATCGAAAACAAGAGCGAAGCTCTCGTCAAAGTCGGAAAGCGTAAGTTTCTAAAAGTCACATTCAAACCCAAGAAAAAATAAGGACGGACTTATGGCCGCACTCGACATTCAGAATCTTTGGAAAAGCTATGGCGATTTCGACGCCGTAAAAGACCTCAACCTAAAGATTGAAGAAGGTGAGATTTTTGGCCTTTTGGGGCCAAACGGCGCCGGGAAAAGTTCGACAATCCACCTGATCGCTGGTCTTTGCCGCATGCAAAAAGGCAGCATCTCGGTCTTCGGAAAAGACGTTGTT
>CAZXHL010000078.1:0-11982 GCA_964640545.1 uncultured Bacteriovorax sp. | reverse complement strand
CATAATCGTAGTCATTCGGATCTGCTGGATCTTGTGTTGCAGCTTGCCCGGCCTGCAATACACCAGCAGGATTACGAATCAAAACTGATTGTGTGAGTTGCAGCACCTCAGGCGGTAGAAAGATCTGCGGAAGAAGAGATTGGTCCAGGTCAAGCTCTCTCAGTCTTGGGTAGAATTTACCCTTGGAAGCCGCGGTCATTAAAGGGACATAGACATTGCTAAAATAGCTGAACAAGGTTCCATAAACTTCAGGACTGCTAGGCTCTTGAGTTCTACCCCAACGCTCCGTCACTCGCCTAAGTTCGATAGCGCGCACACCAGCCTGCATGACGTCGACCAATACTTCGTCCGTCAGTGGCGCTCTCGCATCTACCAGTTTTCGCAGTTTGAAATCGAGGCCGTCCTGAAACCAACCATGCTCAATGCTTTTGCGAAACTCCTTGTAGTGAGCGACAAGCTTTTGATTAGCATCTTTGTTGAAACTATTGGGATCCTTCATAAGTTGGATCGTGTTGGCGTAAATATCGTTAGTATTTCTTCGCTGAGGCGATGTGCGAGCTTGTGCGTTTTCAACCGGGTACGGACCCAGAAAAAACCCCAAACAAAGTATTGGGCACACGACATAACGGTGTAAACTGACTAGCAGACACTTCATGTGTCCTTATCGGTATGGAAATAAAAAGAATGAAGTCATTGAAATTCGTCAATATTCTGACAAACTGGAAGTCGGTTGTCTGGGGAATGGATGGACGTTTCTGCTTTGTTCCAGCGTTATTGGCTTTTGTCACTTTAGTCCTTTCGACAAATGTCCTCGGGGGCCCCACACAGCCAGCCACCAAAGATCTCACTGCATCGCAGCAGGCCCTTAGCGGTCACAGCTCCGGGCTGGAAGAGCGCAGCCCTGAAGTTTTAGACATCGTTGTTCGCATGGGTGATCCCTTTATTGAAGTCTACCTCAAAGCCGCAGGCCCCCTTGAGTGCTTCGACATCAGAGAATATTCCGTAAAAAGACAGGAAGATAAGACTATCATCATCCCTATCCTCAGAAGATCCAAGCCTTTAACTCCATGCGAACCGACCAGAAAAACCTTTGAAGATAAAGTTGCGGATCTTGACCCAAACCTGGATTCTGCCTATTTGCTAGAGGTCCTAGGTTTTCGAGGTTGGCATAAGCGCGAATTAGTCCGCCCCTAAAACAGATCAAGATGCAGGGGAGTCCTAATGGCCAAAAAAAGAATCCTTTATGTGGATGCGATGATCGATGCCGAATGCGGCCAATCGTTTTTTAATGGGGTCATTGAGGCTCTCGAGAAAAGCCAGGTTCATTCCAAACTTGACCTCATCACTGTTCGATTCAATTACGGTGAAAGACGATTCTCCCCGAGGCTCATGGCGGAACTCGTTCGCGATTATGATGCCGAAGGAGTTATCCTTTCCGGGTCAGAGAAAAACACATCAGAAATTCAAAATGCTTGGATCCAAGACTATCTATTTGGGCTAGGGCGAATGCTCGAAGATTTTCCGAACATGCCGGTATATGGAATTTGTTTTGGTCACCAGGCCCTAGCCTGCCTCTTCGAAGGAGAAACGTCTCGATTTAGCTATAAGGCTGGTTTCGAAAACATCACCCCAAGCCATATGGCCAAGTATCACCCCGTCTTTAGCAAATTTCCCGGTGGATTAAAGATCGGCGTCTCACATGGAGATCACGTTGTCAGAATTCCAAAAGATTTTTACTTGTTAGCGTCGAGTGATTACTGCGACTGCCAAGCCATTGCTCACGACACACGCCCCATTTTCAGCACACAAAGCCATCCTGAAATTACCGCAGATATAAGAAGAGTGGGAAGTGAAAAAGAAGCTTGGGACCAATACTCAGACGACGACTTCGAGACCCAAGACGGGCCTCGATTTCTATCCTCAGTATTTGAATGGATGCACGATTCGATTATTCGATGATCTCACTCGATGATTTCGAGAACAGAACGCAGTTTCAACTTAGTTGAAGCTGCGTTCAAGATCGTGCGAAGCGACTGAGCCGTACGGCCTTGCTTTCCGATAACTTTACCCAAGTCTTCTTTAGCAACGTGAAGTTCGATCACAGTCGTTTGCTCTCCGCGAATAGCGTTTACACGCACGTCAGCAGGAGCATCAACCAATGCCTTCACTACAAATTCAATCAACGATACCAACACATTTTCTTGTTCAGCCATGTTTCAACCCTCAGCAATTAACGCTAATGTCAGCTTATCATGTCGATAATGCAAACAAAGATGGCCACCAGGATTTTCCTGCTTTTTGCCGCGTCTTTCCTTGTGCAATGCGGCGTCAAAAAAGACCCCATTGCCCAGCATCAGGAAGACGGACCTCATTCAGCCCTAAAAGCCCAAAAGAAATAGTTGGTCAAAATGCCCAAAATATTTCGATATCCCAATCTTTTATGGCGACCATGGAGTGTCATGGCCTACATCCTCGTCATTGTAAGCGTCCCCCTATACGCGCCACTGGTCATCATCTCCAGCTTTTTTGTTTCGAGGCAAACCACAACCAAACTTTTGAGAGCATGGTTTGCTTGGCTTTTTTGGGTCTTCGGAATCAAAGTCGAGTTTGTAAATAAAAGCTCTTACTCAAGCAGCTCTCAGTGCCTGGTGATTTCTAACCATCAAAGTCACTTCGACATTCCCACCTGCTTTCTCACGCTAGATGGAGATGTTCGAATGGCCGCAAAGAAAGAACTCTTTTTGATTCCCATCTTCGGACAGTGTCTTGCAGCCTGTGAATTCATCAGGGTCGACCGCAAAGATCGCAAGAAAAGCAGACAAGCCGCCGAACAAATTGGAAACGCGATCAGAGGAGGCATTCAAGCTTGGGTTGCAGCCGAAGGCACGAGAACTCGAGATGGAAAGCTACAGCCCTTCAAGTCGGGATCTTTTTCCGTCGCCATCGAAGCTGGAATTCCCATTCTTCCTTTCGTCATGGTGAATGGATTTGACACCTTCAACAGATCACACATCCTCCCAAGACCTGGCACGACCATTCGTGCCGTTGCCCTAGAATTAGTCAGCGTCGATGGACTGAAGCCAAATGAGAGAAAAGTTCTTGCAGAGAAGGTCCATGACATGATGGAAATTGAACTCAATGAACAAAGGAAAAATATTCAAAATGTCTAAGTTAGATTTAAGGTTAAGTTCGAAAGAAACATGGTTCGGAGCCTGGACGGCTCTTGTCACCCCTCTAAAAAATGAGAGTTCTTCACTTTCAGTGGATATCGAAAGTCTAGAGAATCTAATTAATACTCAGCTAAATTCCGGCGCTCTCACTGGACTCGTCATCGCAGGATCAACTGGCGAGGGCTCCTTACTCCACGCTGATCAATACAAAACTCTTCTCACTGAAGCTAAACGCATTGTCGCAGGCAGGGTTCCGCTCGTTGCAGGTATCGGCATTGGCGGAACAGACACTTGCCTCGCCAATACGAAACTTGCGAAAGAACTCGGCTACGACGCCGTTCTCGCAAGTCCGCCAGCCTACATCAAAGCTCCACAACGTGGACTCGTGAAACATTTTCTCGCCATTGCCTCTGTCGGACTCCCTGTATGTCTTTACGAAGTTGCAGGTCGCGCCGCCTCTAGCATATCGGTCGACACGATCGATTTACTTGCAAGGTCGGAAGATCCTTCGAGCAAAAACATCATAGCTGTCAAAGATGCCAGTGGAGACATCCTGCGCGCCCTTGAAAGTGCTCAGCGTTTTGGCGATCGCCTAGCTCTCTTGTCGGGAGACGACTTCACTCTTCAAGCCTTTGTCGCCAGCGGCGGGCACGGAGTGATCAGCGTTGCCACGCATGTTGTTCCCAAAAGCATGAAGCGCATCATCACCGCCACTCAATCGGGGAAACTCGAAGAAGCCGCTACGATTCAATTCGAAATGCAAAAACTTTTGTCCGGGCTTTTCAAGGACAGCAACCCCATCCCTGTAAAGTCGCTTTGCCACAAGCTCGATTTTATTAAAACTCTGGAACTATGCCCTCCACTACTTCCCTCAAAAGACTCTGATCTTTCAGAACTTCTCATGACCTATGAAAAATTCAATTCGAAGTTCGAGGCTAAGTTATGACTAAGAAAATCAAGCTAGCCCTTGTCGGCTCATCCGGAAGAATGGGACAAACCATTCTTGAATGTCTCGACTCTCGCTTCGAACTAGTGTGGTCACAAGGAGATAAACTCAGCTTTGATGGTCTTGTTGAATCTACAGCTCAAGTCATCATCGACTTCTCGCAGCCTAAGGCTACCTTGGGCTGGAGCAAATTATTCAAAGGTAAGAAGATGCCAAAGGCATTGATTTGCACCACGGGATTTAGCGCGAAAGAATTGAGTTCCTTACAAACACAACTCAAAGGCCAATCCTATGCGATTGTCCCCAACACAAGCATTGGTGTCCTGGGAACAAAGAAAGCTCTAGAAGCTCTTTCTGCAATTTTCGATGAGCGCTACCAATTCACACTGATCGAGAGTCACCACATCCACAAAAAAGATTCCCCAAGTGGAACAGCGATCCAGCTACGCGACGCCATCGACAACGCAAGACCGAAGAATAGCAAGCGAAAGAAAACTGAAGTGTTCTCATTCAGAGCTGGAACAGACCCCGGCACTCACCGTGTAGAAATCCTTGGCCCGCACGAAAAAATCGTCATCACTCACAGTGCCGAGAATCGAAAACTCTTTGCAGAAGGTGCCCTTCACTTGGCTCAAAAGTTTTTTGAAAGTCGCAAGACAGGCGCGCTCTACGGTATCGATGCCATCATTGGCAAATAAGAAAGTCGAGGCGATGATTTGGATCCCGTAACACAAGGTGCTCTAGGATCCGTCTTCGCCCTATGCAAAGCCCAAAAGAAAGAAATCACTGCCGCGATTTGGCTTGGCGCTCTTTCGGGAATGGCTCCCGACCTTGATATTCTCATTCGCTCCAGCGAAGACCCGATGGTCTACTTTGAATTCCACCGACACTTCACGCATTCTTTAATTTTCATTCCTCTAGGCGCCTTCATATGTCACTTCGTACTGTTCCGTTTCTTCAAACGATTTGCGCCAAACATGAGTTGGAAGAGTGGATACCTTTATTGCTTATTGGGATATGCGTCGCACGGAATTTTAGATGCCTGCACTAGCTACGGGACAATGCTTCTGTGGCCATTTAGCGAAGCGCGAATTGCCTGGGATGTCGTCTCCATCATTGATCCTGCCTTCACACTTCCGATCATCGCGATGATCGTCCTCGCAAGATGGAAACAAACAGCAAGATGGGGAATTGCGGCTCTTGCCTTCGCGATAGTCTTTATGGGCTTTGCCCACACACAACATCAAAGAGCGATCTCCCGACTCGAAAATCTAGCCGTGTCGCGAGGGCATTCTCCCATCAGAGTTCACGCCAAACCAAGCTTTGCAAACATGATCGTCTATCGTGGACTTTATGAGTACGACGGAAGCTTCTACGTCGATGCGATTCGAATTCCATTCTGGGGCGAATCGAAGATCTACGAAGGCTCCAGCAAGACGCGTGTTCTTCCTGAAGAAATTTATCCGGACACCTCTAGTCAGGGCTACAAGGACCTTAAAAAGTTCGAATGGTTTTCAAACGGCTTTCTTGTCCGTGACGACAAGAACCCACTTCTAATCAATGATTTTAGATATTCGATGCTGCCCAACAGCACTCAAGAACTCTGGGGTGTGTTGTGCGATCCTGACCTTCCAGATGCTCACGTTCAAAGCATCTTCCAAAGGAATATGAATCCTCAGACTCTCGACACCTTCAAAAAAATGCTTCGGGGCAACTAGACCTTACAAATACAATTTCTGTGGATCGAGCTTATTTCTCAGAAGGTCTAGTTCTTGCTCTGTAGGAATTTCAGCAGCCTTTGGATTACTAGATATTTTCAAATCCCACCCGCAAGCAGCTTTCAACTCTTCAACTGTAACGTCCGGATAAATCTCAGTTACAACGAACTCTCCAACAGCCTCATCAAAAGTCATCACACATTTATCCGTGATGATCACCTGTGGGCCACCGCCTTCATGTCCCCACTCTTTCCGAGTTTTTCCAAGGCTTTTCTGTCCGGGGCTCGTGATGAAATCACATTTTTCAACGAAGCTTTTGTTCGACAGCCGCATAACAATTAATACACGTTTGGCATGAACTGCGATCTCGCAAGCCCCTCCGCTGCCGGGCAATCGAACTTTTGGATTGTTGTAGTCACCAATGACCGTCGTGTTGAGGTTGCCATATTTATCAATCTGAGCTCCCCCTAGAAATCCCACTTGAATGCGGCCACCTTGTAAGTAATTCTGAAAGATCTCTGCCTGACTGACGATTCCCAAAGCTCCTGTAACTAGAGCTGGGTCGCCAATAGAGACTGGCAGTCGCTCTGGACGAGCACCTACTGCACCCGACTCATAAATCAATTCAATGGATGGAGCGTGAGTTTCTCTCGCCAAATTGCAAGCAACGTTTGGCAGTCCAATCCCCACAAAAACCACTTCCTTATCATGAAGTTCTTTAGAGGCTCTGACGGCCATCATTTCCGATGCGGAATAGTTTCGATTAGAATCCATAGTTCACCCCATCACTCATCAAAGCTTTGGCTTTGAGCTTAGCCATCAGATCTCCGCCCATTTTCTTCATATAGGCAGATCGATCCGCACAACCATAGACGAATTCATCTAAGTAGTTTTTATAAGTCTCGGGCTCGCGTGTGAGATCATCCCAGCTCACATAAAAATCATTGTCTCTATCGTAGAACCCCTGAACAAAACTGGGATGACATCCCCATGGTTCATGAACCACGTGGGAAACTAAGAAAGAGGGAATCAATGTCCTATTAGGATCACGGCGAATCTCTGAAGACTCGACAAGTTCCTCACAAACAACAATCACCTTCTTAGCTGCAAAGGCACTTTCCTTCTGAGTCCCATATAATCCCCAAGCTTGTGCGTTGCCTTCTTTGTCAGATCGTTGGCAGTGAAGCACCACAACATCAGGATGCATGGCAGGAACGGCAGAGAGCTCTTGTCCCGTAAAAGGACACACCACCGTTTTAATGTTTGCAGTATGCGCAGGGATGTCTGTGCCTCCGTAATTTTTCAGTGGCCAGAAGGGTAAGTTTGCGGCACCGGCTTGGAGTCTGGAAACCATTCCAAAGTGCGAATACTCTTCGACTTCGATTCGCTCGGAATACTTCGCCTCCGTTTTACGACGAAACCCATGCAGGCTGCCTACGCCAGGATTGCCGGCCCAACCAAAAATCACTTTGGACACGCAGCCCGCCTCAATCATTTGGTCATAAACCAAGTCTGGAGTGAGGCGGATGGCCGTCAAATTCTTACGCCCCTGACGAATGATCTCATGACCCGCAGCAAAACAAATGAGATGGGTAAAGCCCTCGATATATACCGATGTGCCATCTTGAATCGTGTCCGCGATGGCCTCCTGCATAGAACAAAGTTTTCCCGTCATAAACCTAAGATTAGGGGGGAAGATGAGGGCTTGTCTACGAGTGTGCTGGCTAGGCAAAGAACTAAGACTGACCGCATAAGAAAACCAATCCATGAAAGCAACTATTTTATCGCTGCTGCCCATGCGCTAGATGCGCCTTGCTTCGCGGCCTGATAACCTTTTCTTTGTATGAATTTACTTAAGATCCTCGAAGAAGAAGCTATTTTACAACTTAGGCCGTTTTTACCAAAGACTACCCTGAATTCAGATTCTTTAGAGATTGAACTCACTCACTCCGACCTCAAGTGGAAAGAAAAGAAACTCGACCTTAAAGACCTGCCGGCAAAATTTGATGGGCTTGCTAGCGTTTCAGGACAAACATTTAAAATTAGCTCATCGGCAGCAAGCGGCGCGGCATCACTTTCATTGTTTCAAGATCTTTTTGCTGACGTGAGGGAGCTTTTGATCAAGGAGAATTTACACCTCGATTATTGGAAAGAAGTTGCCCATCCGTTTCCGAATGGCTTTGTAGAAGGAACTCTTGAGAACACTTCTTCCTATTTGAAAAAGCTTTATGCCAACAACAAAGTCGTCGCGGAAAAGAAGGGCTTTCTCGTGGACCTTCAAAAAAGCTTTGGCCCTTACCTCATCGCAGACGAGCCCAACCATCCAGCCTTCAATGATGCCGCCTCACAGATTGCATCGCTAGCTCTCGGACACAATCACAGAGCACGCTCTGTGATGCCCATCCGCCCTGAGATCTTGAATCAAGACCTAGACATTTCAACGTGGGATATAGCGAAGTCCTTTCGCCGCATCGTCACCGAACAAAGCAAATTACCTCACGTTTATTTCTGCAACTCGGGGGCTGAAGCGATGGAAGTTGCCATTCAATCGTGCCAAAGTCGTTATCCAACTAGAAGAAAAATTATTGCCTACGAAGGCTCGTTCCATGGACGAACTCTACTAGCACTGCATGCAACCTATAATCCTGCCAAAAGACTCCCCTTCCAGATCTACAACGACATCGTCGATTTCGTGCCGTTCCCAGAAGACAAAACTCCCGATGCACTTAAAGTCGAACCGGAAGGTTGGCTGGAGCTATGGACCCACGCGGGCGAGGATTCATTTGATGGAGCTTTAGCCAAGATTCGTGATTCAAAAGACGCGCTACTAGAAGCCGAGATTGAAAGCCTACTCAAAATCCGCGCATCCATCCGGAAGGAAGCTCCCCTATGTGTCGTAGCCGAACCCATGCAATGTGAGGGCGGCGACCGCTACGGAAGCAATCGCTATTTTAGAGCTCTTCGCAAGCTTACGAAGAGTTTAGATTGCGCGTTGGTGATGGACGAAGTCCAAACAGGCTTCGGATTAGGAAAAAGTTTTTTCTGGCATCGAGACTTCAATCTAGAAGAATCCCCCGATGCCCTATATCAGGCAAAGAAATCTCAAACTGCCTTCTGTGCTACCCAATTCGAACTCCAAGATTTCAAAGAAGAAGCCTGCCCCGCCTCGATCTACAGAGGCTACATTCAGGCCGTAGAGATTTTGGAGCAGAACTCTGACCTTACAAAGGCTAGAGTCAAAATCTTCCTAGATCATTTTCAAAACTTTGTTGGCAAGGATCTCGTTAGCTATCCAAGAAATCAAGGCTATGCCTTTGCTTTTGACATGCCAACACCAGAGATTCTGAATGCTTTTGTTAAAGCACGCTTCAAGAACGGATTGCTCTTCTACCCTGCCGGAGATCAGACCGCTAGATTTAGACTTTTGCTCGACACTGAAGATGTCGATCTCTTCGAAATTTTTCGCGGACTTATTTTGTGTCTGAAAGACCTTGAAGCGGAGGGCATTATCCCCAACAAAATTCCAGACATTGCCGAGTGGGACGAGACTTTTGAAGCGCTCTACAAGAAATGGAATGCCAACACCAAAAAACAAGACCTCCGATCTATCTGGCCCGAACACATCGATCTCATCAACTCCTGCGAGTGGGCCTCCCATCTGAGCAATCACTGGGACGAATGCTTTGGAATCATTCTATCAAGAAATCCTCAACTAATTTACGAGCTCGCTAAGTCACCCTACAAGCCCAAGAATCCTCCCAAATCTTTTGATGAGATTCTAAACAGCTATAAAAATGAACCTCGTTTCACCAAGCTCGACATGCTTTTAAGGTGTTCTCGATTCCTCGGCACGAGAGTGATCAGAGCCGATCAGACAACTATAAAAAAGTTTTCGAAACAGATCGATGACCTTGAGCGAGCCTCCTATGAAGAAGCTCGGCAAACTCTTTCTGACGTGTTTCTGAAAAACATTGAAGATCCTAAGAGTATTGTTCACCTCGCCATCCAAGGCGACGATCACCTGATGGGTATTTGCGCGGCCGCACCTGCAAAGAATTTCAAAGATGTGCCCATGCTCTGCGATGATGGTTATTGTGAAACCGATGCCACTCTCTACTCCTATGATCTTACCATTCACGAAGATGCACGCGGACTAGGCCTCGGTTACAGACTAAAAGCAGAACAATTGATTTCAGCAATAGGCCAAGGTTCCACGCACATCAAAAGCAGAAATCGCTATCCCGAATCAAGCTCTATGGCCAAGCTCAACTACAAGCTCGGACACGGAGCTGTCATCAAAGCTCAGAATCAGTATGGCGGGCAAGCCACCGCCCTCTATCAAAGCTTTGCTTTTCCAAATGGCGAGACCTTAAGAGTGGGCGATGTGAGAGAGCCCTCACTTAAAAACAAAATTACTTTGTCGAATTTTGTAACGGCTGAATACTGCCACAACATGGAAATTCTTTCGGAATACTATCCTGAGAATCTTCGACACTTTTACCTAAGCTCTGGAAGAGCTGAAGCCGCCGACAAGATGATTAGACTTTTGCGGAATGCAAGATCCACCGGCATTGAAGCCATCAGCCTCAAGGGCAGCTACTTTGGACAAACTACTGCCGTCGCGAGAAGTCTTGGTGGTCCTCACCCCAACAAATATTTTGCGTGGCCCGTATTCGAAAAAGCTAAAGAGCTAGAGCAATACCTAAGCTCTAATAGTCCCGAACTTGTCCTCGGAGTCTTCGCAAGTTTCACGAAGGCGAATGCCAACAAGCTCGCACCAGAGCTCAAAGAGTTCTCAAGAGTTTGTCTAGACAATAAAATCCCTTTCATTACTGGCAGCGAAGAACTTCCGATGACAGGCCTGCGAGTCAACGGCCACCTTTGCTACGGCGGGGGCCAGATTGGCGTCGTAGCTGTCGATGACACCCTATTTTTTGACAAGCCACTTCAAATGATTTCGACTTGGGATGGAGACGAGTGGAGCCTTGCGAGATTCAAGGACTCATTACTAAGGAGACCAAATGAAAAGCATTAAATTTACGGGAGAAAGCCCACTTGAATGGGGACGCCAACATGGTGAAAGCCTCAAAACAGAGATCTTTGAACTCAACGAGATTCGCCAGTCGCTACTTCGAAAATATTTGGCCTCGTGGGACTCCAGCAAAATCTCAACACTTTGCCTAGCCCACCTTAAAACTTTGGAATCCAAATATTCCAATCTCTATCAAGAAGTTTTAGGTGTTCATCAATCCAGCGGATTGCCTCTAGAAGACCTTATGATCGTTAATGCCTATACAGACTTGCGAGATTTCTCATACGGCGAAAGCAACCGCGTCGAAGACGGCTGTTCCATCATGGCCATTAAAAGTGAGAACGCGAACTGGGTGGCACAAACCTGGGACATGCACGCGAGTGCCACTCCTTATACCGTTCTACTCGACTATCCAGAAGTTCCCGAACTGGAGCTAAAATCACAGAAAGTCCTCAGCGTGGCAGGATGCCTTGGTCTTGCCGGGATCAACCACTTTGGCGTTAGCGTGATGATCAACAACATGCACTGCAAAGAGTTCCAAACCACGGGTCTTATTTGGACAGGACTCGTTCGCGAACTTCTCAATCAAGAATCTGCGGCAATAGCTTTGGAACACTTGCGCTCCAACCTTCCTAGCTCTGGCCATAATTATATGATTTGCGATGCCAAACATGCGCTCAATGTGGAGACCACTGGAAAGCGCCTGGAAGTCACGTCAGAAATATCTCAAGATAAAGGTGGCCACTATTTCCACACCAATCACTACTTAGGCAGTTTGGCTAACAGTGAAATTATGGAACGACAAAGCCCCACCACACACAAAAGATATAAAGTTCTCGAAAAATATTTTTCAGAAACTGACTGGCAGAACGCCAAGGCGGAGCAGCTTCAAAAAGACTTTTTTGAAAGTGGCGAAGTTTGTTCTACGATTTGTATTCCCCCATCAGCGAAGGATGCAAACGCCGGCGCGACTTGCGGCGGCTTGATTGTGGACTATAAGGCAAGAGTAGCTACAGGTTTCAAAGGTCTTTTAAACGACGGCGACACCGTCTCTATTAGGTTTTAACTGTGCGCGGTAAAAAGTGGAAGATTTCAAATTCAAGCAGCCCTCTTCTT
>CAZXHL010000077.1:0-12010 GCA_964640545.1 uncultured Bacteriovorax sp. | reverse complement strand
ATGGTGATGTAACTTGGTGATTCTTAGCACATATTGTGCAGACTTTACCATCTCCCGAACTGACTAATAAGTAGACAGCATTGTCCATAACTCATCAATTTACGACTAAAGTGTCCCAATATACAAGCACTTAGAACGGCATCCCTTTTGCTCTTAGATGACTAGTTTCGTTACAGCTATGGGGGCTCAAAACATGATCAATAAATATCTTTTACTCTCAGGACTTGCTTGCACCAGCTTCTACTGCCAAGAGTCTTTTGCAAACGATGATCTGCAAAACGAAATCCCCTACCCCTTCTATCAAGTCCAAAAGTCGGCAGACGGCCAACAAAACAAGTTGACCGCACTAAACTCCGGAATCGCTTCACTTCAAGCACGAATCGACATTATTAGAAAAGCCAAAAAAAATATTGAAGTCGAGTACTTCATTTATGCCCTGGACCAATCAAGCAAACTCTTCACCGTGGAGCTCGTCAAAGCAGCAAAACGTGGAGTGAAGGTTAGGATTCTTGTCGACAAGTCTGTAACTATTTTTGAATTGGATGAATACTACGCAAAAGCTCTTAGAGAAAAAGGGATTGAAGTCAAATACTACAATACAGCTGCCACAATTAGACTTAGTTCAATGAATTTTAGGAATCACAGAAAGCTTCTCAGCGTTGATGACAAATACGCCATCACTGGTGGTCGCAACATTGAAGACGACTACTTCGACCTTTCGCCTAAGTATAATTTTCTCGACCGTGATGTTCTCATTGAGGGGCCAATGGCCCGAACTCTTAGAGATTCTTTCGATCAATACTTTGAAAACAGGATATCTGAAGCCCCTCAGTTTCCAACGAGACCAGCTGATTTTGTCAGAAAGAGAAAGTCTACCGCCAATGGCAAATCAACCGTGACTAGAAAAGTTAGTAATAAACGAAATGTCGATGAGTATTTAGAAAGAACCAAAAAAGCGCAGGACTTCTTAGTCGATGACAACTCCAACCAGAAACTACTTGAGAAAGTCGCTTCTATCGGCAAACCAATTCTATACAACTCCAAAAGCCATATCTGTCCCGAATTAACTTACGCAACCGATAGACCGGGCGGCACCTTCCTTAAACGTTTAGTGGACGACTACTCTGATGATTACCGCTACCTTAGAAAGGTTTTTAACAAAAAAGTTAGTTCGACAAACAAACACCTATATCTTTCCTCTCCTTATATCTTAAACAATCGTAGGTCTCGCAAACTAATGAAAGACCTGCTCGACAGAAAAGTCGAGATAACCATGTATACCAATTCTCTAGCCTCTACGGATGCCGTATATGTCGCAGCTAACCTCTACAAAGATGTGTTTAGATGGGCACGAATGGGGATGAACACACACGTCCACTCCAGCCTATATCACGACGAAGCTACAACCAAACTCGATGACAGCGTCAAGGAGGCTAGATGGGGAACTCACTCTAAAACTCAAATATACGAGTCTCTCAACTCGATGGGAGAATTAGAAACAGAAATTATGGTCGGAACCTACAACATCGACAACCGCTCCAATCACTACAATTCTGAAATGGGCGTATTCTGCAAGGGCAGTGAAGGCTACTCCAAAGATGTCAAAGACAACATGCTCGATCGGCTGAAGCACTCCTACCAAATTCACGGCAATCGCACAGCGACTAACAGCTCGGGAGATAGAGTGGCTGTACTTGGTAAAAATCCTGACGGCAAATTTACTACGGTCCTTGTGGCTCTACCTGCGTGGTTGTTGAAATTTCTGCTCTAATCGAATGATCATGGCAATATCTTCAAAACAAGAATAGACTGCCTCAGTATCCTTACTAAAAAAGCACCGAGATGAAAAAGCAAGCCACACCAGCCATCGAAAGAAACAAGGGTCCTATCCTAGAGGTTTTAAAAGCCTACATCAAAGGTGACGGCCGCCTTTTGGAGATCGGGAGTGGTACTGGGGAACACGCGGTTTACATAGCTAAGTACTTCAAAGAAGTCGAATGGCTCACTTCCGATGTAAAAGCTAAGCACAAAGCAATAAAAGAATGGCTCAAGGACTACAAGCTCAAGAATGTCTTCGGGCCAGAGGCTTTAATGGTAGGCCGAGATGATTTTCCAAAGGGAATTTTTAAGTATGTATTCACAGCCAATACTCTCCACATCATGTCTTGGAAAGAGAATAAGACCCTCTTTAAGCTACTTGGAAAACGACTCAGAGAAGGCTCACTCGTGTTCATTTATGGCCCCTTCAACTATGAGGGCAAGTTTACCTCTCCTAGCAATGAAGCGTTTGATAAGGAGCTCAAGGAACGCGATGAGAAATCAGGAATAAGAAGCTTTGAAGACGTCAAGTCCCAGATGGAGAAAGCAGGATTTAAACTTATTAAAGACCACGAAATGCCTGCCAACAATCGGCTCTTGTCATTCAAACGCCTAGCCTTCAAGGCCACTAGTCCTGAACCCTAGCCATACAAAAAACGGGTCACATGCGAGGCATGCGACCCGTAATTAATTGGTCAATTTTATGATTACTAATTGTTTCTAGGAACGACGTTTACCACGTATTCCGCCGTCAACTGATCACCGTAAAACACCCGAATCGTTAAAGGTATTGAACGTCCTGCAAGGTTACGACTACGAATCTTATATGTCATTTTAAGTTTATCAGTATCCCTAGCTTTCAGTTTGTCTACAGAATCACTAGAGTCGGTAATATCTAAGTCTTCCAAGTTCGGACCACTAAGTGTTGCACGGATCGTTTTTTCAGCATTTTCATTTAGTGGATTAGTAACTTCCACATACACATACTGAGTAGCGATCGTCTTGCTTGGCCCCGGGCGAGAACCGGCTCTTCTTTTGTAGATGTCTGGCGTGGTATCCATCTTAATGACATTTTCTGTAATCACGAACAAGTCAGTAGACATGTTCTTTCTAAACTGCTGAAGCTCGCCATCATTTGACTTCGACTTCAGAGTCATAGACAGACTTCCGCGTCCCATCGATTTTGAAATCTTCGCAAACGCTACATTTTTGATCGTCGCCCTAGTTTTCCCAGGAATTGATTTAAGCGTAGGCTCTCTAGTCTGAAGAACAAGATTGCTTGAAAGCGAATCAAAAACCAAACCGATACTCTCAGCATCCGAAGCCGCTTCACCAAAGTTAGTCACAACCAAATCAATCGCAAGCAAATCGTTCGCTTTAAACGGTTTCTCCGAACCATTAAGCTCACTAGCTAAACGAACCTTAACACTCTCAACCCTCAGAACAGGATTAGACGCAAAGTAAGTTGTCTCATCAGAAAGTCCAAGCTGGTAAGCCTGAGCCCTCAAGCTCTCGATGTTTTCTTGGTAGCCAGCAACACGGCCTTCGCGAAAGCCTTCTTGCTTGGCATCATTTGCACCACGCTCACTAGCTGTCGCATAGGCTTGCGCATAAGCTGCATCGTAACTTTCCTGATATTTATCCATCTTGTGCTTCTCAAACGCTGTCTCTCTTTGATCGTCAAAAGCAGTTTTGTAGGAGGTCTTATATTGCAGGTCGTAGATTTTTGCGTATTGCGATTTGAAAGCTGCCACGAAGTAAGCCTTACAAGCTTGATCAAAATCAACATACCCGCGGTTACAGTTGGCACGACCTAAATCTGGCTCTGGAACCTCAACGAGAATCGCGCGATCCGTCATACTAGCTTCTGCAGATATGGCTACCCACTCTGTGCCAAGCTCATTGATCATGGCTTCTCTTTCACTTGCCTCGATCACAAATGGAATCGTAGCTCTATCCGTCACACTCAACTGTGAATGAGCTGCCGAAAGTGCTGCAGAGTTCGTGTTGGATCCAGTTCGAGAAGAGTTATCGATGACAACACTTTTGTTAATTGGAGCTGCAAGCAAGGCAGTTTTACGGTCTTTACGCGCCTGTGGGTAGTCAGTTTGCTGTGCATATTGAGCAGCTTCACCTTCACCAACTGGATATCCCGCATCGTAACCCGCTTGGTAAGCTTCCGGAAGAGCTCTTCCGTAGGCATAACCTTCTTGATCACCAAGTGAAAGTCCATCAGCCTTGCCTTTGGCAGCTCCCCAAGCAAATCCTTCGTCACGACCTAGAGCGTATCCATCACGCGATCCGTCTTGCTGACCGGTGGCATCACCATCACGGTAGCCATCTTGCTCCCCAAGATTCAGTCCTTGAGCTTTACCTGAGTCTTGAGCGGCAAGAAGACGAGAGTCGTATAGTGCCCTCACTTCACGGTATTTTGCAAGTGCTCGAGCGGTGATGTCCTCTGCCACTTGAGCTTCGGTTTCAAAGCTAGCTGCAGTGGCGCGATTGCTAGCAAGTTTGTTTTCTAACGGTCTAACCTTAGATTCAAGAACCGGGATCTCGGCATTCACACGTGAGATCTCAGCATATCCGTCTCTCATTTCGCGAGAGTTAGAAGCGATGGTATCTTCATTGTTTCTAATCTGGCGACTCTTCTGAGAGATCAAGGTGTCTAGCCTCATGTTTTCTCTCTCAAGATCATCTGCATTGGAGCGTCTGCTCTGAATTTCGCCTCTTAGATTTGCGATACGTTGCTCAACTTGGAACAAGCGCCCGAGAAGTACGTCGCGCTCAGAATTTCTATTTGATCTGCGAGAAATAAGTTCATCGCGAGTTCTGTTGAGTTCATCAATATTACGCTTGGTATTGGGAATCTTTTGCTGAAGGTCGGCTAGCTCAGCTTGGTCTGCGGCTTCCTTTTGTTCTAGTCTTTGAATGTTTTCGGTGAGAGTAGCGAAACGCTCTTTAGAAGATTTCGTCTTTTCGATGTTATCAGCCAATTTCTCTTGGCTCGCCTTGAGTTCACCCTGTTGAGCATCTCTCTTGGCAAGGACGTCATCTCGCTTCGTTTGAGCATCAGTTTTACTGGCTTGTTTTGCGGCAACTTCGTTTTGAGCTGCTAACTTAGTAGCTTCAAGTCCAGCTGTTGCACTTGCCAAACTATCTCTATCCCTGCCAGCGGCTCTAATGGAAGCACGCACACCTTTTACTTCCTCAGTAAGCGAATCGATACTTGCTGAGAGTGAAGAGTTTTTGCTGAGAAGATTCGATTTCTCAGTAGGGAGAGCCGCTAGAGAACTTTCTACCTTTGAAATATTTTGCTTGATGTTGGCGATTTGTCTCTCGTTTTGCTTCTGTTCACGAGTTTTTTCATTTTTTTGAGTCTTAAGGCTTTCTAGTTCGGCTTCAAGACTTGCAATTTTTGCATCTCTTTCTGGAGAAGCGGGTTCGGACTGAAGTTTGCGAATCTTTTTGTTCGTTTGCTGAATGTCTTCACTGATAGCAGCAATCGCCTGTTCTAGTGCCGTATTTTGCGCCTCAAGGCTTGATACCTTGGCCGTTAGATCGGCAATCTCACTTTGCAATTTGGTGATTTCCGTTTCGATCTGAGCAATGCGCTTTTCATTGGAACGCACTTCCTGTCTCTTCTCTTTGATAGAGGCTTCTTTGGCAGCCTCAGTTTTTTCGAGCTCGGCAATTTCACGCTCCTTGGCCGCGATCGCATTGTTGTTCTGATCCAAGGCTTTTTGGGCTTTGTTCAATTGGGTGTTTGCAGCCTTAAGCTCAACTTGTGATTGGTCAAGATTTGCCTGGACCTTCACAAGACGCTCGTTTAAGCGATCGAGCTTTTCTTTATCGCTTGCGACAGCCGCCTCAAACTCTGGTCTTTTGCTTTGGAGATTGATGATTCGAGTCTGAACTTGGATCTGCTCATTTTTCTTTTCTGCAATTTTTTCTTGAGTCTCTTTGATGTCTTGACGCGTTTTCACACGTTTTTCTTCGAGTTTCGCTAAGCGGTCCGTGCTTGAAGAAATCGCGTCGTTCGCTTCTTTGATCTCGCGAGTTAGCCTTTGAATTTTTTGGTTAAGATCTTCAATCTCAGAATTGAGTCCATCTTTACGAGACTGAGCGTTGTTGAGCTGGTCCCTTAGATCTCGAATTTCTCGAAGTAGTTGATCGAGAACCCTCTGATTTGCGGTTAGCTCAAACTGATGGCGCTGAATCTGATTGGCCAATCGGGCGTTTTCATCTCGAAGCTGCGGGTTTTCTCTTTCCAGATCCGCCATACGTCTTTCAAGCCAATCAACACGATTGTATGAGCTACGAATGAGCTCATTAAGGTCAGCAAGCTCTCTCTCCAACGAACGCACAAATGAATGCTGATCGTTAGCTTTGCTTCTAAGGCTGTCGGATGTAGCCTTCTTGCTTTGGTAGATAGTTAGATATTTTTGATGGTCGATTTCATCAGGGATCTGCGCATTCGCGAATCCTGATATCAATAAGGCAAAGAATAATAGTACGTTATGGGTGGCTAGGTGGCGGTGGTTAAACATCTTATGGCTCCAATTCCTTTAGGGGGTTAGCCAGGACCTAGCATATCTGATGACTTAACGCGTCTTAAATCCTCTGTCTAAGCCCTCAAAATCAGGCTTAGACCTACAGATCAGAGTTATTCCATAACAAAATTGTTACAACGATAGCGAGGGCTATGGCTCGGGATCAAACACGAAGCCTTTTCCAATAGTCGCCCTACGGCCATCGGGAAGGTATTCAAAGAAATTACCTTTGGCGCTCGTAAACCAAACATGGTCATATCTGCCGTCATCTGGAAAGGATGACCAGGAATCACTCGGCTTGGGAGTAACAGGACTCACCTGAAAATCGGCTGCCACAACCCTACAACCAGTCACCCTAGATAGACTGCCGGCGAATTCCTTGGAAATGTTACAAGCATGGACAAAGACTTCGCATTCACCACAAAAATTAATCCGCTTGCTTTTGATCTTTTGAGAGATAGCTCCCTCAACACTAACCGCAGAAGCATTGGGATGACGAAGGTATAGTCCAAATCCATTGTTTCGATCGATGTGAGTTTTGGCGATGGCATCAATCTTTTTACCGTCAACCGCAATGGGAGAACCCCAGCCATGTCCTGCAAGAAGCAAAGTAGGTATGCAGGCTCCGCCCTCGCTATAGTCTTCAAGCGCATCGAGTAGATCATTCCCCCTTAACCCTTTCGAACTATAATGAGAATCCTTCATGAGAGCGACGTTATTTTTAAAGACGGTTTCACGCCCAAATGAAAATCCAACTCCGCGGATCTTAGGGATCTGATTTCTTTTTCTAACATTTTTCAAATCCTTGACCTGACTGGGGTGAGTTCTCATTTTTGTGAGGTTTCCTGGTTTTGCGTATTTAAACTTGATGGATTTATAAGAATCAGAGGTAGCAGCTAGCCTCTGTTCAGAAACAGTTTTAGGTTTTGATTCCGGGCGACTTGAGAATTTTGGAGCCGGTGTCGAAACAGAAACTTGTTTGGGCTTGGGTTTGGCAGGTATGGCAGTCGGAGTCTTACTAGTTTTTGCTGCAACACTTTCCCCAACATGCTTAGCGCTTCCACTTCTTGCAAAGAACGGTGCAAAAAAGTTACTAAGCCGTTTTCTGAATACTTGAAACTTCTCAATAAAATGAATTTTAAAATCTTGGGCGATTCTTAAAATATCAGACGAACTTACAGTAGGTAGCAGCGGGACTGAGGCTGCATGGCTTCTTTCTTGATTGTCCAAGGGTGTCGAGCTACTACTGGAGCTGACACTCTCTGAAGAAATGATTCGATTGCCGGTGCTTGAAGCCGGGGTTCGGACTCTAGTAGTTTGGGCGCTATAGCATCCAGCCAACAAGACCATTAGGATAGTTAGTAGAATAGAATTTCGAACTCTAAATAGAATGCTTGAATGTTTCATGTGCGTCTTCCTTTTCACTTCGAGCAATGTTTCTTCCCCAAACATCGTTTTACTTTTTTACATGTTTGGCAGAAGTGCAAAGTCGATGCCAAAGCCCGGAGGGCTTTAAAAGTGAGGCATCAGCGCCCCATTTTTCTTTTGGACAATTTGCGCCATCGGGCGCCTAAAAGTTCAACATGCAGAATTGAATCAGGTCTTAAATGTCTGCTGAAAGAATCGGAAGGCGATTCATCACAGTGCTTCGTCTTTCATTCCGAGCCTTCCGGCCAAAGGAAGTTTAATTGCCGGACGATAGAGATCAAGCCCGAAGCTTAAACCTAGCAAATTCACTTCAACACCTTCATTGAGTCCAAGCGTAAAACCTAAAAGTCCATACAAGGAAACTTGGAACCCCGTATTGGATTCGCTTTTCCCAATAGGCCAGTAATTGGCGAGCCAATCTTTGCCGATGGCATGAGGTGGAAGCTCAACACCTATTTCTGGAGTGTGCCTAATCAGATACGAAATAAATGTATTGCTATTGGGGCCTGGCCAGACATGATAGGTGCCCCCGTGTGGATATTCCTTTGCCGCAGCTTTGATCTTCGCGATTGCACTCTCCGCCTCGCTACCGCGAATATCTCTTAGCAGAGTTGGTTCCGATCCATACCATCTTCCATCAGGTATAGCATTTTCTTGAATCACAACCGAAGTATCGGAGCGCCTCAACTGCCATCCAATAACATGATAAGTGGTGTAGCCTACTGCATTGGCTTCCTTGGTGGCGATCCAGGAGTGCACGCCAAAAGTTCCTCGCCAACTATAAGCTCGGGCGTAATAAACTTGAACGACAGCGAGGGGTTCCTCTGCTGGACTTGGAGCAATACCAGCACTACTTTTATCCGCGGTTCTCCAATCAGCAAAAGCCGAGTTAACACCCAAAAATAGGACGAGGAATGCAAACCTTTTCATCCGCGTTATTATAGCGTTTAAGCCTTTGGAAACAACTTAGATTTAGCCTGAAAACAAGTAGGCCTAACGAATGCCCCCTGTTAGCCTGCTCATATGCCATCAAAAATGAAAACCACCCTCCAAGCCGTTCTACTGGGAAGCTTAACCGCAGGATGCGCAGAGTGACGGCTTTAGAATCTTAGCTGGATACACATTTTTGGAAAAAATCAATCTAAGCAAGAGATTGCCATGACTGCCCCCATCGTTCAAAGCGGCTTCGCCTCGAGCACCAAAGTTTTAATGCTAATGAAGTTTTCCAAGGTTAACGGCAACTGTATCAACTCGCCCTTTTGCCATAGATCAACCTGATCTAAAAAGTTCTCCGACTGAATCCACCCATCATTACCGCCAAACAGAACAAAATAGTTACTATCCGCATCAGCCAAGTCAGAAATGTGTCTCGCCTGCGCCCCATATCGAGCCACGTGTTGGCCATCTTCAAGACCGTGCGCCGTCTTTAAAACCGTTTCAACTCCACCTGCAATCGGAAACTCCCGAAACCTGTACTTCGATCCAACTAAAGGAATATTGGATAAGGGGTGGGCCACCCGCATCCTATGAAAATCGCCCCAAGTCGGATACTTTTTACGAGAGGCTAAGGCTTGCTTTTCAGCTTCCTGAACACTATCAAGCCAACAACTATCAACGGAATCTCTAGTTAAATAATGCTTCATCACCAACTGAGATTTTGAGGACCTCTGCTCCTGAGAATTCAGGCAAGCTTTAGCCAGATGGGAAAAATAGATTTGATAGAAAACCGCCCCTTTCGACGCAACCTCATAGGAGCCATCCCATCCTCTTAGTATCTCCAAGCCTTCCTTTGATTCTACAAGACCCTGCTCCAAAAATAGCTCCTTAAGATCAAATGACATCTGAGAAAAAACATCTAACTGAAACTTTTGAAAGTCAGAAACAGAGAATTTTGGTGAAGACCGTAAGTACTCAAGAATTCGATCTCTTCGTTGATTAGGGGCAAAGTTTCTCGACAGAAGTGGAGCTATAAAACTCGGTCTATCATTGGCTGAAACAATAACACCTTCTTTTGGATTATATACTTTTGGAATGGTCAAGGGATTCAACAGCTGACTCCAAGACTTAGTAGCCTCGCTAACATCAATAAATGGATAACTCTGCCCCTCTTCTCTCGTTGGCAACTCGGCAGCGCGAATCATTCCGGTATTACCCCCAACATCTGCCACCAGGAAATTCTGAGCGGAGACGGCATAACCTTTAAAGCTAGCAAAAAATTCTTTAACACTTTTCGCCTTCGTAGCTCCAAGCAATGCTGAGATCTCGTCACTAGCCTCGTGCCCTCGCCATTTCATAGCCACAGGCTTCTCTAGCTTATCTTTAAAAAAGGGAACATCGTTCAACAAAGGACCATGCTCACTATAACGGAATTCGAAAGTCTCATCCCACCACCATCTTTTCTTAATAGTGGTTTTCACAGTATCAATGTCTTCCAACTCGTTATCACTCAATTCCACAAAGTCCGTGCTCTGAGCTCGCATGTTGGTCCCGCCCCAGCTTATGTATTGATTCCTCCCTAAAGCCAAGAATGGCAGACCTGGAATACTCATCCCAACCGCATGGTGGTTAGGGCTTTTCATCCCGACAAGCATCCAGAAGTTAGGAATCGAAAAGCCGAGATGAGGGTCATTGGCTATAATAGGTTTGCCTGACTTTGAGCGCTTGGAATCAACAACCCACGAATTACTTCCTGATTTACTCAACTCATCTAAACTTTGAATAAGTTCAAAAGTCTTCTTTGCCTGATGGCTATCATCGGCCAGAATAAATGAGGCCATGTCGATCCAGCTCACATCAGTCGCAGCTAGGCGCGAGAGAACAATGACATCTCTTACCGTCCATACCTCAGGTTTGATATTTAAGACTTTGTGCTCATGAGCCAGCTCATTCTGGCCCGAAATGTAAGCGTTAATCCCACCCACGAATCGGCCCAAGAAGCTCTTGGTCTTCATCGGCATCGCATCTTCGATTTGTTTCGCGGCCCGCTCGAAACCCAATACACGAATGGCCTTATCGAGATCAGTAGCAAATGGGCCCGCTGATTCAGCAAGCCTGCCTTGTGAGACTCGTTTTAACAACTCCATCTGCCCCCACCTGAGATGCGCATGAACGATCCCCAATGCGTAGGCCAAATCTTCATCATTATTAGCCTGAATGAAGGGGATGGAGTATCTGTCCCAACTTATCTTAACATTGTCTTTTAAAGAATGTTTCTGGAGAGGAATGGCAGCCAATCTCTGAGTGGTAGAGCTTGGCCTAGGCAGACCTGTCATTAAAGTCGAACAAGAGGAAAATGAAAAAAATATAGCAAGATACCAGCCTTTTAAAAATTTCACTCTAGCAAATATAGCGAAAAGCCTAAAAATTTACAGCTCCATTCAAAGCTTTCTTTACAGCTTGGTTTTAATTGGTAGATGGTCTTAGGTACTTGCATCTATGCTAAGGCTATCTTAAGTTCCTTGAAAGTATTAAAAGTTTACAAGGAGTCTAGAATGAAAGTACGTGCCGCAGTAGCCTGGGAAGCCAACAAACCATTAAGCATCGAAGAAGTGGATCTAGCACCACCGCAAAAGGGCGAAGTTCTCGTAAAGATCGTTGCCACGGGCGTTTGTCATACGGACGCTTACACTCTTTCAGGAACTGATCCAGAAGGACTCTTTCCCGTGATCCTAGGTCACGAAGGCGGTGGTATCGTAGAACAAGTCGGAGAAGGTGTTACAACTTTAGAAGTAGGAGATCATGTCATTCCCCTTTACACTCCTGAGTGCGGCACTTGTAAATTTTGTACCTCTGGCAAAACAAATCTTTGCCAAAGAATTCGAGAAACTCAAGGCAAGGGCCTCATGCCTGACGGAACGAGCCGTTTCTCAAAAGACGGAAAGCCTATTTATCATTACATGGGAACATCGACCTTTGCGGAATACACAGTGCTCCCTGAAATTTCACTCGCGAAGATCAGCAAAGACGCTCCGCTCGACAAAGTCTGCCTGCTCGGATGCGGTGTTACTACAGGAATCGGTGCGGTCATGAACACCGCAAAAGTCGAAGAAGGTGCTACCGTAGCAGTTTTTGGATTGGGTGGGATTGGACTCTCGGTAATTCAAGGCGCAAAGATGGCGAAAGCCGGCAGAATCATTGCTATTGATATCAATGAAGACAAATTCGCAATGGCCAAGAAATTTGGAGCTACAGACTTTGTAAATCCTAAAAAC